>DASULA010000278.1:0-42450 GCA_036278435.1 Mycobacteriales bacterium | reverse complement strand
GCCGTCCTCGTGCGCGGGCAGCCCGGTGACCCACATGAACAGCCCGGTCAGCACCGGGTACTCGATGGCGCCGCCGAGGAGCTGCCCGTTCACCAACCGCCCGGAGACGTACGGGAACACGTGCTCGCGGATGCCCCGACCGATCCAGAGCTGCTGGATGTCGGTGTAGCACAGGTTGCTGTTCTTCAGCCGGCCGAAGTTGGCCGAGACGCCGAACCGGTCGAAGGTCGGACCGGTGCACTGCCACTTGTCTAGGAACGACAGCAGCAGCGTGACCGCGCAGACGGTCAGCACCACGGCGGGCACGGTCCAGGTTGGTGGCACGGGTGGCCGGAGTGCCGGCCGCGGGGCCGGCCGATCCGGGAACCGCGCCGGCCTCACCGAGCCCAGACCCCGGCGGCACCACCCTCGGTGACCCGACCGGCCAACCGGGACCGCAGGAACGCGATGTCGGCCGCCTGGCCGGCGGCACCGCCGGGTGTCTCGCACACCACTGGAGCACCGGCCGCGCGGACCACCTCGACCAGGGTGTCGGCGTCGATCCGCCCGGCACCGAGGTTCTCGTGCCGGTCCCGCCCGGAGTCGAAGTCGTCCTTGGAGTCGTTGGCGTGCACCAGGTCGATCCGCCCGGTGATGGCCCTGATCCGGTCGACCACGTCGACCAGCGCCTCGCCGCCGGCATGGGCATGGCAGGTGTCCAGGCAGAACCCAACCCCGAACTCGCCCACGGCATCCCACAACCGGGCAAGCCGGTCGAACCGCCGGGCCATGGCGTAGTTACCGCCGGCGGTGTTCTCGATCAGCAGCGGAACGGGCAGGTCACCGGCCGCGGTGGCCCGTTCGACCGCCTTGCGCCAGTTGGCGAACCCGTCAGCAAGGTCGTCGTCGGCCGCGACGTGCCCGCCGTGCACCACCAGCCCGCGGGCCCCGACAGCCGCGGCCGCCCTGGCGTGCTGGGAGAGCAGCTTGCGGCTGGGGATGCGGACCCGGTTGTTCAGGCTGGCCACGTTGATCACGTACGGGGCGTGCACGTAGATGGCCAGGCCGGATGAGCGCAGGGCGTCGGCGTCGGCGCGGGCGACCGGAGCCTTCCGGTCCTGCGGGTCAGAGAGGAACAACTGCACCACCTCGGCCTGCCGCTCGGCCGCCTCGGCCAGCGGGTCGGCGGGGTCGACGTGGGCACCGATGGGGAACATGCGGCGAGACTACGCGGTGAACGGCCCGGATTCTCCGGCCACGCGCCCGCGCCGGCGGGCTGGCCCGGTCGGCGCATGACCAGTGAGCCGGAGGGGCGTAAGGTCTCCGCCTCGGCGACCACATCGTCGCCACCTGTCCCTACCCGTCACCCTTGGAGCTTTTCATCGTTAGAAAAGGGAGTATCGCCCAAACCGGAAGGGGTCTGGAGCTGCATGAGTAGGACCAAACGGATGGGAAGCGGTAAAACTGCCCAACGGGTTGTGCCTCTGCTCGTCGGAGTGGCGGTGGCGGCGACCTCGGCCGTCCTGCTGTCCGGCGACCCGGCCTCGGCGGCGGCCCACACGGTGACCGTGTCCTTCACCGCGGACGGTCCCTCGCCGGCCTCGGTGACCATCGAGCCCGGCGACCAGGTGGTCTACCGCAACACCGTCGACCCGAACGCCGGCAGCGTGCTGGGCGTGGTCACCGGCGCGGTGAAGAGCGTCGCGGTCACCGTGGAGGACGCCGCCCAGTCCCCCTTCTCGCTGGACCCGGGCCAGTCACGGGCGCTGACCTACAGCAACGCGGTGAGGGCCGTCTACACCGCCACCTACCATCCGACGATGGTGCTGGGACTCCTGCCGGCCAGGGACGCGACCACCACCGGCACGGTGCTCGTGCGGGCCGTTTCCGGCGGCAGCGTGCCCGTGGTGACGCCGGCGCCACCGGCGAGCGGCGGCGCGGTGTCACCGCTGACGCAGTCCGGCGGGCAGGCGGTCGGGTCCGCCCCGGCCAGCGACGCCGGCACGGCCGGGCAGCCGGCCGGGCCCCAGGTCAACTACACGCCCAACCCCGGTGACGTGGCAGCCGGCCAGATGCCCAGGAACGGCTCGGCGGCAGGCGCGCCGTCCCGGCCGCGCTCAGCCCCGTCCGCGGCGTCCGGGTCGAACCTGGACACTCCCGACGGCGTGACCGAACTCCCGCAACTGGGTTCGGCGTCCAGCCAGCCCCGGCAGCTCGACCGGGCCTCCAGTGACCGGCCGGTCGGCTCGCTGGGCCTGCCCTCGATCACCGCCGTGGTGTTGCTGAGCATGGTCTCGGCCGGACTGGTCAGGACGATTATGGTCCGGCACACCAGCCTGGCCTGACCCGCCGACCCGCCGGACCGTTCGGCGAACAACTGGACCAGCCACCGCCCCGGACCGAGGTGTCCGGGGCGGTGGTGCGGGTGGGGTATCCTGGCCGGGTTGCCGGTCTCCCGCCACTCGGCGGTCGCACGGCCCGTGCCCGAGAGCCTGTTCCCGAAACCCATCCGGGGCGCCCGGAATCACCACCTGGGGCGTCCGGGGGCAGCCTCTGCGGCGGACCGGCACGTCCTCCTGCCACGGAAGGTCCGTGGCCGTATCAGTCCACAGGAGGTCTGTGACCTGTGCGTCACTACGAGCTGATGGTGATCCTCGACCCGGAACTTGAGGAACGCACCGTCGCCCCGTCACTCGACCAGTTCCTCAACGTCATCCGGCAGGGTGGCGGCAACGTGGAGAAGGTCGACGTCTGGGGTCGCCGGCGCCTGTCCTACGAGATCAACAAGAAGGTCGAGGGGATCTACGCGATCGTCGACCTGCATGCTGAACCGGTGACTGTCCGGGAACTCGACCGGCAGTTGAATTTGAACGAGTCGGTGCTGCGGACCAAGGTCATCCGACCGGAAGTCCGCTGAGCGGTCCGGTACGCAAGCGAGCCCGCACCCTCCCCGCGGCCGAGTCCCGCAGTTGACCATGTTCGATGGCACGCGGGTTGGACCATGTTCAATGGCATCAGCCACCGAGCCGGTCAGCCAGGACGTACGGGCGGGGCGAGGCGTCGGCACCGGGCAGGAACGGCACTGCAAGGTACGAGGAGATCGACACATGGCAGGCGACACGATCATCACGGTCGTCGGCAATCTGACCGCCGACCCGGAACTACGTTTCACCACCAGCGGCGCCGCGGTGGCCAACTTCACGGTGGCCTCCACGCCGCGCATGTTCGACCGGCAGACGAACGAGTGGAAGGACGGCGAGGCGCTGTTCCTCCGGTGCAGCATCTGGCGGCAGGCGGCCGAGAACGTCGCCGAGTCGCTCCAGCGGGGGATGCGGGTCGTCGTGACCGGGCGACTCAAGCAGCGGTCGTTCGAGACCAAGGAAGGGGAGAAGAGGACCGTCATCGAACTGGAGGTGGACGAGATCGGCCCCTCACTGCGCTACGCCACCGCCAAGGTGAACAGGACCAGCCGCGGCAGCGGCGGTGGAGGCGGTTACGGCTCGTCCGGGTCCGGCGGTCAGCCCGCCGACGACCCGTGGGCCGCCGCCCCGCCGGCCGGATCTGCCGCCCTCACGGATGAGCCTCCATTCTGATGCGACCTCGACGAAGCAGTTCCATGGCCAAGGCACCCGCGCGCAAGCCGAAGAAGAAGGTGTGCGCGTTCTGCAAGGACAAGGTTGCCTACATCGACTACAAGGACACCGCGCTGCTGCGCAAGTACATCTCCGACCGGGGCAAGATCCGGGCCCGGCGGGTGACCGGCAACTGTAGCCAGCACCAGCGGGACATCGCCACGGCGGTGAAGAACAGCCGTGAGATGGCGCTGCTGCCCTACACCAGCACCGCCCGCTAGGAGGACCCGGTGAAGCTGATTCTGACCCAGGAGGTCAACGGCCTCGGGGCGCCCGGCGACGTGATCGAGGTCAAGGACGGCTACGGCCGCAACTACCTCGTCCCGCGCGGTCTGGCGATCCGCTGGACCAGGGGCGGGGAGAAGCAGGTCGCGACCATTCGGCGGGCCCGCGAGGTGCGTGAGGTGCGCGACCTGGGCCAGGCCCAGGAGATCCGGAGCCGGCTGGAGTCGCTGCGGGTCCGGATGACAGCCCGGGCCGGCAGCGGTGGGCGGCTGTTCGGTTCGATCACCGCGGCCGACGTGACCGAGGCGGTTCGCGCCGCCGGTGGCCCGCAGGTGGACCGCCGTCGGGTGGAACTGGTGCACCCGATCAAGTCGGCCGGCACTCACAAGGTGACCGTGCGGGTCCACCCCGAGGTGGTCGCCCGCCTGGACGTGGAGGTCGTCGCGTCCTGACCCACCATCTGCGCAGGTGATACCCACGGGTCCGGCGGGAGTTCCTTCCCGCCGGACCCGTGGGTGTCACTGCCCGGAACGGGCCGGGTCAGTCGGTCGCCGGGGCCACCGGCAGGTCCGCCGCCGGGGCGGTCATCTCGTCGTCGGCATCAGTGCCGGCGTCAGTGTTGGTTGCGCCGTCGACACCGGGATTGCGGAAGTCCGGGCGCAGCGCCGCGATGGCGGTGGCCGTCAGCACGTAGGCCCCCAGCAGCACCATGGTCAGATGGTGGCCGACGAACTGCAACGACAGCCCGGCGGCCAGCGGGCCGAGCGGCTGGGCGCCGCTGACCAGCAGGATCATCGCGGCGAACAGCCGGCCCTGCATCCGTTCCGGGACGTTCCGCATGATGGTCAGGCTGATCGCCACGTTCACCCGGGAACGGCAGGGTTCGGCCGAGTCCGAACAGCGCTCCGCCGGCGGCCGGGCCGACCAGGTTCGCGGTGGCGTTGCGAGCCTCGTTCTGGGACAGCGCGGCCGACAGTTGGGTGGCCGGCACGGTCCGGCGGATCGCCACCATTCGGGCCGGGATGAAGAACGCCCGCCCGGCGCCGATGACCACGGCCACCACCACGATCTGGGCCAGCGTAAGCCGGTCGGCGGCCAGCGCCACCGGGATAGACCCGGCCGCGACCAGCCGGATCGCGTCGGTGGTGACCAGCACGGCCCGCTTGTTCCACCGGTCCACCAGGGCGCCGGCCGGCAGGCCGGCCAGCACCGCCGCCAGGGTCTCGGCGAACGCGACCAGGCCGGCCCAGGCCGGCGAGCCGGTGACCGCGAGCACCAGCAGCGGGTAGCCGATCGCGGCGATCTCCGAGCCGACCACCGAGGTGAGCGACCCGACGAACAGCAGTTGGAAGTCCCAGTTCCGCCACAGCGGTCGGGTGGCGGGGTTCCCGTCGGACGCACCGCCCGTCATCGTTGGTGTGTCGCCTGTGACTGGTTTGTCTCGTTCGCAGGGCTCATGCGCATCTCCGTGCCTCCTCGCTCGGTTCCGGGTACGCATGAGGCACTCGCACCACGTTCGTGATTCACCCGCCAACGCTCGCTCATGCGGTAGGTGTGACCACAACCCACCCCGGAATTTTTGTTATCCACAGGTGTGGACGGCCGGCCACGCTCCCCGACCCGGCCGCGACCCCCCTGCCGGCTGGCCGTCCACAGGTTGTCCACACAGTCCACACAGGATTCACCGGGGTTTTCCACAGGTTTTCCACAGGCTGTGCACAGGGTCGGTTGTGCCGCCGCCGGGCGCGCTCCTAACCTCTTGGCACTGTCGCGACGATCACCGGGCCACGATCGGCGTTCTGTCGTACCGGCGAGGTACGACGGCGGGCATGACAGCGCTGCTCGGCGGTGCCACCGGCCCGCCCGTACCGGCTCGACGTCTCACGGAGGGGGGTGCGGCGGTGGCGGTCACCGACGAGATCGGCAGGCCACCGGCCGAGTTCGACCGACAACCCCCGCAGGACGTCGCGGCCGAGCAGTCCGTGCTCGGCGGCATGCTGCTGAGCAAGGACGCGATCGCCGACGTGGTCGAGGTGCTGCGCTCCGGTGATTTCTACCGGCCGGCCCACCAGGTCATCTATGACACGATCCTGAACCTGTACGGGCGCGGCGAGCCGGCCGACCCGGTCGCGGTGTCGGCCGAGCTGACCCGGGGCGGCCAGCTCATGCGGGTCGGCGGCGCGCCCTACCTGCACACCCTGATCTCCTCGGTGCCCACCGCGGCCAACGCCGGCTACTACGCGCAGATCGTGGCCGAGCGAGCCGTGCTGCGCCGGCTGGTCGAGGCCGGCACCCGGATCGTGCACCTGGGCTACGGCGCGGCGGCCGGCCAGGGCGGTGACGTCGACGAGGTGGTGGACCGGGCCCAGGCGGCGATCTACGACGTCACCGAACATCGGATGAGCGAGGACTACGTGCGGCTGGAGCAACTGCTCCAGGGCACCATGGACGAGATCGACGCGATCTCCTCGCGCGGCGGCGCCAGCGTCGGGGTGCCCACCGGGTTCTCCGAACTGGACCAGATCACCAACGGCCTGCACGGCGGACAAATGGTGATAATAGCCGCAAGACCGGCCATTGGTAAGTCCACGCTCGGTTTGGATTTTGCCCGATCTTGTTCCATTAGACATGGTTTGACGTCGGTGATCTTCTCGCTGGAGATGAGTCGGTCCGAGATCACCATGAAGCTGTTGTCGGCCGAGGCCAAGGTGCCGTTGCACCACATGCGCTCCGGCCACATGAGCGACGAGGACTGGGCCAGGTTGGCCCGCCGGATGGGCGAGGTGGCCGACGCCCCGCTGTACATCGACGACTCGCCGAACCTGACCATGATGGAGATCCGGGCCAAGGCACGCCGACTCAAGCAGCGACACGACCTGCGACTGGTCATCGTCGACTACATGCAACTGCTGACCAGCGGCAAGCGGGTGGAGAGCCGGCAGCAGGAGGTCAGCGAGTTCTCCCGGTCGCTCAAGCTGCTGGCCAAGGAGCTGGAGGTCCCGGTCGTCGCGATCAGCCAGCTCAACCGTGGCCCCGAGCAGCGCAACGACAAGAAACCCATGCTCGCCGACCTACGCGAGTCTGGTTGCCTGACCCGCGACACCACGCTGCTGCGCGCGGACACCGGGGCGCCGGTCAGTTTCGGAGACCTGCTCGACAATGGTTTCGACGGGACACTCGTGTGGTCCCTGGACGCCGATCGCCGGCTGGTGGCCGCCCCGCTGACCAATGTGTTCCCCTCCGGCGTCAAGGAGACCTACCGGCTGCGGCTCGCCACCGGCCGCGAGGTCACCGCCTCGGGCAACCACAAGTTCCTCACCGGCGAGGGCTGGGTCGCCTTGGATGACCTGTCCGTTGGTGACCGGATCGCCATACCGCGCCGGATCCCCGAACCGGTCATCGCTGGTGTGCGCGCGGCTGAGCGGCGTACCGGCCTCGATGACGTGCGGTGGGATCCGGTGGTGGCTATCGAGCCGTGCGGTCCGCGGCCGGTGTACGACGCCACGGTGAAGGGGACGCACAACTTCGTGGCAAACGGGATCGTGGCGCACAACAGCCTGGAGCAGGACGCCGACATGGTCGTCCTGCTGTACCGGGAGGACGCGTTCGAGAAGGAGTCGCCGCGGGCCGGGGAGGCTGACCTGATCCTGGCCAAGCACCGTAACGGTCCGACCGCCACGGTCACGGTCGCGTTCCAGGGTCACTACTCCCGCTTCATCGACATGCAACAGGGCTGAGCCGGACCTCGACTGACGCGACATAGTGGCGCCATTTGGGTGTGTCCCTGGTGGATCGGGCCGGCGACCAAGGGGGCGATACCCGGTGGGGAAGATCGGTGTGCGCGGTGGCCGGGTTGGCGCGCACCCCGTCTGCCTGACACCACCGAGCCGTAGAACTGGGAACCGCCTGTCGGATCTATTCCACCACGGCGGGGTCGAGGGTTGTGTGACATGTCCGGGTGTGGGGTTGTGGTTACGGTGGGTCGTGGGTTTCGGGTTCGGTGGTGTAGTGCCGGCTGGTGGGGCTGGTCCAGTGGAATCGTCCGTGGGTTTGGGTGAGTCGCCAGGGTGTGTGGTGCTTCAGGCGGTGGTGGTGTCGACATAGCGCACCGAGATTACCCGGCGTGGTGGGTCCTTTCGGCCAGGGAATCGTGTGATCCAGATCCCCGTGTTGCGCGGAGTGTTGGCAGCCGGGGAACCGGCAGGTGTGGTCGCGGGCGCGAACGAAGTCGTCGAGTGCGGCCGGTGGCCGGTAGGTGGTGCGGGTGTGTTCGATCAGTGACCCGTCCACCGGGTCGGTAACCAGTCGTTTCCACACACCGGTGGGGTCTGCGGCGATCGTGCGGGCGTAGGCCGCGGGGATCGGTCCGTAGCCGTCGAGTTCTCCGGGTTTGTTGTCGGCGCCGGTCAGGGTGGAGGCGGCCACGGTGACGTGCACCAACGGCCGCGCCCCACCCGGTTCACCGGCCACACCGGGGTCGCGACGGCCCAGGAGCAGTCCGACGAACACGTCGGCCCGCCGCGCATCCACACCCCGCTCATCCCCGGGTATCCGACTTGCCCGGGCCAGGGTGTTGACCCGCTGGTACACCGCGGTGGCCTGCTCGGCGGGCAGTAGGGCGACCAGTTCGGCCATGCCGTCGTCAACCGGGGTGAGGACCACGCTTCGGTCGGTACGGGCTCGTTCGTGCCTGTGTTGGGAACCATCAGGGTCGAGTCGCAACACCGCCCGGCGCACGATGCGGCGTATCTGCGAGGCGTTGCACCCCTCGACACGGTCCACCACGTGGTCGGCGACCCGCCCGGCGGTGGTGTCGTCCAACCGGTAGGTGGCCTCGGTGATGATCCTGGCCCGGTAGAGGTCCAGCGTCCCGGTTCGCAGTGCGGTCAACACCGCGGGGACCCGGGTGGTCAGTTCCACCGCCTGGGCGACCCGGTTCTCCGCGGCCCGCCGGGTGATCGACAGTTCCAAAGCGATCTCGTCTGCGACGAACTCCCCGAACCGGCGTCCCGGGGTGTGCGGGCGGAGGCGGGTGAACTCGGCCATCGCCGTGACCTGGACGGCGTGCGCAGCGGCAACCATCCGTTCCAACCCGGACAGCACCGTCAACAGCGAATCTGCGTCCAAACCCGAGGGGTCGAAACTGGAGAGTAATCCGGCCATTTCAACGGGGTCGACTCCAGTGACCGGAAACCCGCCGCCCGATTCCGCGCCGACACCACAGGTGTGGCGGGGTATCGAACAGAGCAGGCTATCCATGCCACCAATTCTACGTCGACACCACCGCTGTTTGATCACCTGAACGAGTGAATCCGACAGTCACAGTCCACAGAAGATGAATAACAGGGTGACCCGGGAATTCTGTGAGTCCACGGATTCAGCCTTACTGTCATTCGACCAGCGACTCACTGACCAACAACAATCAGAGTTTCGCATAATCCTCCATGCCTCGTTTCGACACGTCATGACCCGTGAAGTCTACCTTTGACAATCTGTCGCAAGTTGTGCCAGGTGCATGGCAGGGTCGCCGGACTGTTCGGAGCGGTCTGGCTGATCGGCCTGAGGTTTGTCCTGCGGGATACCCAGCCCAGCGACAGAGCTCAGATCATTCGGGCCTACGGAATCGCGTGACGGAGACACCTTACGTGGTGGCCAAGAGTGGCCTACACTTTTGGGGCCTGTTGCGTTGAGCTTCAGGAAGTGAGCCCGGCAGCCATCCGGACGGTTGGTGAGCCGGGCTTCGCATCGTGTGGATGCGTTCAGGCGCGCCGGACTGCTGTGACGATGGGCTCGATCCGACGGCGCCGATGACCGCCCTGGCCACACCTTGGCCCAGCACGATCCGACGACGTCAGGGATCGCCGGCGACTGCTCGATGGCGGCCCCCCGGTGCTGCTAGCACAGCGTGTCACGGCAACCTGTCTGGCGGGTGATCTCGACGAGCCGCTGGTCGTCCCAGCGGCGAATCGAGTCGTCCTCTTCGAGAACGAGCATCGAGGCGCCCGCGGCGGCGTCGCGGATCAGTGCCCGCAGGCATGCGGCACGGTTTTCACGTGAAACAACGCCATAATTCGGGCGAAACGGGCGGGATCAGGCCGGGCGTTGTTCGGCGTCGTGTGTGTCGCCGGGGCGGCGTACCGCGGCCACCGGACGCAACTGGCGGAGGTGGTACCGGTCGTCGGTACCGTCGTCGGCGAGCAGGCCATCGTCGTGCAGGTTGCGCACCGCCCGCCGCACCTGCGCGCTGCCGGCCAGACCGAGGGTGTCGCCGTACACGTCGACCAGCCGCTCGGCCAGCACGAAGGGACCGTGGTCGACCAGCAGCCGGACGATGTTGCGCTCGATCGAGGTGATCCACTGCGGCTCGTGCCGCTTCCGGTACGCCTCCAGGCTGAGCACCGGCTGGGCGTCCTCGACGCCGAACAGGCTGAGCTGGCCGACCTGCTCGCCGGAGGGTCGGGCCGCACCGGCCTCGGCCGAGCGCCACGCCTCGTACCAGTCCAGACCGGCCTGGCCGAGGGTGTCCGCGGCGTGCCACGGCCCGTCCAGACCGCGCCCGCAGCTCACGAACACCGCCGTGGGCAGGTGGCCGGATCGCAGCCGCAGCGGCATGGTGATGGTCCGGAACCCGGTCTGCCGCTCCACCTGCTGGGCGAACCGGCCGGCGATCCGCACCGCCACCCGGCCGGCCCGGCCCAGGTCGTCGATCGCGGTCACGGTCATCGCGTCGCGGTGCCACCACGCCCCGCCCAGGAAACGGTCCAGCCGTTCGATGACCAGCACGTCGGCCTCACCGGGGATCCGGTGCCGGGCCTCGGCCGCCCGCAGCGCCGCACCGACCCGGGCCAGCCCGGCCACGTCCAGGTGCACCAGCACCTCGGTGGGGGCCAGGCCGCGGGCCAGCAGCTGCCCGGTGAACTGCTCGTGGTCCAGGGCGGTCGCGGCCGGGTCCAGTAGCGCGAACAGCGCCGAGTCGGGCACCAGGGACAAGATCCCGGGTAGGTGATCGGACAGGTCACCGGCGAAGATCCGGTAGTCGAAGTCGCGGAACGGGGCGAGCACCGAGCGCAGCACGGCGAACGCCTCCCGGTCGCCCTCCACGAAGATGCCGGTGACCGGATGCGCCCGCTCACCGGGGTGGGCCTCGGCGGCCACCAGCAGCGGGCATCCGGGACTGCCGTCCGGGTACTGTCCCGGTCCCGGGTAGCCGTCCAGGAAGACAACCCGCCGGCCGGCCGACCACGCACCGACCCTGGCGGCGAAGGCCGCCGGCAACCGCCGCAGGATCCCGTGCTTGAACACGGCCGCGGCCTGGCGCTCGTGGACGACGGGTGCGTCGTCAACCGTCACCACTGCCCCCTGGGAATCCGAGTCATCCGAGTCATCCGACAGTCATCAGGCACATACCGACAGAACGTAGCGATGGACAGGTCCGGACCACCAGCATCCACGGCGTTTCCCGACTGACCCGCCGTGGATCCGCCGCGGATGGCCTGCCGGCCGCACCGGCCCGCACCGGGATCGCCGAAGCCACCCGTCTCGGCGGTCCGACCGCCGAGACGACGGTACGCGCCACCGCTGACCGATGCTCGTTGTCGACCGCCGGCAAGGAGGAGGATGGCAGCAGCCGGTGGGTGCTGCGTCGTTCGCCGTGGAAGGCTTTGTTCCCACGCAACGTCTCAAAACCGCAAACTGTGACATAACAGTCTGACGTGTGCTCCCCTCGGCCCAGGTTCATCCAGAACGACTCTCCGAACTACTCCCCAGGGGGTGTGGTCGATGTCCAGTGCGGAACCATCGACTGCCGGCGCGCCGCTGGCCGGCGTGCCGGGACGCTCGCCGATGCCAGATCCGTGCGCGGAGCGGGACGAGGTCGGCGCCCGGCTGCGCGGCGGTGGCCTGGCCGCGGACCCGGCGTTCGACGTGTTCCTCACCGGCACCGTGTTCATCGACATGATCTTCACCGGACTGCTCGGCCCGCCCCAGCCGGGCACCGAACTGTGGACCGGCGGGCTCGGCTCGGCACCCGGCGGCATCGCCAACCTGGCCGTGGCGATGAGCCGGCTGGGCCTGCGGGTGGGCCTGGCCGCGGCCTTCGGCGACGACATGTTCGGCGGCTACCTGTGGCGCACCCTGGCCGAGCAGGAGCGGGTCGACCTGCGGTACTCCCGGCAACTGGACCGGTGGCCGACCCCGGTGACCGTGTCGCTGTCCTACGCCAGCGACCGCAGCCTGATCACCTACGGCGAGCGGCTGCCGTTCCCGGTGGCCGAGCTGCTGGACGCGCCGCCGTCCGCGGGCACCTGCTTCGTGCACCTGGACGCCGACCCGCCGGCCTGGGCCGGTGCGCTGCGGTCCGGCGGGGCGACCGTGTTCGCCGACGTGGGCTGGGACCCGTCCGGCGCGTGGGCGCCGGCCGTGCTGGACCGGCTGGCCGGGGTGGACGTGTTCCTGCCCAACGCGGTCGAGGCGATGGCCTACACCCGCACCGACGACCCCGGCCGGGCGCTGGCCGCACTGGCCGCCCGGGTGCCGGTGGCCGTGGTCAAGAACGGCGCCGCGGGCGCGCTCGGGGTGGACGGGCGGACCGGCGAGGTGGCCGACGAGCCGGCGCTGCCGGTCGCCGACGTGCTCGACCCGACCGGTGCCGGCGACGTGTTCGACGCCGGCTTCGTGTTCGGGTCGCTGGCCGGCTGGTCGTTGCCGCAACGGCTCCGGTTCGCCAACCTGTGCGCCGGGTTGTCGGTGCAGCAGCACAGCGGTTCGCTCGGCGCGCCGTGCTGGGGCCAGTTGGCCGCCTGGTGGGAGGAGGCCGGGCAGATCCCGGAGTTCCGGCGGGACTACGCGTTCCTGCTGCCCTACCTGCCCGACGGCACGGTGCGGGAGATGCCTCGGGCGTTTCCCACCATGGGTTACGGCCGGCCCCCGGCCGGCGGTGGGTCGGCCGCGCGGACTGTGGAGGTGGCCGAATGACGGTGACCAGGCCGATGGTGCCGATGGACGCCGACGCCGAAACGGTGCCGGCGGCGGGCGTGCCGTCCGGCCCGGGCGGTGGCGCGGAGCGGCGGCGGATCACCGTGGTCGGCGCGGGCAGCGGCTACATGCCCGGGGTGATCCGCGGGCTGATCCACCGGGCCGGCGACCTGGCCGGCAGCGACCTGGTCTTCCACGACATCCACGCCGACCACCTGGACCTGATGACCCGGCTGGCCGGCCGGATGTTCGCCGCCGCCGGTGCCGAGCTGGCCGTGCGGGCCGAGGCGGACCTGCGGGCCGCCCTGGTCGACACCGACTTCGTGTTCACCACGTTCCGCCCGGGTGGGTTGCCCGCCCGCCACCTGGACGAGTCGATCCCGCTGCGGCACGGGGTGATGGGCCAGGAGACGGCCGGGCCGGGCGGGTTCCTGATGGCCTGCCGGTCGGTGCCGGTGCTGCTGCGGATCGCCGCGCTGCTGGCCGAGGTGGCGCCGCGGGCCTGGATCGTCAACTACACCAACCCGACGAACATCGTCACCGGCGCGGTGATCCGGGAGTCGGCCGCCCGGATCGTCGGACTGTGCGACCAGCACGCCGGTGACCAGGCGCTGTGGGCCGGGTTGCTCGGCCTGCCGGCGGACCGGTTGGAGGTGGACTGGATCGGGCTGAACCACGCCACCTGGGGCGAACGCGTGCGCGTCGACGGGGCGGACGTGGGTGTCGCGGCCAGACTGGCCGGACTGCGCCCCCCGGCCGGCGCCGACCCGGCGACGGCGCAGTTGGTGGAGATCGGCGCCGCGCTGGGCCTGCTGCCCAACTCCTACGCGCGGTACTACTTCTTCCACGACGAAATAATGGCCGATCTGCGGGCCAGCGGCACCACCCGGGCCGAGGATCTGACGGCGATGCTGCCCGGGTACTACCGGCGGGTCGCCGCGGCGGCCGAGGCCGAGCGCCCCGACCCCGGCCGGGAGCGGGGCGGTGGCGACCACGGGGAGTTCGCGGTGGACGTGATCTGCGCGCTGGCCCGGGACGAGGGCGGCCGGTTCGTGGTGAACACCGCCAACCGGGGCGCGGTCACCGGGCTGGACGCGGGCACCGTGGTGGAGGTGCCGGCGGTGCTGTCGGCGGCCGGGGTGACCCCGATGGTGGCCGGTCCGGTGCCGCGGCCGGTTCGCGGGCTGACCGCGGCGGTGGCCGAGTACGAGTGGCTGGCCGAGCGGGCCGCGGTGACCGGGGACCTCCGGACCGCGTTGCAGGCGCTGATGTCACACCCGTTCGTGACCAGCAAACGGGCCGCCGAGGCAATCCTGGCCGAGGGGCTGGCCGCGCACCGCGAGCACCTGCCCCAGTTCACCGGCCCGAACCGGTGAACTGGGGCCAGGGCAGGGCCGGGGCGCCGGTCCACCGGGCCGGCCGCACCTCGGCCGAGGCGGTCGTGACCGCGCTGGAGCGGGACTACCCGTCCTTCGTCGGGTCGCGCTGATTCGGCGGCGCCGGCCCGCTGTTCCACCACCGCCCGACGCCGGGGTTCTGCCGCGGCGAGGGGTGTGATCTCATCCGTCCCGGGACGGCCTACGGTGGGTCGATGGCGGTGCTTCTCGCGTTCCTGGCTGCGGTTTCCTATGGTTCGTCGGACTTTATCGCTGGTCTGGTGAGCCGCCGGATCGGGCCGCTGCTGGTACTGGTCATCGGTCAGGCGGCCGGTCTGGTGCTGCTCCTGGTGATCCTGCCGGTGTTCGGCGGTGCGCCCGCGGTGCGCCCGATGGCCTGGGGTGTGCTGGCCGGCGCCGGAGCCACCGTGGGCACGCTGGCCCTGTACCGCGGACTGGGCACCGGGCGGATGAACGTGGTGGCGCCGCTGTCCGGGGTGGGCGCCGCCGCGCTGCCGGTGCTGGCCGGGGTGGCCCTGGGCGAGCGGCTCGGCGCGCGTTCGGTGGCCGGGGTGGTGCTGGCCATCGCGGCCATCGTGGCGGTGTGTTCCGGTGCCCGGGGGCGCCGCACCGACCGGGTCACCGAACGGCTGGGCGTCCGGGAGGGACTGGCCGCCGGCGCCGGATTCGCCCTGCTGTTCGTGGCGTTGCAGCGGGCCGGCACCGACAACGGGCTGTGGCCGCTGCTGGCCGCGCAGGTCTCCGCGCTGGCCGCCCTGGCCAGCTTCGGGCTGGCCACCGGCCGCCGGCTGCGACCGGTCCGGGCCGAACTGCCCGCCACGGTGGCCGCCGGCCTGCTGGGGGTGACCGCGGTGCTGCTGTTCGTGCTCGCCACCGGTCACGGACTGCTGTCGATCGTGGCCGTGGTCACCGCGCTGTATCCCGCGGTGACCGTCCTACTGGCCGTCGCCGTGCTGCGCGAGCCGGTGGCCCGGATCCAGTTCGCCGGGTTGGTGGCCGCTGCGGTGGGGGTGGCGCTGATCGTGTCGGGCGCCGATCGGCCGGCGGGCTGACCGGACCCGGGGTGGGATGGGGCGGTGAGCCAGTACGGCGGGGTGTGGACCCGCGAGGACCGGGCCGGGCAGCCACACCAGTATCTCCCGGTTGAGGTGCCCGCCGGGTGTCCCGGGTTGACGGTGACCCTCGACTACGACCGGTCAGCCGGTGCGATCGACCTGGGTTGCCTCGGCCCGGCCGGGTTCAGGGGTTGGTCCGGCACCGCCCGGGACCGGTTCGCCATTGGACCGGCCGCGGCCACCCCCGGATATTTGCCCGGTGAACTCGAACCGGGCACCTGGGCGGTCATGCTGGGGCTGCACCGGATCGGCCCGGACGGGGTGCGCTGGCGCGTCACCGTCCGCCTCGGCCCGGTCCGCCCGCCCGAGGCGAGCGCGGCGCCGGTGCCGCGGGTCACCGGCCGGCCGCCGGCCCGGGACCTGCCGCACGAGCCCGGGCTCCGCTGGCTGGCCGGCGACCCGCACACCCACACCGTGCACTCCGACGGGGCGCTCACCGTGTCCGAACTGGCCGCGCTGGGGGCGTCCCGCGGGCTGGACTTCCTCGCCGTCACCGACCACAACACGGTCAGCCAGCACGCCGAACTCGGCCCGGCCGGCGCTGCTGCCGGCGTCGTGCTGCTGCCCGGCCAGGAGGTCACCACCGACCGCGGTCACGCCGGTGTGCTCGGCGAGGTCGGCTGGATCGACTTCCGCGAACCGGCCGACCGCTGGCTGGCCGAGTCCGAGCGCCGCGGTGGCCTGATGTCGGTGAACCATCCGCTCGCCGCCGACTGCGCGTGGCGGCAGCCGCTGGGCCGCCGACCGCCGTTGGCCGAGGTGTGGCACTGGACCTGGCTGGACCGCCGCTGGGGCGGGCCGGTGGCCTGGTGGATGGCGTGGGTGGGGTGGACGGCGAGCGTGTCCGACCCGGCGGGGACGGGGTCGGCCGCCGGGCCGGTGGCGCCGGTGGGCGGCAGCGACTGGCACCGGCCCGGATCCGACGCGCCACCGGGGCAGCCCACCACCTGGGTGGCCTGCGCGGAACGGTCCGTCGAGGGCGTACTGGACGGGCTGCGGGCCGGCCGCACCGCTGTGTCGGCGGACCGGGACGGCCCGGTGCTGCTGCCGGTGGCCGGTGAGCTGGTCGTACTCGGTGGCGACGGCCTGCTGCTGGCCGGTCCGGACGGCCGGCGCGCGCCGGTGCGCGGCGACCGGGCGCGTTTTTCGGCCCGACCCGGGCCGCATCTGGTCACTGACCACGACGGCGCGGTGCTGGCGCTGTGTGGCTGATTCCCCGGACGCCTACGAGCGGTTCGCCGGACGTGTGTGAGTTGCCCGGCCGGGGTATCACGACACGGTCCGGGGACGTGCCCACGGGCGGTAGTTGACACGGGACGTCCGGAGGTGGGGATGGCCGAGATCTCGGCTCAGCTCAGCGACAGCCAGCCGATGCTGCACCGGCAGGGCAACCAGATCCAACGGTTCGGCACCCTGCGGCTGCTGCCGCTGGCCCTGTCGTTCGAGGCGCGAATGGAAAGCTGCCAGCGGCTGAACAAGGTGCTCAGCGACAGTCAGATCATCTACAACCTATACAAGAAGTGCCACTGGCTGGTGCGCGGGCACACGTTCTACCAACTCCACCTGCTGCTGGACAAGCACGCCGGCGAGCAGGCGGAGCTGGTCGACACGATGGCCGAGCGGGTGCAGACCCTGGGTGGCATCGCGGTCGGGGACCCGCGCCAGGTCGCCGAGATCACCACGGTGCCCCGGCCGCCGGACGGCGCCGAGGAGGTCCCGGCGATGCTCTCCCGGCTGCTGGAGGCGCACGAGATCATCCTCACCGGTGTGCACGAGGCGGCCCGCCGGTCTGAGGAGATGGGTGACCACGGTACGAACGACCTTCTGATCAGCGAGGTGCTGCGGACCAACGAACTCCAGGTCTGGTTCATCGCCGAGCACCTGGTCGACACCCCGGTGACCTGAGTGGACACTCCGGTGACATGACCCGGGATCAGGGCGTGACCTTGCCGCGATCCACTCGTTGAATAGCACGAAACCGGACGTGTCAACCAGCCGGCGAGGTGTGGACGAGTCGTGGATCAGGTGTCGCGGGTAGGCGGGTGTGTCACCGCCGCTGTCCCCGGCGCTTTTGTCACCGGCTCCGCTCACCCCGCCGTCACCTCGGCTGTCCCTGGCACGTCCGTCCACAGCGGATGGTGTCCGTGCTCCGCCGTGCTGCGGCGCGCGATCGTGCTCTCGGTGTTCGTCGCCGCGGCGTGGCTGCTCACCGCCCTGGGTGGTGCGGTCGCCAACGCCTACGCCGGCACTCCGCAGCCGGCCCCGCGGGCAATCGCGGTGGACGTGCCGGACTTCCCTTCCGGCACGTCCGACCCGCTGCCGCTCGCACTGCCCGGCCCGACCCCGGTGCCGGTGGGGGTCGGGCCGGTGCCATCGCTGCTGGGAGCCCCGCTGCCGGCCGTGGCCGGACCAGCCGGCGGCACGCCCGATTTGGTCGACACGCTGGACCGGACCGCCGGGTCGGTGGTCGGAGTGGACCCGCTGGGCGGGGCGGCAGCGGTCCTGGGGCAGGTACTTCCGGGCCCGCCCGGCCCGACCGACCCGTCTGCGGCACACCGGCGGTTCCGGCCGGGACACCGGGGTTCTGGCACCGCACCGGCGCGGCACGTCCGGCCGGGCACCGGGCCGCGCCGTGACCCGGGCCGGGCACAGGTCCAGACGAACTCCCGGCCGGACCGTTCCGGCCCGACCCCGCGCAGGGGCGAACGTCCACCCTTCGCGCCCTCGCCCGGAAACGGCCGGCCGGCACCTCCCGAGGGCGAGTCCGGGCCCGGTCACTCCGGTGGGGTCGGCGGCCTGCCGGCAACCGCACCGCCCAGTCCGGCCCGGCCGGCACCGGCCTGGTGCGCTCCGATCCGGGGCGTTGCCACTGGCCGGCTGGCGGGCGATCCCCCGGTCTGGCCCGACTGACCGTCCGGTCCCGCCGGAGCCGGTGACCGGGGTGACCCCGGCGCGCCGGAGTCGTCGGTGCGGTCGGCCCTTTCGCGCCGACCGGCGCCGCGATGGGTGCCCTCGCCCCCGGCGGACCACGTCGCGGCCATGTCGCGGCCAGTCGTTCGTCCAGGCCTGACTAGTTCACAGGAGAATCCTCATGCAGTTCACGCATTTCGTTCGCGTTTCCGTGGTGACCGCCGGGCTGATCGGCGCGCTCGGTGCCGGCTCGGCCTACGCTCTCGACCCGATCGGCAGTGCGACCATCCCGGCCGGCACCCCGGCCGCGGCGATGGCGGCCGTCCCGCAGCTTCCGACCCTCCCGGCCGTGCCGGCGAACCTTCCGACCGTCCCGGTCACCGCCGATTCGGCCGGCGCGCTGCCCACGATTCCCGGGCTGCCGAACGGCGACCCGACAACGGCGGTCACGTCGGTGGTGAACAAGGCCGCCGCCGAAGGAGCGGGCGGGTCCGGGGTGACCGGGTTCGGCGGTGACCTGCCGGCCACCGTCAGGGCGGTCCGGGGCACGCTGCCCGGCACCAGCCTGCGGTCGGTGCCCGGTGACACCGCCACCAGCACCGCCGACGCCGCGGTCAACGCGGTGCACGGGATGGTGGCCGGCTCGGCACCGCTGAGCGGATCCACCCTGCCCGGTCTCGACGGGCTCGTCGCCGGACTGCCGGCGCCGACCGCGTCGGGGCACTGATACCGCCAGATATCCGCCGCCGCGCACCCGTTGCCGCGGTCGCGTAGCCGGGTCACGCCCGCCCAAGGCGTGTGACCCCATAGATTGAGCGCTCGCGGAAAGCCGCCCCGGACGGGGCGGCTTTCTGTGTCCACGGGTGAACCCGACGCGGCACCCGCAGCGCCCGGCCGTACGGCTCTGGGATGCCTCGGAATTTCACGGCGGTCGTGTCGCCGGCGCTGACCTTTGCGAAACCAGCGGGAGGTATTGATCTCTTTGATAATTCAGTAAACGGACACGACAAAGCGGGTCCGCGACGCCGGAAGGCTCCGGTCAGGTCGGGGCGGCCACGCCGCGGACCCGGTCGGCCAGGCCACGGCAGGCACGCTCGATCAGGTCCAGGGCACGGTCGAAGACGACCGCGCCGCCGTGGTACGGGTCGGGCACGTCCAGCTCCGACCCGCCTGACCCGCGGGTAGCCGGGTCGAACGACCGCAACAGCCAGACCCGGCCGGCCGCGGCCGGATCCGGCGCGCCCGCGCGCAGGTCGGCCAGGTGCCCGGAGTCCAGCGCGACCACCAGGTCCCTGGCGGCGAACAGCTCCGGGCGCCACTTCCGGGCCCGGTGTGAGATGTCGTATCCACGCCGCCGCAGCGCGGCCACCGCCCGCGGGTCCGCCGGTTCCCCGACATGCCACCCGGTGGTGCCGAAACTGTCCACCACGACATCACCGGATCCGCTGGCCGGCCGGGGGCCGGAGTTCAGATCCAGAATCCGGCGCAGCACCGCCTCGGCCATCGGGGACCGGCAGATGTTTCCGGTGCACACGAAGGTGATCCGGTACGTCATGGCCATGCCGCCCATCCTCGCAGCGGTGTCACGTTCCGGCCGGTGAACACCGGTGACCTGGCGCACATCGTGAATCCAGGTGCTGTCCTGCGGAATCGGGGAAGGTGGCAGGATTTCATCGGGTCGCCACGTGTCGCCATGCGGAGAAGGGGCGCGAATGCGGGTACTCGCCGTCGACTTCGGCACGTCGAACACTGTTGCCGGCCTCGGCCTCGACGGCGGCGCGCCACGGTTGGTGACGATCGACGGGTCGCCGCTGGTGCCCTCCTCGGTCTTCCTCACCGACGAGGGCACCCTCGCGGTGGGCCGGGACGCAGACCGGCAGGCCCGCCTCGACCCGAGCCGATACGAACCCAACCCCAAACGACGGATCGACGACGGCACGCTGCTGCTGGGCAGCACCGCGGTGCCGGTGGCCACGGTGATCGCCGGAGTGCTCGGGCGGGTCGCCGGGGAGGTACGCCGGCAGTTGGGAAGCCCGCCGGACCAGGTGCGGCTGACCCACCCGGCCCGGTGGGGCTGGCACCGGCGGGAGATCCTGGTCGTCGCGGCCCGGCAGGCCGGGCTGTCCGACGACCCGGTGCTGGTGCCCGAACCGGTGGCCGCGGCCACCCACTTCGCCACCCTGTCCGGCGGCGGGCTGTCCGACGGGCAGGCGCTGGCCGTGTACGACCTGGGCGGCGGGACGTTGGACATCGCCGTGGTCGCCCGCCGCGGCAACGGCTACCAGGTGCTGGCCGAGGCCGGCCTGGCCGACCTGGGTGGCCTGGACTTCGACCACGCCGTGGTCGAGCACATCGGCCGGACGCACGCCGAGCGGGTGGACGAGCCGGCCTGGCGCCGGCTGCTGGCGCCGGCCGACGCGGCCAGCCGGCGGATGGCCCGCGCGCTGGCCACCGACGTGCGCGACGGCAAGGAGGCGCTGTCCCGCTACCCGCACGTGGACATCGCACTGCCGCAGCCGTTCGCCGACGTGCATCTGACCCGGCCGGAGTTCGAGGACCTGATCCGGCCGAATTTGGCCCGCAGCATCGACCTGATGCGCGGCACCATCGCCGACTCCGGGTTGGAACCGGCCCAACTCGCCGGCGTCTACCTGGTGGGCGGCTCCTCCCGGGTCCCGCTGGTCGCCCGGCTCATCCAGCAGGGGCTCGGGGTCACCCCGACCACGCTGGAGCAGCCGGAGACCAGCGTGGTCGCCGGCGCGCTGTACCTGGGGGCGGCCGACCCGGCCGGGTACGGCCCGGCGGCCCGGCCCACCGGCATCCTGCCGGTGACCACGCCGGGAGCGCCGGTGCTTGCGACAACGCCGCCGGGCGGGTTCCCACGGTCGGGACCGGGGCCGGTTCCGCCGGGCCGGCAGCCGCCGGTGCCGCAGCCCGGGGGGCGGCCGGCGCAGGGGTTCCCCGGCCCGCGGCAGGCGTCACCGGCACGGGTCCGGCGCCGCGCCGTGCTCCTCTCCGGTGGCGGTGCCGTCGCGGTGGCGCTGGCCGCGGTGCTCGTGCTGGTGTTCACCAACGGCGGCGGCGGTGGTGGCGGTGGCTTGGGCGGCCGGGGCGGCCCGGCCACCGGGGGAAACACGGGGTCGCGGACGAACACCAGTTTCGACCGGTTCTTCTCCGACGCCCGGGTGCGTGACTACCTCCGGCCGGTGTACGGCGACATCGCCTCGTGTGACACCGGCGCGCTCGGTGTGGCGGTGCCCGGTTCGGCCACCTGCACGTTCCACAACGGCGTACAGGTCACCGTCGGCCGCGCCGACGACACGCTGTTACCGCTGGCGCAGCTCAGGGAGTTGATCGGCACCACCGAGGAGGCCGCCGAGGGATTCACCCGCGAACCGGGTAGTTGGCAGGGCGGTTCGCTCGACACGTTCCGGTCGGCCAGCCAGTCCGGTCAGTCCGGGTCGGCCACCGCCGGGGCCGCCCTGTACTGGGATCGCCGGCAGGGCGACATCTGGGGGCTGGCCACGTCCGACACCCTTCGGCCCGGCCAGTTGAGGTCCTGGTGGCAGCAGCACTTCGGGGACTAACGCGTCGACCAGCGATGTCCACCCCCGTCCGACGCGAGGTTTTCGCACGAAAACCTCACTCGCGGAGCCGGCTTCGGGACGCGACCGGCTTACGGGCCGCGCAGCCGGACGTAGGCGAGCACCGCCTCCCGGGTGGTCGAGACCCCCAGCGTTGCGCGCGCCTCGGCCACCCGCCGGTTCGCGGTACGCAGCGACAGGTACAGCCGGCGGGCCGCCTGCGCGATCGAGTGCCCCTCGGCCAGCAGATCCAGTAGGGCGCGCTGCTCGTCGGACAGCGACAGGCCGTCGGTGACCGCGGGCGGCCGGACGGCCGGGCGGATCCTGGCCAGGTCCGCCAGAAACACCGCGGCCCAGGCGGTGTCCCGGTCCATCGCCACCACCAGGCCGGCGCCGCGGACCGCGCAGAGCAGGGCCGCCTGGGCGGTCGCCGCGTTCGGCACCCGGCCAACCGCCACCAGTCGGCGGGTGCCGACGTCCCACGGTTCGGCCGGCAGGCTGAATCCCGGGTGCACCCGCCATCCCTGCCGGGTCAGGTCACGCGCCACCGTGGCCACGTCGCCGTTGGCCGGCAACAGCACCTGCGGTGGCCGGGACGTCGCGCTCATGGCCCGCCGCCGGGGGAACCCTGCCCGGCCGGCACGCCGGCGTCGGGCGTACCAGAGCCGGCCAGCGCCGCGGCCCGGACCGCCGCCTCGGTGCGGGTGCGCGCGCCCAATTTGGACATTGCCTGCTTGACGTAGGTCTCGGTGGTGTTGCGGGTCAGCCCGAGCAGTTCGGCGATCCGGCGGGTGCTGTGACCCTGACCAACCAGGGCGAGGGTTTCCCACTCGCGGGCGGACAGGCCCATCGGCCCTGCCGGTGTGGCAACCGGTGCCGGCCCGCGGGTCACCCCGTGCCGGCGGAGCGCCCGCCGGGTTCGGCCGAGCAGCAGTACCAGCCCGGCCCGTTCCGCCGCGCTCTCGGCCGCCAGCAGGCAGTCCAGTTCCCCGCCGGTCTCGCCGGCCGCGAGCAGGCAGCGCACCCGCTCGCGCACCATGACCCCGTCCCACTGGTCGGCCGCCCGGCCGAACGCGGTGGCCTGGCCGGTCGCCCAGGCGGCCAGGGTGGTCCGCACCGGTTCCGGGCCCGCCGACGCGGAGGCCAGGTCGGCATTGGCCGGATCCGGACCGGCGGCGCCCTCCGGCGCGCACCAGGCCAGTGTGAGCCGGGCCAGACCGGCCGCCAGATCGGCCGTCTCCCCGGCTGTCCCCTCGGTGCGGCCGGTCAGCGGCCCGGCGATGCCAGCCGCGCGGGCGGGATCGCCGTCCAGTAAGGCCGTTTCCGCGGCGACCCACCGGGCCAACCGGTCCCGGTCGGCCGGGGGGCCGCCGGCCGCCTGACCGACCCCGCCAGAGGCGTGCTCGCGCAGCACGGCGCGCGCCGCCGGGATGGCCCCGGTGTCGGCCTGGGCGAGCGCCAGCGTGGCGGCCAGCAGGGCTCGGGCGTCCGGTGGTGTGGCGCGGGCGAGCAGGGTGCCGGCGAGCCCGATCAGGTCGTCACTGATCCCGCCTGCGTGCAGGTCGGCCCACAGTGCCTCGGCCCGGAACGTCACCTCCAGGCTGTACGCCCCGCGGGCCGCGGCCCGGTCGGCCAGCTCGGTGGCCAGCGCACCGGCGTCGGCGGTCCGCAGACCCTCCCGCAGCCCGGCCACCAGCACCGCGCCGGCCGCGCACTCGCCGGCGAGGTCGCCGGTCCCGCGGGCGCCGTTCAGGGCGGCCCGCACCGCGTCCTGCCAGCCCGGGCGACCGGCGCCGAGCAGCGCGGCGCCGTAGGCGGCCCACAGCCGGGGCGGTGCGGCCGGGCCCAGCTCGGCCAACGGGGCCGCGGCCAGGGCGCAGGCCACCTCGGGGTCGCCGGCCAGCGCCGCGTACACCGAGGCCACCGCGTGCCGGCCCCGCAGTGTCGGGTCCAGGCCGGGCAGTTCGGCGGCGACCTGGCGCAGCACCGCGGCGGCCCGGTGCGGTTCGCCGCATCGGGCCAGCGACTCCGACAGCAGCACCGCGCGGCGCACCCGGCCGGGGGCGTCGGCGGGGTGGAGCGGTTCGACCAGCCGGCCGGTCAGCGCCGGTCGGCCGGCCTGAAGCGCCGCCTCGGCCGCGGTCAGCACCAGGTCGGGGTCGGCCCGGCCGTCCAGCCAGGTCACCGCCAACGCGAGGTGCTCCGCACGCGCGTCCCCGGCACTGCCTTCGGCCGCCCGGAGCGCCCGGCCGGCCGCCTCGGTGCGGTCCCCGGCCGCGACCAGGTGCCGGGCCGCCTCGCCATGGTCGTCGACCAGCGCGGCGAGCCTGCGGTGCAGGGCCCGGCGCTGGTCGTCGGGCAGCACACCGGCGGCGACCTCGGCCACGAATCCCTCGGTGGGTGTGACCAGCCCGGTGGCCCGGTCCAGCGTCACCAGGCCGGCCCGCAGCAGGCCGTCCCGGCCGGCGCCGAGCAGGGCGGCCGGGGCCGGCCGGCCCAGCAGGCCGAGCGCGGCCAGCGCGGTGCGCTCGGGCAGCGGCAGGTCGGCCACCATCTCGGCCACCCCGCGCAGCGGTTCGACGTCGGCCCGGGCCTGGTCGCACGTCCTGGCCAGCACCCGTAAGGCCAGCGGGTTGCCGCCGCACCGGCCGATCAGCCCCCGCACCACCGGGTCTGGCAGGTCGGCCCGTACCTGGCGTACGACCCGGGCCGCGGCGGCACCGTCCAGCGGTGCCAGCGCGCACCAGTACGCCGCCGAACGCCGCAGTGCGGCCAGGGCGGGCGGGCCGAGCGGGCCGGGCAGCCGCACCGCGGCCACCACCGGGACGTGCCGGGCGAGTTCCGGTAACACGGCCAGGGTGTAGCGGTCGGCCCAGTGCGCGTCGTCGAGCAGCAGCGCGGCCCCACCCAACCGGGCCCGCACCGCCTCCACCGCCAGGGGTGGGTCGTCGGCCGGCACGGCCGCGCGGATGGCCCGGGCCAACGGCAGTGCCGGCACCATGCGGAGGCTGGACAGGGCGCCGGCCTCCAGCAACTGCCGGCCGGCCCGCTGCGCGGACTGCCGGGCCAACGCGGTCTTGCCCGACCCTGGTCCACCGGTGACCACCGACAGGCCGGGCCGGTTCAGCGCCGACGCGAGCGCGACAACCTGCTCGTCGCGCCCGACAATCACTGACCGAGGATAAACCTCGCCGTCGGCCCCCTCCACGCCCCACCTGGCACGATCTGGGGAGGGCGCACCTCGCCGGGGCGACGTAACGTCCGGTGTGGTGGGGCGGTACGCGGCGGGAGGTGGCCCGGATGTGCGCGGTTCCGGCCGACCACACCGGTGGTGGTGTGGGGTGAGTGGCGCCTTGTGTGCCGCGCTCACGGCGCTGTGCGGCGAGCTGCGGCCCGCCCTGACTCCGGCGTCGGCCGACCGAGTGGGGCAGGTCGCGGACCGGCTGTCCGGCCCGCTGCGGCTCGCCGTGGCCGGGCGGATCAAGTCCGGGAAGTCCACTGTGGTCAACGCGCTGATCGGCCGGCGGGTGGCGCCCACCGACGTGCGGGAGTGCACCCGGCTGGTGACCCGGTTCCGGTACGGCACGGTGGACCGGGTCGAGGTGGTGCGCACCGACGGCGGCCGGACCACCCTGCCCTACGACGACACCGGTCAGGTGCCCGCCGACCTGGGGGTCGACCCGGCCGGGATCGCCTACCTCGACGCGTTCCTGACCAGTGCGATGCTGCGCTCGATGACCGTGATCGACACACCGGGTCTGGGTTCGCTGGACCGGTCCGGTGGATCCGGGCTCGACTCCGGGTCGCGGACGGCGATCGCCCGGGCCGAGGCCCTGCTGTTCGTGTTGACCCAGACCACCCGGGCCGACGACGCCGAGGCGCTGTCAGCGTTCGGCGCCCTGGCGAATCTGGCCACCCCGGGGACCGGCAGCCCGGTCAACGCGGTCGCGGTGCTGAACAAGGCGGACCAGATCGAGCCCGGTCCCGGGGACGGCTCGGCCGGTGATCCGATGGCCGCCGGCGCCGAGGTGGCGGCGGTGGCGGCCGGGGCCCTGCGGCACCGGGTCTTTGATGTGCTGCCGCTGGTCGGGTTGGTGGCCGAGGCGACCGGCACCGGGGACTTCACCGAGGCCGACGCGCAGGCGCTGCGCCGGATCGCGGCGGTGGATCCGTCGCACCGCGACCTGCTGTTCTTCTCCACGGACCTGTTCGTGCGCGCCGATGTCGGCGTTCCCGCGCCGGCCCGGGCCCGGCTGCTGGAACGGCTGGACCTGTACGGCGTCCGCCGGGCGGTCGAGCTGATCCAGGCCCGGCCGGCCACCACCACGGGGGAACTGCGCCGGACCCTGATGGACATCTCCGGATTCCCACCGGTGCGCGATGCCGTCGAGGGGGCGTTCGGGCGCCGGGCGGACGGCATCAAGGCGGCGGTGGCGCTCGCCGCGCTGGACGCCGTCGCCGCGCGGGCGCCGGTCCCGTCCGACCGGGTAAGGATCCGGGACGCGGTGGAACGGTTGCTGCAACAGCCCTGGGCGCATCAGCTCCGACTGTTCGAGGCGGCCTCGCTGGTCGCCTCGGGCGCCGTGCCGCTGCCCGCGGAGATGGCCGCCGAACTGTCCTGCCTGGCCGGCACCGACGATCCCGCCGGCCAGCTCGGCGTCGTCGGTTCGGACCCCGGCGTCGAGGTGCTGCGCCAGATGGCGCTGGAACGGGCGGCCCGCTGGCGCTCCTTCGCCACCTTCGGCTCCACCCCGGCGCAGAGCCGGGTCGCCCATGTCGGGCACCGTGGTTTCTTCCTGCTCTGGCAGCGGTTGGACCCGACTCCTTCGGGAGGTGCGCGGTGATGTTCGACCGCGGCAACCGTCAGCGCGGCGTGGCGGCCAGCCCGGTGGGGCCGGCTCCGGCCGTCCCGGCACCCGGCGGCGGGATGCCCGAGCCGTCGGAACTGACCCGGCTGCGGGACGAGCGCGCCGCCCTGATCGATCTGTGCCTGTACGCCCGGGACCGGGTGAACAGCCCGGCCGCCGCCGACCGGATCGACGCGGCCCTGGTTGATCTGGGCGTCACCGCGCTGCGGCCGGACGGCGAGCCGTTCGACCCGGCCAGGCACGAAGCGTCCGCCGGGGTGCCGACCGCCAACGCCACCTTGCACGGCACGGTCGCCGAGACCGAGGTGCCCGGTTATGCCGACCGGGGCCGGATGGTGCGCCCGCCGGTGGTCGCGGTCTACCGGTGCACCGGTGAGCGGACGGCGGCGAGCGAGTCGCCCAGCACCGGGGGCACAGATGAGTGAGCCCCGCTGCTGGGTGAATCGGCTGGCACCGGGCGCCGGTGGGCGGATCGGGGAACGCGCCGCGCGGTGCGCCGCATGAGTACCCCGCACCGGTTGCGTACCGCGCTGTCCGATGAGGTGGACAAGGCCGTCACCGCCGCGGCCACCCTGCTCCGGACCGTTGGTCCCGACCAGGCGGCCGGGGCCGGACAGGTCGAGCGGACCTGGCCGGACCATCCCACCGTGGTGGTCGTCGGAGCGGCCAAGCGGGGGAAGAGTTCGCTGGTCAACGCGTTGCTGAACACCCCGGGTCTCTCGCCGGTGGATCCGGTCGTGGCCACCGGCGCCTACCTGGTCATCCAGCACGGTCGGACTCCGGCCGCCCGCGCCCTGATGCCGGGCGGAACGGCCCCGGTGCCGATCCCGGCGGACCGGCTGCGGGACTGGGCCACCGTGCCGGGCGACCGGCCGGAGGACACCCCGCCGCCGCGGATGATCGAGGTGGACTGTCCCTCGCCACTGCTGGCCAACCTCACCCTGGTGGACACCCCGGGGATGGGCGGGCTGGACGCCGCGCACGGCGAGATAGCGTTGGCCGCGGCCCGGTCGGCCACCGCGCTGCTGTTCGTACTGGACGCCTCGGCCCCGCTGACCGCGCCGGAGCTGGGTTTCCTGACCGGGGCCAGCGAGTCGGTCGACCTGGTCGTGTTCGCGGTGACCAAGATCGACAGGTACCGGGGTTGGCGCCAGATCGTCGAGGATGACCGCGAGCTGCTCCGCCGGCACGCGCCCCGGTTCGCCGACGCCGACATCGTGCCGGTGTCGGCCCGGCTGTTCGAGCGGGCCGGCACGCTGCCGGCCGGGGATCTGGCCGCCACCCTGCGCACCGAGTCACGGGTGATCGATCTCCAGTTGCTGTTGCAGACCAGGGTGGCGGCCAAATCCTCCGCGCTGCACGAGGCGAACGCGCTGCGTGCGGCGCGGTCCGGGCTGGCCGGCCTGGAACGCCGGCTGGACGGCGACCGGGCCGCGCTCGACCCGGATCCGGACCGGGCCGAACGGCTGCGCGCGGACCGGGAGCGGCTGGCCCGATCCCGGCGCACGGACGCGCGTACCTGGCAACTGCGACTGCGGGCCGACATCTTTCGGGCTCGCATCGACACGCTGCACGAGGTGCGCCGAGAGATCCGGGACCAGTCGCACTACTGGCGGACCAGCCTGGACCGTGCCGCCGGAGCCGACGGCGCCGACCGGGACGCGTTGGACCGCCTGCCGGCCGAACTCGACGCGGTGCTGCACGCGCTGGCCCTGCGGCTGTTCGAGCGGATGGTGGACCGGCTGCGCCGGGTCGCCGAGGTGGCCCTGCGTGACCTGTTCACCGCCGAGGAGTGCGACGAGGTGTACGCCGGGTTCGCCCGCGCCCCGACCCCGGTCGGTCCTCTCGGCGAACCGGAACGCCGGGAGGCCACGGTGGAGGACCGGTTGCTGCTGGTCGGCGGCGTGTTCGGCGGGCTGGGCGCCAGCCGCCTGGTCACGCTCGCGCCGGCGCTGCTGGGGTTGGCGGTGCCCGCCGTGGTGTTCGCTCCGCTCTCGGTCGGACTGGGCGTGCTGGCCACCAGGTGGATGGTGCGGCTGCGTAGGCAGGTCGCCGACCGGAACCACTACCGGGCGTGGATCGCCGAGGCGCTCGCCGAGGCCCGGGCCACCCTGGAGAACGAGGTCGCCGGGCGGTTCGTCGACGCCGAGCAGTCGCTGACGTTGGCCCTGGACCAGGTGATCGCCCGCCGGATCGAGCAGGTGGACCACCAGATCGGCCAGATCGACGAGGCGCTGCGGATGGACACCCAGGACCGGGACCGGCGGCGCGGTCAGCTCGACGCGAGTCTGGCGCTGACCCGCGGGTCGATCGAGCGGATCGACGGCCTGCTGCCCAGGCTGCGCACGGCCGGCCCGGGTTCCGGCGCGCCGGTGGCGGCGCTGGTCCGGCTGGCCAGCGGCGCGGTGGCGCCCGGCGTGTTCGGCCGGCCCGGGGCCGACCCGAACGAGGGGGGTTCGGCTTGATCGACCATGGGGACTGGATGGAGGACCCGCTGTCTGACCAACACGAGCCGCCCGGGTCGGACGGCCTGACCGGTGACCCGTACGGGCCGGTGTGGCACGACGGGTCGACCGAGCCGGGTCCGGTCGATCACGACCACCTCGACTCCTGGCCGGCCGACCCGGTGGGCGCCCCCGGCGGCACCGGGCAGGCCGCCGGGGTCGGACCCGGCTTGGATTCCGGCTTGGATTCCGGCCTTGGTCACAGCACCCAGGGCGCCTACGGCGCCGGTGGTGCGGACGTCGGAGCCGGGCCGGATCACGCTGGGTCCGAGCCGATCTCCGAGCCGATCTCGGACCCGCTCCACCCGGCGTCGGGGGCGGACCTGGCCTCCCCCGCCGGTGTGGCCGTCCCGGTGAGCGAGTTCGGAGTGGATCCGTACGGGTTCGCGCCGGAGGCGTCGTCGTTCCCGACCCGGCTCGACCTGGACGTGTCCCCGTCCGACGGGCCCGACTGGGTGGACGTGGACCTGCTCGGTGATCCCGGCGTCGGGTCCGGTGCCGGGCCCGGGTTCGCCTCGCCGGATGACCTGCTCGCCGACCTGCACCGGCTGGACGGCGGGGCCGGCGCCCCGTCCTGGTCGGCCGTGGCCGGGTCCGACGATCCGGCCGTGCGGGCGCTGGGACTGCACTGGCGGCAGGGCTGACCGGACGGGTCGGGGTCGGACCGGGCGGTGGCCAGCGGTCAGGCGCGCAGCGCCACGATCAGCACGAGCACCAGGGTGACCGCGGCCAGCGCGCCGTGCCCGACCACCGAGGCGATCGGGAACTGCTGTTCGGCCGCCGGTTCCGCGGCGGCGTCGGCCGTCGGTTTCGCGGCGCGGCCGTCCGGGGTCACCGGCTCGGCGGCCGGCGGGTGGACCTGCCCGGGCAGCCACCGGGCGAACATCACGAACCCGAGCACCGCGGTGACCGCGATGATCGCCAGGGCGAGCATGGCGGTGTTCCGCTGGGCGTCGAACAAATACACCAGCCAGACCAGCATGCCGACGCCGGCGAGCAGGAAGTGCCCGAAGATCAACACCACCGGGAACCGGGTCGGCCCGTGGTGCTGCTGTCGCATCCCACCTGACTGGAGCCAGGTGGCGAGCAGGTAGAACCCACCGAGCGCGGCAGCCACCCAGCACACCAGGGTGACGACGTTCATGTCGCTCTCCTCACTACCAGCCGGGTCGACGAAGATGCGTCCCCGGCTTGCCGGACACGCGTGGCGTGGTCGCTGTGGTGCTGCGGCGATGAGGATGGCGATGAGGATGACGCGGCCAGGTGGGTTCTCGCGGTGGCCCGAGGCAGTACTACCACCGCGGGCCGGTGTCGGCGCCGCGGTCTGATGGGTTGGCGACGGTGCGCCTGGTGCCGGCGGTGGCCGGGTGGCGGGGCGCGGTGTGCTGACTGTTGATCGACATGGTGTGTGCGGAACGTCACGGAGAAGTTCACGTGATCAGTGCACTACAGGCTCAAATCGGGCAGAAACTTGCCGATCGCCCAGCGGGCGTCGCAGTGCGCCCACCGGGACGCCACCCGCCCGGCCGGTGCGGCGGTCAGGACCAGATGCGTGAGCCGGTGCGGGACGAATACGCGGCGACGACTACCGGGGCGCCGTGGTCGGCCGGTCCCGACCGGTCCGACCGGTCCGACCGGGCCCCGGGGTGCGGCTGGCCGGCGGACGCCGCCCGCACGCACACGGTGCCCGCCGGGAGGTGCTGGCCCCGGCGGGCACCGATGTGGGAGAGGAGGGATCGCGGGTCAGGCGGTCACCGCCGCGATCAGGACCAGCACCAGGGTGACCGCGGCGATCGCACCGTGGCCGAGCACCGAGGTGAGCGGGAAGCTCTGCTCGGCGGCAACCTCACCGCCGGCACCCGAGGAACCCCCGGCCTGGCCGCGGCCGGTCACCCAGCGGGCGAACATGGTGAAGCCGAGCAGCGCGGTGACCAGGATGATCACGAACGCGGTCCAGGCGGTGCCGGCGCTGGAGTTGAACACGAAGACCAGCCACACGATCAGCCCGACCGCGGCGAGCAGGAAGTGTCCGAACACCAGGGCGGCCGGGAATCTGGTGGGACCACCGCGCTGCTGCCGCAGCCCACCCTTCTGCAGCCAGGTGGCAAGCAGGTAGAACCCGCCGAGGGCGGCGACGATCCAGGTCACCAGGGCGGCAATCGTCATGTCAGTCTCCTTCTGCGGTGCGAGTGAGAGTTGGGCGCACCGTCCGGGCTGTGCGGGTTGCCCGGGTTGCTCGGGCGCTCGTCCAGGCCGGACGCGTGACGTGAGTGCGGCTGCCGGTACCCCTCGGCCTGGTGGCGTTCCTCGACGACCCGGACGCCGTACCGGAACGCCAGCTCGCCGCCGAGGTAGCCGCCGCCGAGCAGGATCAGCAGGCCGGCGACCGACAGTGCGAGCAGACCGAAGCCGGTCGGCCGCGAGGTGTCGATGTTCCGTCGCAGCAGCGCATCCAGCACGAACACGACGGACGCCGACAGGGTGAGCGCCATGTGCAGCAGGCCGGTGCGGAACGCCCGGGTGCCGCTGGGGATGGCGAACAGGTCGAGGAAGCCGACCAGCCCGGCGCCGGCCGCGCCGACCAGGCCGACCACGAGCAGCCAGCCCGCGGCGGGCACCAGGAACGCCGCGTCGCCGGTGACGTGGGAGGCCACGTCGAAGGCGACGCTGGCCACCCACGCGCCGATCGGGATCGAGACCAGGGCCGGGTGCAGGGGGTGGCCGTACCAGCCCGCCAGCGCTGTCACCGGATGCTTGGCCTGCTGTAGGTCGTCCACTGTCGCTCCTCGCCCACACCATCGCTATTTGACCAAAGTGTGTTGGTGTAACAGTACATGGCCCGCTCGGTCAGGTTGATACGACCACAGGTCTTGGTGATTCAGCAGAGTGCTAGGGTCGGCTGGTGAGCCGGCGTGCGGAAAGCATCGGAGCTGTCGCGGCGCTGTCGGACACGCTGCGGCGTCGGCTCTATGACTTCATCCGGGCGCAGTCCCGGCCGGTGAGCCGGGACGAGGCCGCCGAACACGTCGGGATCTCCCGCCGGCTGGCCGCCTTCCACCTGGACAAGCTGACCAGGTCGGGCCTGCTGCGTTCCCACTACGGACGCCCGGCCGGGGCGCCCAGGAGCCCGGGCCGGGCCCCGAAGCTCTACCAGCCGGCCGACGTGGAGTTCGAGGTGGCGATCCCGGCCCGGCAGTACGACCTGATCGGGCAGATCCTCCTGGACGCGGTGAGCGCCATCGATGGCGATGGCGACACCGACAGCACCGTCGGCACCGTCGGTGACCGAAATGGCGGCGCGGACGGCACCTGCGGCCCGGACGGCCGGCCCGCCGCACCGGCGGACGGTGTCACCGGCGGTGTCAGCGGGGGTGTCGGCGGCGATGCCGCGCTGCGCGCCGCCGCGGTTCGGGGCGCAGCACTCGGCGCGGACGCCCGGGTCGGCACCCGGGCCGGGCGGCTCGGGCCGGAGCGGGCCTTCACCGCGGCCGCCACCCTGCTGGAAACCCTGGGCTACGAACCGGTGCGGGCCGCCGCCGACCGGCTCTGCCTGCGCAACTGCCCGTTCCACCGGCTCGCCGTGCACTCGCCGGAGTTGGTGTGTGGGATCAACCGGGCCTTCGTCGAAGGGCTGCTGGACGGCCTGGGTGCCGGCGGGGTGTGTGCGGTGTTGGTGCCCGACGAGAGCGGGTGCTGCGTGCAGGTCCGCGGCACCGGCCGCTGACCCGCGCTGACCCGGGCCGGACCCCCGGCACCCGTCGGGGCGCGGCCGACATGTCACGGCCGCATCGGCCGAAATCCCTCGGGTATGGTCGTTAGCAGGGTTTAGGGTTTGTCGGGTCGCATCCGTCGCCAGCGTTCGTCAGGAGGCCGACACCGTGCCCGACACCCCACCGGACGTCGATCCGGCGTTTCTCGCCCTACCGATGCGCCGGCTCGCCGATGCCGCGCTGACCCGGGCCCGCGAACTCGGCGTCGAACACGCCGACTTCCGGCTGGAGCGGACCCGTACCCAGAATCTCGCGCTGCGTGACGCCAGGTTGGAGATGGCCCGCGACGAGGAGCAGGCCGGCTTCGCCGTGCGGGTCGTACGCGACGGCACCTGGGGGTTCGCCGCGGGCGTCGACTTCACCCCGGACGAGGCGGTCCGGGTGGCCGAGCGGGCGGTCGAGGTGGCCCGAGTCAGCCGGCCGATCAACTCCGAACGGATCGAACTGGCCGACGAGCCGGTCTACCCGGACGTCACCTGGGTCTCGACCTACGCGGTCAACCCGTTCGACGTACCGGACACCGAGAAGATCGGGCTGCTCACCGAGTGGTCCGAGCGGCTGCTGGCCGCCGACGGGGTGGACCACGCCGACGCGACCCTGTCGCAGGTGCAGGAGAACAAGTTCTACACCGACCTGGCCGGCACCATGACCACCCAGCAGCGGGTCCGGATCCACCCGGAGGTGGCCGCGGTGGCGGTGGACCCGGCGCACGGGTCGTTCGAGTCGATGCGCACCTGCGGGCCGCCGGCCGGCCGGGGCTGGGAGTACGTCACCGGCACCGGCTGGGACTGGGACGCCGAGTTGGCCCAGATCCCCGGGTGGCTGGCCGAGAAGGCCAAGGCACCCTCGGTCGAGGCGGGCGACTACGACCTGGTGATCGACCCGTCGAACCTGTTTCTCACCATCCACGAGTCCATCGGGCACGCCACCGAGCTGGACCGCGCGCTGGGCTACGAGGCGGCCTACGCCGGCACGTCGTTCGCCACCGTCGACCAGTTGGGCACCCTGCGCTACGGGTCGCCGGTGATGAACGTTACCGGCGACCGCACCGCCGAGCACGGCCTGGCCACGATCGGGTACGACGACGAGGGCGTGGCCACCCAGTCCTGGGACCTCATCCGCGACGGCGTGCTGGTGGGCTACCAGATCGACCGGCGGATGGCCCGGCAGAACGGGCTGGGTCGGTCGAACGGCTGCGCGTTCGCCGACTCGGCCGGCCACATACCGGTGCAGCGGATGGCCAACGTGTCGATCGTGCCGGCGCCGAACGGCCCGTCCACCGAGGAGCTGATCTCCGGTGTGGACCGCGGTATCTACATCGTCGGGGACAAGTCCTGGTCGATCGACATGCAGCGGTACAACTTCCAGTTCACCGGCCAGCGGTTCTTCCAGATTCGCGACGGCCGGATCGTCGGCCAGTTGCGGGACGTGGCCTACCAGGCCACCACCACCGACTTCTGGGGGGCCATGGAGGCCGTCGGCGGGCCGCGGACCTACCTGCTGGGCGGCGCGTTCAACTGCGGCAAGGCGCAGCCGGGCCAGGCGGCACCGGTCAGCCACGGCTGCCCGAGCGCCCTGTTCCGCGGTGTGCGGATCCTCAACACGGTCAGGGAGGCGGGCCGGTGAGCGAGCCTCGGCGAGCGAACCCGAAAGCACAGCGCGCTGGTACCCCCTGCCCGCCCACAGCGAAGCGAGGACTGGCATGGGCATGAGCAGCCCGCAGGAGACCGTGGAGCGCGCGCTGGCCCTGTCCAGGGCCGACGGCGCGGTGGTGATCGCCACCGAGCGGTCCGAGACGAACCTGCGCTGGGCCAACAACACGCTGACCACCAACGGTGCGATGCGGGGCCGCCGGCTGACCGTGATCAGCGTGGTGGACGGGGCCGAGGGCGCCGCCTCCGGCGTGGTGGAGCGCAGCGCGGTGCGCACCGATGATCTGGCCGATCTGGTGGCGGCCTCCGAGCGGGCCGCGCGGGACGCCGGCCCGGCCGACGACGCCGCTCCGCTGATCACGCCGATACCCGACCATCCGGGCTCGACCGGGTGGTCCGACGACCCGGCCGAGACCTCGGTGGCGGTGTTCACCGGCTTCACCGCGGAGTTGGGCGAGGCCCTGGCGCGGTGCCGGGCGGCCGACCGGCTGCTCTTCGGGTTCGCCGAGCACGTGATGGAGACCACCTATCTCGGCTCGTCCACCGGGCTGCGGCTGCGCCACGACCAGCCCACCGGCACGGTCGAGCTGAACGCCAAGTCGCCGGACTTCGCCTCCTCGGCGTGGGTGGGCGCGGCCACCAGGGACTTCACCGACGTGGACGTGGCCGGTATGGAGGAGTCGCTGACCACCCGGCTGGGATGGGCCGACCGGCGGGTCGACCTGCCTGCCGGCCGATACCAGACGCTGCTCCCGCCGTCCGCGGTGGGCGATCTGATGACCTACCTGTACTGGTCGTCGGCCGCGCGGAACGCCGACGAGGGCCGCACCGTGTTCTCCAAGAAGGGTGGTGGCTCCCGGATCGGCGAGCGGCTGACCGAGCAGCCGCTGAGCCTGCGCAGCGACCCGGCCGCACCCGGCCTGGAGTGCGCCCCGTTCCTGATCACGAGCTGGTCGGTCGCGCAGGTGTCGGCGTTCGACAACGGCATGCCCACCGGCCCGGTGCGCTGGATCGACTCGGGCGAGCTGACCTCGCTGCTGCGGCCCAGGGCGTGGGCCAACCGGGCCGGCGGTGAGCCCACCGGGTTGGTGGACAACCTGATCCTGGACTCCCCCGAGCACGCCGGTTCGCTGGAGGCAATGGTCGCCAGCACCGACGAGGGCCTGCTGCTGACCTGCCTGTGGTACATCCGGGAGGTCGACCCGCAGACCCTGCTGCTCACCGGGCTGACCCGGGACGGGGTGTACCTGGTGCGCGGCGGCGAGGTGGTCGGCGCGGTGAACAACTTCCGGTTCAACGAGAGTCCGGTCGACCTGCTGGCCCGGACCGCCGAGGTGGGCGCCACCGAGCGCTGCCTGCCCCGGGAGTTCGGCGAGTCGCTCGGCCGCGCCGCGATGCCGACGCTGCGGATTCCCGACTTCAACATGTCCACGGTGAGCCAGGCGTCGTAGCCCTCGGACGTTGCTATTCCAAGGACATATCAGATATTTCCATCCTGAAAATGCGCCGGGTGCTCTGGCCGACACGCCGGGTAACCCTGCGCCGGGCGTACCCGGGAGTATCCTGGCCAGCCTACGGAGCGACCACAGCGGGAACACGGGTGAGATCGGACACAGGGCGGGCTCGCCCTGCCTGCGGCGGCGCTACCCTCGATCAATCCCCGGCATGGATCCGTAGTGTCGGCTTTTTCGGGTCAGGTCAAAGTTGACCTCAAAGGGAGTGTCAGGATGACTGCACCGGCTGTCCCCGGTTTGGAAGCGGCTCCGACCACACACGAACACCTGCTGGACTGGGTGAGGGAATCCGCCGAACTCTGCCAACCCGACCGGGTGGAGTGGTGCGACGGCTCCGAGGAGGAGTGGCAGCGCCTCACCCAGCTCTTGGTGGACAGCGGCACGTTCGTGCGGCTCAGCGAGGACAAGAAGCCGAACTCCTACTGGTGTGCCTCCGACCCGGCCGACGTGGCCCGGGTCGAGGGCCGGACGTACATCTGCTCCCGCGAGGAGGCCGACGCCGGCCCGACCAACAACTGGATGGCGCCCGACGACATGAAGGCGCTGCTCACCGAGCTGTACCGCGGCTCGATGCGCGGCCGGACCATGTACGTCATCCCGTTCTGCATGGGCCCGCTGACCGCCGAACACCCCATGCTCGGCGTGGAGATCACCGACTCGCCCTACGTCGCGGTGTCCATGCGCATCATGACCCGAATGGGCAGCGCGGCGCTGGAGCTGTTCGGCGCCGACGCCCCGTTCGTGCCCGGGCTGCATTCGGTCGGCGCGCCGCTGTCGGCCGGCCAGGACGACGTGCCGTGGCCGTGCAACGAGACGAAGTACATCGTGCACTTCCCCGAGGAGCGGATGATCTGGAGCTACGGCTCCGGCTACGGCGGTAACGCGCTGCTGGGCAAGAAGTGCTACTCGCTGCGGATCGCCTCGGCGATCGCGCGGGACGAGGGCTGGCTGGCCGAGCACATGCTCATCCTCAAGCTGACCAGCCCGGCGCAGAAGGTCTACTACGTGGCCGCGGCGTTCCCGAGTGCCTGCGGCAAGACCAACATGGCCATGCTCGAACCCACCATCCCCGGCTGGAGGGCCGAGACGCTGGGCGACGACATCGCCTGGCTGCGGTTCGGCCAGGACGGCCGGCTCTACGCGCTCAACCCGGAGTACGGGTTCTTCGGGGTGGCGCCGGGCACCGGGTACCACACCAACGGCAACGCGATGCGGACCATCGAGCAGGGCAACTCCATCTTCACCAACGTGGCGCTCACCGACGACGGTGACGTCTGGTGGGAGGGGATGACGACCGAGCCGCCGGCCCACCTGACCTCCTGGAAGCACCGGGACTGGACGCCGGATTCCGAGGAGCCGTCCGCGCATCCCAACAGCCGGTTCTGCACCCCGGCCGGACAGTGCCCGATCATCGCCCCGGAGTGGGAGGACCCCAAGGGTGTGCCGATCTCGGCCATCCTGTTCGGCGGCCGGCGGCGGACCACCATCCCGCTGGTGACCGAGTCGCGGGACTGGCAGCACGGGGTGTTCCTCGGCGCGACGCTGTCCAGCGAGACGACCGCGGCGGCCACCGGAAAGGTCGGCGTGGTCCGGCGCGACCCGATGTCCATGCTGCCGTTCATCGGCTACAACGTCGGTGACTACCTGGGTCACTGGATCTCGGTGGGCAAGCAGGCCGACGCGAGCAAGTTGCCCCGGATCTTCTACGTGAACTGGTTCCGCCGCGGCGAGGACGGCGGGTTCCTGTGGCCGGGTTTCGGCGAGAACAGCCGGGTGCTCAAGTGGGCCATCGAGCGGATCGAGGGCACCGCGTCGGCCACCGACACCGCGATCGGGTACGTGCCCACGCCGGGCTCGCTGGACACCGACGGCCTGGAGCTGCCGGCCGAGGACCTGGCCGCCGCCCTGTCGGTGGACCGGGCCGAGTGGCAGGCCGAGGTCCCGCAGATCGAGGAGTGGTTCGACCGGATCGGCGACCGGCTGCCCAGTGGCCTGCGGGACGAGTTCGAGACGCTCCGCCGCCGCCTGGAGGCCTGACCGCCGGCCGGACCGCACGTTCATCACAGCCGGAGGACCGCGTCCGTTCGCGGTCCTCCGCGTGGTGGTGTCGGCCTGTATTCGGTAGATTTGTACTTTCGTGCGGATTCGGGTGAGTCGACCGGTCTGGTCCCTGCTGCCCCCGCCTGTGCAGGGAGAGGGTCCGATGCGGATCGGTCGCTCCACCGCGCTGTTCGCGGTTGTCGCAATGACGGGCGTGTTACTCACCGGCTGTGGCTCCGGCGCTTCGACCGCACCAGGCGTCCCAGGCCCCACCACACCGGCTCGGGCGCCGACTGCCACCTCCGGCGGAACTGACACCGGTCCACCGGTGACCCCGGCGGAGTTCTCCGCGAAGCTCAGGAACGAGCCTGCCCTGAAGGGCGCTCCCCCTGCCGAGGTGGACTGCCTGGCGGCCCTGTACGTCCAGTACATCCGGCCGGACGAACTGCGCCAGTACGTGGCCGGCACGCTGACCCTGGACCAGTTCAACGATCCGGACAACCCCACCGCCAGGCAGCGGATGCCGGCCTGCCTCACCCCGCCGTCGGGCACCGGGTAGGACGGGCACCAGGCGGGGCCGTCAGCGCTCCGGCGTCGCGGCCAGCCGGTCGACCACGCCGGCCAGCAGCGCGCCCAGCCGGGGCAGCGCCGCCCGCCCGGCGGCCAGCACGTCCTCGGCCGACAGCGGCACCGGCGAGATGCCGGCGGCCAGGTTGGACACCAGCGACACGCCCAGCAGCCGGGCGCCGGCCGCCCGCGCCGCGATCGCCTCGACCACGGTGGACATGCCGACCAGGTCCGCGCCCAGCCGGGCCAGCATGCCGATCTCGGCCGGCGTCTCGAACTGCGGCCCGACCAGGCCGGCGTACACCCCTTCGGCCAGGCCGGGGTCGACCGTGCGGGCCAGCGCCCGCAGCTCCGGGTCGTACAGGCCGGTCAGGTCGGTGAACCGTGCCCCGGCCAGCGGCGAGCGCCCGGTCAGGTTGAGCTGGTCGCGGATCAACACCGGCTGGCCCACGGCCAGGTCCGGCCGGATCCCGCCGGCCGCGTTGGTGAGCAGCACGGTACGGCAGCCGGCGGCCACCGCGGTGCGCACCGCGTGCCCGACGGTGGCCGGCGGGTGGCCCTCGTACAGGTGCACCCGGCCCAGCAGCGCCAGCACCCGCAGCCGGCCGCGGATCAGCCGGACCCGGCCGGCGTGCCCGACCGCGGTGGGAGTCGGGAAGCCGGGAAGGTCGGCCGCGGCACCCTCCCAGAGCGGCTCGCCGAGCGCATCGGCGACGTCGCTCCACCCCGACCCGAGCACCACGGCCAGGTCGAACCGGTCCACTCCGCAGCGGGCCCGGAGTTGGTCCGCGGCTCGCTCGGCGGACTCCCTGGCGTGTCGGTCGGCGTTTTCCATCCCGGTCATGGTCGAGATCCTGCCGCACCCCGGCCGGCCGCGTTCCCGGCGGCCAGAGTCGATGCCCGCGACGAGGGGACATGTCCAGGCCGACGATTCGACCATCTCACCCCTTCCCGGACCGATGCGGTGCGCACGATGCCAGACTGTCTGTGTGCCACGGTGTATCGACTGGCGGGATGACGCGGTACTGCTGCTGGATCAGACCGTGCTGCCCCACCAGGAGCGCTGGCTGCGGATCGACACGGTGGACGGGCTGGTGGACGCCATCGCCCGGCTGGCCGTGCGCGGAGCCCCCGCCCTCGGCGTGGCCGGTGCGTTCGGGGTGGCACTGGCCGCCCGGGAGGTGGGTCGGGCCGGCCCTGCCGGCGCGGTGGAGGCGGCGGCCCGGCGGGTGGCCGAAGCCCGCCCCACCGCGGTGAACCTGTCCTGGGGGGTGGACCGCGCGCTGGCCCGCCTCGGCGCCGGCGCCGAGGCGGTGCTGGCCGAGGCGCGGGCCGTGCTGGCCGAGGAGGTGTCCCGCTGCCGGGCGGTCGGTGAGCGCGGCGCGGACCTGCTGTTGGACCTGCTGGCGACCCGGCCGGGGTCGGCCGGCGACGACCCCGGAGAACGGCTGCGGATCCTGACGCACTGCAACACCGGCTGGCTGGCCTGCGTGGAGTGGGGTACCGCGCTGGGCGTGGTGCGCGTGCTGCACGAGCGCGGGCGGCTGGCCCGGGTGTACGCCGACGAGACCCGCCCGCTGCTCCAGGGTGCCCGACTGACCGGCTACGAACTGGCCGGGATGGGAGTGGACTACCGGATCGTGGTGGACTCGGCCGGGCCGACCGTGCTGGCCAACCGGATGGTCGACGCCGTGCTGGTGGGGGCCGACCGGGTGGCCGCCAACGGCGACGTGGTGAACAAGATCGGCACCTACCCGCTGGCGCTGGCCGCGGGCCGAGCCGGGGTGCCGTTCGTGGTGGCCGCGCCCGAGTCGACCGTGGACGCTGGCACCGCCACCGGGGCGGACGTGCCGATCGAGGACCGGGATCCCGCCGAGGTGCTCTCGTTCGCCGGTACGGCCACCGCGCCGGACGGGGCCGGCGCGTACAACCCGGCCTTCGACGTCACCCCGGCCGATCTGGTCACCGCCATCGTCACCGACCTGCGGGTGATCCGCCCCGCCCCGGCCGCCACCGGGGTGGCGCCGTGAACGCCGGCACCAGGTACACCTGCGGTGCGGTGCTGACCTGCGACGAGTCGATGACCGTGCACCGGCCCGGGGTCGTAGACGTGGACGGCGGCGGGCGGATCGCCTGGGTGGGCGCCGGTCCGCAGGCACCGGCGCTGGCCGAGGGCTGGACCGAGCGGCGGTGCGACGGGCTGGTCATGCCCGGCCTGGTGAACGTGCACTGCCACTCGCCCATGACGCTGCTGCGCGGGCAGGGGGACGCGCTGCCGCTGGCCACCTGGCTCACCGACGTGATCTGGCCGCGCGAGGCCCGGATGGACGCCGAGGACGTGTACCGGGGCATGGTGCTGGCCAGCGCTGAACTGCTCCGGTACGGGGTGACCACCAGCGTGGAGATGTACTTCCACCACGGCGCGCTGGCCCGGGCGGTAGACGAGTCCGGGGCGCGCTGCGTGATGACCCCCGGCGTGGTGGTGGCCCCGGGGTGGGAGCGGTTCGGCGGCTGGCAGCGGCAGGTCGACTATGTCGAGCGGATGCACGCCCGCTACCGGGATCACCCGCGCATCGACGTCGGCTTCGGGCCGCACTCGGCCTACACGCTGCCTGACGAGGCGCTGCGGGTGGTCGGGCAGCGGGCCCGGGAGCTGGGCATGATGGTGCACCTGCACCTGGCCGAGACCGAGCACGAGGGTGACGGCGTGTCGGCCCGACACGGCGGGGCGAGCGTGCCGCGGGTGCTGGCCGACCTGGGCCTGTTCGAGGGTAACCATGTGCTCGCCGCGCACGGGGTCTGGCTGTCCGACCCGGACATCGCACTGCTGGCCGGCCAGGACGTGGCGGTGGCGCACTGCCCGGGCAGCAACGCCAAGCTCGCTTCCGGGATCGCCCCGGTGGGTGATCTCCGGGCGGCCGGGATCCCGGTCGGGCTGGGCACCGACGGGCCGGCGTCCAACAACGACCTGGACCTGTGGGAGGAGCTGCGGTTCGCCGCGCTGCTGGCCAGGCTGACCGGCCGCGACCCGACCGCGCTGTCGGCGGCCGACGCGCTGGGTATGGCCACCCGCGGCGGGGCGGCCGCGCTGGGCCGGGACGACCTGGGCGTGCTGGCCCCCGGCCGGTGGGCGGACATGCTGCGGATCGACGTGTCCGACCCGGCGTTCGTGCCGGTTCTCGGCCCCGACGACCTGATCGCCCACCTGGTCTTCTCCGCGCCGCGGCAGGTGATTCGGGACGTGTGGGTGGCCGGCGAGCAGGTGGTCGCCGACGGGTCCTGCCTGCGGGTCGACGTTCCGGCGGCGGCCACCCGGGCACAGCGGGCGGCGGCGGCCCTGGCGGTTCCGGATGGGTGAGCCCGGACCCGTGCCGCCGGCTGGGTCGGCCGGGTCTGCTGGGGTTGCCGAACTGGTTGCCGAGCTGGTGGCGGCCGGCCGCCGGCTGGTCCGGCACGGGCTGGTGATCGGTTCCGGTGGGAACCTGTCGGCCCGGATGCCAGGCGGGTCGTCCTGCCTGGTCACCGCGGCCGGAAGCTGGCTGGACGAGCTGACCGGCGAGGACCTCTCCGAGGTCGCGCTGTCCGACGGCGCGGTGCTGGCCGGCAACCCGGCGCCCTCCAGCGAGGTCGCGCTGCACCTGGCCTCCTACCGGGTACGCCCGGACGTGCGCGCGGTGGTGCACGTGCACCCGCAGCACGCGGTGCTGCTGAGCGCCCTGG
>DASULA010000277.1:0-15909 GCA_036278435.1 Mycobacteriales bacterium | reverse complement strand
TGCGGCGGCCTCGGCCTCGGCCACGCCCTTCTCGTCGACCACCACGACCAGGGTCAACACGCTGCCCGACGTGATCGCGCCACCGGTCCGACGCTCTGCGGCCAGCGCCTTGACCACGGCGCTGCCCGAGGTGTCCCAGAGTGTGGTCACGGCCGTCTCCCGGGTCGTGTGGTCACGGCCGCCGCCAGCGCCGGCCGTCGCGGGCGAGCATCTCGTCGGCCTCCCGCGGGCCCCACTCGCCGGCCCGGTACATCGCCGGGGGATGGTTCGCCCAGTACTCCTCCAGCGGGTCGATGACCAGCCAGGAGGCCTCGACACCCTCGTTGCGGGGGAAGAGCATGGCATCGCCGATCAGCACGTCGAGCACCAGCCGTTCGTATGCCTCCGGGCTGGACTCGGTGAACGCCTCGCCGTAGAGGAAGTCCATGGAGACGTCGCGGACCTCCATCGTGCTGCCCGGCACCTTCGAGCCGAACTTGAGCGTGACGCCCTCGTCGGGCTGCACCCGGATGACGAGCTGGTTGTTGCCCAGTTCCTCGGTGTCGGTCATCGCGAACGGCAGATGCGGGGCCTTGCTGAAGGTGACCGCGACCTCGGTGACCCGCCGGGGCAGCCGCTTGCCGGTACGCAGGTAGAACGGCACCCCGGCCCACCGGCGGGTCTCCACCCCCAGCCGCACCGCCGCGTAGGTCTCGGTGTCGGACTCGGCCGACACCCCCTCCTCCTGGCGGTAGCCCCTGACCCGTTCGCCGGCCAGCCAACCCTGCTCGTACTGGCCACGGACGGCGTAGCTGGCCAGGTCGGCCGGCGGCACGATCGCCCGCAGCACCTTGAACTTCTCGATCCGGATCTCCTCGGCGCTGAACCCGACCGGCTCCTCCATCGCGGTGAGCGCCAGCAACTGCATGAGGTGGTTCTGCATCACGTCTCGGGCCGCGCCGGTCCGGTCGTAGAAGTCGGCGCGCCCGCCGATGCCGACGTCCTCGGCCATGGTGATCTGCACCGAGTCGACGTAGTTGCCGTTCCAGATCGGCTCGAAGATGGTGTTGCCGAACCGAAGCGCCAGGATGTTCTGGACCGTCTCCTTGCCCAGGTAGTGGTCGATCCGGAACACGTCCTGCGGGGTGAACACGTCGTCGACCAGCTCGTTGAGCGCGCGGCTGCTGGCCAGGTCGTGGCCGAACGGCTTTTCCACCACGACCCGGCGCCACCCGCCGGACCGTTCGTTGTCGGCCATCCCGGTGCGCTGGAGCTGCTTGAGCACGACCGGGAACATCGACGGCGGGATGGACAGGTAGAACGCCGCGTTGCCCTTGATGCCGTGCGAGGCGCGCAGGTCGTCCAGGGTCTGGCCGAGCGTGTCGAAGGCGTTGTCGTCGTCGAACGAACCGGGCACGAACTTGATGCTGCCGACCAGCCGTGACCACACCGCCTCGCTCCACGGGGTGCGCGCGTGTTCCCGGGCGGCGGCCCGCACCACGTCCTCGAAGTCGCCGTCACCCCAGTCCCGCCGGGCGAAGCCGAGCAGCACGAAGTCGGTGGGGAGAAGCCCCCGGTTGGTCAGGTCGTACACGGCCGGGATGAGCTTCTTGCGGGCCAGGTCCCCGGTCACCCCGAAGACGACCAGAGCGCACGGTTCCGGGATCCGGGGAAGTCGTCGGTCCCGGGCGTCGCGCAACGGGTTGCCCGACATGGTCAGACCACCGCCTCGAGAAGCTGGCCGAGTCCGGCGGCCCGGTCGGTGAGGTGGAGTCGGGCCACCGGCCGTCCCCGGCCGGCCAGCGCCTGCAGGTCGCCGGCGGACTGGGCAGCCTGGAGTTGGCCGAACGTGTAGGGCACCCCGGGAATGCGCAGATCCTCGGCCACCGCCCCGGTGATCTGGAGGAACGCGCCCACCTGCGGGCCACCCTTGTGGTACTGCCCGGTGGAGTGCAGGAAGCGGGGTCCCCAGCCGAAGGTGACCGGGTGCGGGGTGGCCCGGGCGAGCAGGGTGCGCAGGTCGGCCGCGGACGCGTCGGCGTGCCGGTCGAGGTAGGCCATCACCGCCAGGTACCCACGGTCCCCGATCGCGTCCAGGAGCGCGCGCAGGACGCCGGCCACGGTTCGGATGTCGCCCAGCAGGCCCGGGTCGCCGAACACCTGCACCGCCCCGTCGGTGAACACCGGAGCGGCCTCGGGTAGCCCGTCGGCCAAAATCCGCCTGGTGTTGTCCTTTGACTCGGCCACGTTCGGCTGGTCGAACGGATCGATGCCGATCACCCGGCCGGCCAGTGCGGTGGCGTACTCCCACACCAGGAACTGCGCGCCCAGCGGGCCGCTGACCGTGGCACCGCCCCCGTCCACGCTGGACCCGATGGTGATCAGGAACGTGTCCTGGCCGCGGCTGCCCGGCGCGTCGCAGGACTCCACCACGACCGGCAGCAGGCCACGCCCGTCCTTGCCGGTGGACTCGGCGATCAACTGCTCGGCCCAGTCGCCCAGTCCGACCAGCCCGGAGCCCACGTCGGCGATCACGATCTTGTCGCGCCCCCGGGTGAACGCCGCGCCCAGCGCGGCACCCAGATCCAGGCCGGGGTTCGCCGAGTCGTTGGGCAGCGCGGCCGACAGCGCCTCGGCGTCGTCGAGCAGGCTGGCCACGTCCGCTCCGGCCAGCGCGGCGGGCACCAGGCCGAACGCGGACAGGGCGCTGTACCGGCCGCCGACATCCGGGTCGGCGAGGAAGACCTCCCGGTAGCCGCCGCCCTCGGCGACCTGTTCCAGCGGCGAGCCCGGGTCGGTGACCACCACGAACCGCCGGCCGACCTGCCCGGCCGGCAGGCCGGCGTCGGCGAACGCCTGGGCGAAGACGCGGCGGTGGCTGTCGGTCTCGACCGTGGTGCCCGACTTGGAGGACACCACCACCAGGGTGCGGTCCAGCCTGTCGGCGAGCGCGGCGCGGACCTGGCCGGGGTCGGTGGTGTCCAGCACGGTCAGGTCGACTCCGGCGGTGCGGCAGATGACCTCCGGTGCCAGCGACGACCCGCCCATGCCGGCCAGCACGATCCGGTCGATGCCCTCGGCGGTCAACTCGGCGCGCAGCGCGGACAGCCGGTCCAGCAGGCCGCGGGAGGCGCGGGGAAGGTCCAGCCACCCGAGCCGGATCCGCGCCCCGGGTTCGGCAGCCGGCCCCCACAGGGTGGCGTCCCCGCCGGCGAGACGGGTCGGCACGTGCTCGGTCACCGCCTGCCCGACGATCTCACCGACCGCGTCGGCCAGGTCGTTGTACGCCTCGATGGACAGCCCGGACCGGGCCCGGAAGTCTGGATCGGCGCCACTCACCGGGCACCGGCCCGCAGCCGGTCCAGCTCCCGGCTGACCGTCTCGAACACCGTCGTCCAGGAGTCGGCGAACTTCTGCACACCCTCGTCCTCCAGCACCCGCACCACGTCGTCATAGTCGATGCCCAACTCGCCCAGTCCGTCCAGCACCCGCTGGGCCGCGGCCACCACGTCGGCGCCGCGCACGGTGTCGCCGCGTAGCTCACCGTGGTCGGCCATCGCCTCGATCGTCGGCTCGGGCATGGTGTTGACCACGCCGGGCGCGACCAGGTCGACCACGTACCGGGTGTCGCCGTAGGCCGGGTCCTTGGTGCTCGTCGAGGCCCACAGGGGTCGCTGTGGGCGGGCCCCGGCCGCGGCAAGCGCCCGCCAGCGGTCGCTGGCGAAGACTCGCTCGTAGCGCTGGTAGGCCAGCCGGGCGTTGGCGATCGCCGCCCTGCCGCGCAAGGCCCGGGCCCGCTCACCGCCGATCTTGTCCAACCGCTTGTCCACCTCGGTGTCCACCCGGGACACGAAGAACGAGGCGATCGAGGCCATCGCCGACAGGTCGTGACCGTTGTCAGCGGCCTGCTCCATCCCGGCCATGAACGCGTCCATGACCTCGTCGTAACGGCGCAGCGAGAAGATCAGGGTGACGTTCACGCTGATGCCTTCGGCCAGGGTCCGGGTGATCGCCGGAATGCCCTCGGCGGTGGCCGGGATCTTGATGTACAGGTTCGGGCGGTCCACCAGCCACCACAGCGCCTTGGCCTCGGCCACGCTCCGGTCGGCGTCGTGGGCGATGTTCGGGTCGACCTCCAGGGACACCCGACCGTCCAGCTTGCCGGTCCGTTCGAACGCCGGAGCGAGCACGTCACAGCCCCACCGCACGTCATAGGCGACCATCGCCCGGACCGCCTCACCCACGCCCACGTCGCGCACGGCCAGCTCGCGTAGCTGTTCGGTGTAGAAGTCGCTGTGCTTCATGGCGTGCGCGAAGATCGTCGGGTTGCTGGTGACCCCGACGACGTGCCGCTCACGGGCCAGCCGTTCCAGGTTGCCGGTGACCAGCCGCTCCCGGCTCAGGTCATCCAGCCACACCGCCACGCCGGCAGCGGTCAGGTCGGCGAGGACGTCGCTCATGGAACCCTCCAGGTCTCGGGTCTGCTGCTCAGGTGCCGGTGGTGCTGCCGCTGATCTGCCCGGACCGGTGCAGGCTCGCGTGAGCCGCGGCGATCACGTGGTCGGGGGTGAAACCGAACTGCTCGAAGATGACCGAGTACGCGGCGCTGGCCCCGAAGTGGTCCAGGCTGACGATCTCGCCGGTGTCCCCGACGACCTCCCGCCAGCCCTGCGCCACCGCGGCCTCCACGCTCACCCGGGCCCGCACACCCCGGGGCAGCACCAACTCCTGGTAGGACTGTTCCTGGGCCCGGAACCACTCCAGGCACGGCATCGACACCACCCGGGTCGCCACCCCCGACGCCTCCAGCCTGGTCCGGGCCTCCAGCGCCAACCTCACCTCCGACCCGGTCGCGACCAGGATGACCGCCGGCGGCCCGTCGGAGGCCTCGGCGAGCACGTACCCGCCGCGGGCCACCCCGTCGGCCGACGCGTGCTGGTCCCGGTCGACGACGGGCACGTTCTGCCTGGTCAGGCACAGCCCGGCGGGCCGGTCGGTGTGGGTGAGGATCGTCCGCCAGGCCACCGCGGTCTCGTTCGCGTCGGCCGGGCGGACCACGTCCAGGCCGGGAATGGCGCGCAGCGCGGCGAGGTGCTCGACCGGCTGGTGGGTCGGGCCGTCCTCGCCCAGCCCGACCGAGTCGTGGGTCCACACGTAGGTGACCGGCAGGCCCATCAGGGCGGCCAGCCGCACCGACGGGCGCATGTAGTCGCTGAACACCAGGAACGTCCCGCCGTAGGGCCGGGTGCCACCATGCAGCGCGATGCCGTTGAGGATCGCCCCCATCGCGTGCTCACGGATGCCGAAGTGCAGGGTGCGACCGTAGGGGTTGCCCGGCCACTCCTTGGTCTGGTGGTCGGTCGGGACGAACGACGGTTCCCCGGCCATCGTGGTGTTGTTCGACTCGGCCAGGTCGGCCGATCCGCCCCACAGCTCGGGCAGCACCGGTGCCAGCGCGCCGAGCACCTGGCTGGACGCCTTGCGGGTGGCCATCCCCTTCGGGTCGGCCGGGAAGCTGGGCAGCACGGCGTCCCAGTCCGGGGGCAGCCGGCGGGCCTGGAGCCGGTCCAGCAGGGCTCGGCCGGCCGGGTTGGCCCGTTCCCACGAGTCGAACGACGGCTGCCACTCGGCGTGCAGCGCGGCACCACGCTGCCGGATCTGGCGGGCGTGCGCGAGCACCTCCGGGGCGATCTGGAAGGACTGGTCCGGGTCGAAGCCGAGGACCTTCTTGGTCGCGGCCACCTCGGCGGCGCCCAGCGCCGAACCGTGCGCCTTGCCGGTGTTCTGCTTGTTCGGCGCCGGCCAGGCGATGATGGTGTCCACCCGCACCAGGGACGGACGGCTGGTTTCGGCGCGGGCGGCCAACAGCGCGTCCTGGAGCGCCGCGACGTTCTCCCCCGAATCGACCGTCTGCACGTGCCAGCCGTACGCCTCGTACCGGGCGCACACGTCCTCGCTGAACGCGATGTCGGTGTCGTCCTCGATGGAGATGTGGTTGCTGTCGTAGAGCAGCACCAGGTTGCCCAGCCGCTGGTGGCCGGCCAGCGAGGACGCCTCGCCGCTGACCCCCTCCTGCATGTCCCCGTCGGAGGCGAAACACCAGATAATGTGGTCGAACGGGCTCTGCCCGGCCGGGGCGTCCGGGTCATACAGGCCGCGCTCCCGCCGGCTGGCCATGGCCATCCCCACCGCGTTGCCCACGCCCTGGCCCAGCGGCCCGGTGGTGGTCTCCACCCCGACCGTGTGGCCGTGCTCGGGATGCCCCGGGGTGAGCGACCCCCAGGTACGTAGCGCCTGCAGGTCGGACAGTTCCAGGCCGTAGCCGGACAGGTAGAGCTGGATGTACAGGGTGAGGCTGCTGTGGCCGGCGGACAGTACGAAACGGTCCCGGCCGAGCCAGGCCGGGTCCGCCGGGTCGTGCCGGAGCAGCCGCTGGAAGAGGAGGTAGGCCGCCGGGGCCAGGCTCATCGCGGTGCCGGGATGGCCGCTGCCGGCCTTCTCCACCGCGTCCATGGCCAGTACCCGGACGGTGTCAACCGTCCTGGTGTCCAGGTCGGTCCAGCCGTCGGGGTATGCCTGGTGCGGAGCGTTCGGGTGGTGAATCACGCGGGTCTGAGCCCTCCATCGCGAACTGGCCCTCGGCGCCGCTCGCCCACGGCTGAGGGCCGGACCTGGCAGTCGTCCGAACCAACCCTAGTCCGTGACCCACCCGCCCGCCGCCCGGCGGTTCACAACTATCGGCGTGGCGTGGCGTGGCGTGGCGTGGTGTGGCGGGGTGTGGCGGGGTGTGGTCGGCCAGTCGGTGGCCGTCCCGTGACCGGCGTCTGGTCCGGCTGTGCCGCCGCGCGGGCGGGGTTCCGCCGCGCGGCACCCCGGAGCCGGGACCGGACACGTCCGCGACTACAGTGAGAAACCGCCACCGCGGCGCTACCGCGGGTTCTCCTTTCCCACCGAGGTGCCTCACCCGATGACCTCCCGGACAGACCCGAGGACGGCGCGGCGGTGACCGCCGTCCTGGAGCGGACCGCCCGACCCCGTTCACCGCTGGCGGTGCTGCGGGCCTACGTCGCGTTGACCAAACCGAGGATCATCGAGTTGCTGCTGGTGACCACGGTGCCGACCATGATGTTGGCCGGGCACGGTCTGCCGTCGGTGCGGCTACTGGTGGCCACCCTGGTCGGCGGGTCACTGGCCGCCGGCAGTGCCAACGCGCTGAACTGCTACCTGGACCGCGACATCGACGAGGTGATGCGGCGTACCGCGCACCGGCCGTTGGCCCGGCACGCGGTCAGCCCGTGCGGCGCGTTGCTGTTCGGCCTCGCGCTGGGAGTCGCCGCGGTCGGGTTGATGCTGGCGGCCACCAACCCGCTGGCCGCCGGGCTGAGCCTGGCGGCGATCCTCTTCTACGTGCTCGTCTACACCCTCGGGCTCAAGCGCCGCACCCCGCAGAACATCGTCTGGGGCGGTGCCGCGGGCTGCATGCCGGTACTGATCGCATGGTCGGTGGTGACTGGCGGGCTGGGCTGGCCGCCGGTGGTGCTGTTCTTCGTGGTCTTCTTCTGGACGCCCATCCACTACTGGCCGCTGGCCATGCGGTTCCGCGCGGACTACGCCAGGGCCGGCGTGCCGATGCTGCCGGTGGTGGCCTCGCCGCTGGCGGTGGTGCGTCGGATCCTGTGGTACGGCTGGGCCACGGTGCTGACCTCGTTGGCGCTCTGGCCGCTGGCCACGTCGTGGGTCTACGGGGTGTGCGCGGTGGGGCTCGGCGGCTGGTTCCTCACCGAGGCGCACCGGCTGTACCGCCGGGTCCGCCGTACGGCGGGCACCGCGGACATCCCGGACGCGGCGGAAACCGGGAGCGGCCGGCTGGGCGGTGCCGAAGGGCCCAAGCCGATGCGCCTGTTCCACCTGTCCAACAGCTACCTCGCGCTGCTGTTCGTGGCGCTGGCCGTGGACGCCCTCCTGCCGTTGCGGTGACGGCGGCGCTCGTGAGATCAACGTGGACTCGGGTGAGCCCGGGGTCACCTGCGGCGTAGGCATCCTGCCGAGGGCGGACTCACGTCGACTGCTGGCACCGATGACGCACCTCTTGTAGTCGGGATTGTGGTCAACTATTTTGGTCATGACCATCCTGCCGCTGAATGATGTCAAGGCACGCTTCTCGGCCATCGCCGATGAGGTGGCAGCCACCCATGACCGCGTGATCGTCACGCGGAACGGCAGGCCGCATGTCATGGTCATCGCCGTAGCTGACTTCGAGTCCATTCAGATGACCCGCGAACTGCTCGCGGAGCCAGGTGCCGTGTCGGAGATCCTGGCTGCCGACCAGGAGGTCTCAGCGGGCGACTACCACACCCTGGACGACCTGCGTGCCGCACTCGACGAGCGCCAGCGTCAACAGGACGCCGACGCGTGAGTGAGCCTTGGCGAGCGAACCAGACAACACAGCGCGGACGTGTCGCGTGAGCGATGCATACTCCATACGGCTCGCGTCCGGTGTACTGCGGACTCCACAGGCGGGGCCGCCCAGGGGCATCCCGCTCAACGCCGCATGGGCGATTTTCGAGTTCATCCACGGGCCGCTCATCCCTGGAGAGTCTCCAAACCGTTCCTACAGACTGAGCATGGGTTGCACAGGCTCAGCCGGGCGCTCCGAACGGTGTTGAGCATCCTGGTCTCCCGTGTTCGCGCCGCACTGGTTCCAACCGATCGTGTCGGTGGTCCGGTGGTGCGGGGGTGGGTTCCCTCACGTCCTGGGGTGCCGTGTCCGGCCTGGGCGGTCCGATGCCCTACACGATCGCTCTGGTCGTGCAGGGGCGGTGCCGTCCGTCGCCGAATGCGGTGCCCGAGGGCGCGTCGTCCGATCGCGATGCTGGCCGCGTCATGACGGGTGGTCGTGCGGCGGGGCGTGGACATGGGTTTCTGCCAGTGCTGCGCGCCCCAGCGGGAGGTGTAGGCGGGGTCGACCGCGACCACGGTGATGCCGAGTTCGGCCGCCATGCTCACGAGCCGGGCCCGGAGCTTGGAGGTGGGCATGGCGCAGATCAGCGTGCGGAACCGCTTGCGGCGGCCGTGCTTCTCCCGGGTCTTCTCGGCTGTGAAGTCGAGGTCTTCGACCGCGACGGACACCCCGCGGCGGGCGGCCCAGTGCAGGAGCCGGGTCAGGGCGTGGCGGATCTGCGCGTCGCGGTGAGCGGCATTGCCGGACAGGTCGTAGCAGAACCGGCGTGGCCCGCCGCACGGGTTGCCGTGGGTGTCCAGGCGCCATGCGGCGAAGTGATCGGCGTTGGTGTCCACCCCGATCACACCGCCTTGCCTGGCCTGGGCGAGTGGCACGGTCCTGTGTGGTGGGATCGTCCACGACGCGGTGAGGTACCAGCGGCCCCGGCCCACGTCCAGGTGGATGCGGTAGGCCACGGCGCGGTTCGCGTTGACGCGGTCGGCCCACTGCTCGCCCCGGTGATGGAACTGCACACGGCCGGTGAGCACGTACCGGCCGTGCCCTGCGTTGGCCAGGTGAGCCAGCGGTGCGGGCAGCTTGAGTGAGACCTCACCATCCGGTGTGACGCGGATCGTCTCGTTGCCGTACCGCTTCCCGGACTCCCCGTCTGCGGCGAGGAACCAGCGTGCGGCCTGCCAGTGCTGCCGCCACTGGTCGGCGGACAGGTGGGCGGTCTGAAGGTTGTGGCGGTTGCGGGCTAGCTTCTTCCCGCCTCGCACGACACGGACACGCCCGGCTCCCCGGTCGGCGCGCTCTCGCTCCAGCCGGTCTTGAAGTAGGTGCAGGCGGCGGGTCTTGGTGAACCACTCCTGCCTGCTGCGGTAACCACCCGGGGACCGCTTGGAGCCCTTCTTTCCGACTGGCAGGGACAGTCGGTGCGTGATCGTGCCGATTCCGGCCTCAAGGCACTGGATGTGCGCGAGTTGCGCATGCCGGGACAGCGCCCACTGATCGTGGGTGGCCTTCGTGATCGACCCAGCCCAGCGGGAGGAGGACTGTCCGGTCAGGTCCCGCTTCCGTTCGGCCCACGTGCCGGTGGAGTGGTCCAGGCCGTCATCGCAGCGCCGCTTGAGGTCTCGGGAGGCGAGCGTCCCCAGGTGTGCGCCGACCAGGCGCAGCACCGTGTCGTCGGCGGGCGTGAGGCCCTTGAGCCGGGTCCGGATCGCCACACCCGATGGGCCCACAGCGACGAACGGCGCCTCGATCGGCCGCAGCGCGGCCTCAGCCATGCCGGGCGGCATCCAACGCCTTGCGGGCCCTGTTCTTCGCCGAGCGGCGTCCGTACAGACCGGCGCACAACGAGGTCAGAACCTCCACCATGTCGGCCACCAGATCGTCGGCAACCTCGCCGTCATCGACAACGACCAGGCGGCGGCCGTGCGCGGACAGCGCGGCCTCAACCAGTTCCACGTTCATGCGGCCAAGCCGGTCAGCGTGCTCTACCATCACGGTCGTCACAGCCGAGTCGGCGAGCATCCGCCTGATCTTCGGCCGGCTGCCGTTCATCCCAGAGCCGATCTCGGCCTCCACCCTGACGACCTGGTGACCAGCCTTGCTCGCCCACGCCGACAACCGCGCGATCTGGCGCCCCAGATCCGCACAGGCGCGGCGAGTATCGGGTCGTCCTGCGGATCGAGGAGGAACAGCGCGTCGTGCGCGTGGTCCGGGTAGATCATCGATCCGACATCTACCGGCCAGCATGACAGAACACCGCGGCCCGAAGCCGATGCGTGGACGATGATGCCCTCGGTGAAGTTATGTCAATTTCCGATTCTCGGCTTGGCCACGGCCGGCGAGGCCCCGGACAGCCGGAGGGGTCCGGCTCGGGCCGGACCCCTCCTCGGGTGACTGTGCCCGTTACTCGCGGCCCAGGGTGACCGTGGTGGTGTGGGACGAACCGCCCCGGGCGTAGACCACCGTGACCTTGTCGCCGGGCTGGTGCGCACGGATCACGGCGACGAGTGCGTCGGCCCCGTCGATCTTCTGGTCGTCCACCTTGGTGATCAGGTCGTTCGGCTTCAAACCGGCGTGGTCGGCCGCCCCTCCCGGGTTGACCGACCTGATCACGGCACCGCCCACGCCGCCCGCGGTCTGCGGGTCGCTGACCGTGACGCCCAGTTGCGAGTGCTCGGCATGCCCCTGCTTGATCAACTCGTTGGCGATCGGACGGGCCTGGTCAATCGGGATGGCGAAACCGACCCCGATGTTGCCCGACTGGCCGCCGACCGCCGACTGGCCCACGGTGGCGATCGCGGAGTTGATGCCCACGACCTGCCCGCTGAGATCGGCCAACGGTCCGCCGGAGTTGCCCGGGTTGATCGCGGCGTCGGTCTGGATCGCCTCCATGACGGTCGCGGTACTGCCCGGATCAGTGTCGTCACCGGTACGAACCGGACGGTTCAGGGCGCTGACGATTCCCGAGGTGACGGTGCCCGACAGGCCGAGTGGCGATCCGATGGCGACCACCTGCTGGCCGACCGCCAGATCCGCGGACCGGCCCAGCGACGCCGGCTGCAACCCGCTGACGCCCTGCGCGCGGATCACGGCCAGGTCCGAGGTCGGGTCCCGGCCGACGATCTGGGCGGTGGCACTCTTGCCGTTGTCGAAGGTCACCGTGACCCGACCGCCATTGGCCGCCGCGGCGACCACGTGGTTGTTGGTCAGGATCAACCCGTCGGAGCTGAGGATCACCCCGGTACCCTCATCGCCGCCGTTCACCGCCGACACGATGATCGACACGACGCTGCGGCGCACCGTCTGCGCAACCTGCTCCACTGATCCCGCGGGCGCCTTCGACGACGTCCTTGGCAGCGGCGGCGTGTTCAGCGCGTTCGTCGCGGTCGGCTGCACGTTGTCGAACCGGTGCTCGACCGCGGCGCCCACCCCGCCGCCGACCACGGCCGCGACCAGAACCGCGGCCAGCACGGCGACACCCCGGCGACGGGTCCGCCCGGTGCCGCCCGGGGCGTTGCCGCCCGGCGGAGTCTGCGAGGGATAGGTCGGGATCGAAGCCCCGTACGATGCGTACTGCCCGTACTGGCCGAAACCACCGTAGGACATGGTGTCCGACGTCGACTCCGAGGGTGCCGGTGGCGGGGAACCGGCCGACGACGGTGGACGGAACGGGTCCGACGGGGGCGAGGCCACCCAGTCCGTCTGGTGGGATCCGAACTCTGTTGCCGGGGGTTGCGTGCCCGGTTGGCCGAACCCGGGGCGCGGGGTCGCGGCGCCGCCACGTTCGGTCGGATCCGGCCCGCCGAACGGGCGCGGGGTCGGGGCGCTCCATCCGGTCTGGTGGGATCCGAACTCTGCTGCCGGGGGTCGCGTGCCCGGTCCGTCCAGCTCGTGCCGCGGGGTCGGCGCGTCCTCGCCCGGCAGTCGGTCTGTCGCCTCCGCCCGGATGTCACCGGTCGGGACATCGCCGGTTGGGGACGGCGCATGCGGATCCGATGATCCGTGCTCGTACGGAGTCTCGTTACTCATGCCCGTCCTCGCTTCGCTCCGGGCGGGCATGAGGCACCAGCACACTGTGTTGTCTGATTCGCTCGCCCATGCTCGCTCATGCCCCAAGATTTACCGGACAGGCTGAGAAGAGCCTGAATCCTGCCTGAATGATTCCCCAGAACTCGCCACCGCCGGGATGTCGGGAACTGCCCACCCCGGAAATCGCGCGGTCAGCATGGCGCCACCCGACGGTGCCCGGCCCGCCTCGACCACCCCGCCATGCCGTTCCACGATCTGCCGGACGATGGCCAGCCCCAGCCCTGAGCCGGGCAGCGAGCGGGCGTCGGCGGCCCGGTAGAACCGCTCGAACACGTGCGGCAGGTCGGCCGGCCCGATTCCCGGGCCCTGGTCGGCGACCCGGAGCACGCCCCGGTCCAGGGTCACCGTGACGGCGCCACCCGGCGGGCTCCACTTCGCGGCGTTGTCCAGCAGGTTGGTCACCGCGCGTTCCAGCGCGGTCGGGTCGCCGTTCATCTCCCACGGGTCGATTCGGACCGAGAAGCTGACCCCCGGAGCCCGTCGGCGGACCCGATCCAGCGCGCGTTCGATCAGCTCGGTCAGGCTGACCTGTTCCACCTGACCGCCCGAGCCATCACCGCGGGCCAGCTCCACCAGGTCGGCGACCAGCCCGGACATCTCCTCCACCTGTGCCCGCACGTCCGACAGCAGGGCGTCGCGTTCCTCCGCGGCCAGACCGTCCGCGCCGGATTGGAGGCTCTGGGCGAGCAGGTCGAGGTTGGTGCGCAGGCTGGTCAGCGGCGTGCGCAGTTCGTGGCCCGCGTCGGCGACGAGTTGCCGCTGGCGAAGCTGCGACTGGCCCAACGCCCCCAGCATGGCGTTGAAACTTCGGGCCAGCCTGGCCAACTCGTCGTCGCCGTCGCGTACCGCGATCGGGTGCAGCTCGCCGGTGTGGGCGATCCCCTCGGCCGCCGCGGTGAGCCGCTCCACCGGGCGCAGCCCGGCTCGCGCGATGGACAATCCGGCGCTGGCCGCGAGCACGATCCCGATCCCACCCACCACCAGCAGGATGACCCCCAGACCGTGCAGTTGGTCTGCGGTCGGTTCGGTGGACTGGGCGAACACCAGCGCCCGGCCCGGCTCGGCCGGCACGGCCACCACCCGGTAGGTCATCCCACCCTGGGACTCGGTGCGCAGCGACAGCGGCGACTCACCGCGCGCCACCGCCAGTTCCGAGTCACCCAACAGCGGCCTGACCCCGCCCATAGCCGACACGTACGACGCGTCGGCCTGCACCAGGGCGATCCGCAGGTCGGCCGATCCGAGCAGCGGAGCCGGGAACCTGGCCAGGGTCAGCGGGTCGACCAGCGGACCGTGGATCGCCGCCTGGGCCCGGTTCACCAGTGACCGGTCCAACTGGCTGTACAACTCGTGCCGCACGGTGAAGTACGCGGCCACCGAGGTGAGCGCCACCGCCAGTCCGACGGCGAGGGCGACGAACAGGGTCAACCTGGTCCGCAGGCTGAGTCCCCGCCGCGGCCCAACCCGTCTGGCAGCGACCGTCAAGGCGCCTCCCGCAGTGTGTAGCCCACGCCCCGCACGGTGTGGATCAGCCGGCGCTCGCCGTCGGCCTCGGTCTTGCGGCGCAGGTACCCCACGTAGACCTCCAGCGAGTTCTCCGTGGTCGGGAAGTCATAGCCCCACACCTCCTCCAGGATCTGGGACCGGGTCAGCACCTGCCGGGGGTGGCGCAGCAGCAGTTCGAGCAGGCTGAACTCGGTGCGGGTCAGCCGCACATCCCGATCCCCCCGGCGCACCTCGCGGGTGGCGGTGTCCAGGGTCAGGTCGGCGAAGGACAGCAGGTCGTCGGTGTCGTCCCGTACCGGCTGGGTGCGCCGCAGCAGTGCCCGCAACCGGGCCAGCAACTCCTCCAGCGCGAACGGCTTGGGCAGGTAGTCATCGGCGCCGGCGTCCAGGCCGCTCACCCGGTCCGACACCGCGTCACGCGCGGTCAGCACCAGCACCGGCAGGTCGTCGCCGGCCGCCCGCAGCCGTCGGCAGGTCTCCAGGCCGTCCAGCCTGGGCATCATCACGTCCAGCACCATGGCGTCTGGGCGCCGAGCCGCGACCGCGTCCAGCGCCTCCACGCCGTTGCGGGCCAGATCGACCTCGTACCCGTTGAACGCCAGTGACCGGCGCAGCGATTCGAGCACCGGGCGGTCGTCGTCAACCACAAGGATCCGCACCAGACCAGTGTGACTCGACGGCCTGAGTGGATGCTGAGAGCCCCCGACCCGGTTCCGGCGGGTGCCCGACCACCTGCGGACGGTGCCCAGCCGCGGGCCCGACCAGCCCAGACGCTCGGACCAGCTCGGGTCAGCCAAGCACGACCCGTTCGGCCAGACTCAGGGCGAGCCGGCCCGAGCCGGCGATGCGGTCGTGGAAGTCACGTAGCGGCGCACCTGGGTTGCGTTCGGACCAGCGGTCCCGGATCCGTTCCAGGTACAGCGCGCCGGTCAGGTAGGACGAGGCCTGGGTCGGCCAGGAACAGTATCGGCGGACCTCGGCCCGGGCGGTCTGCGGCGACAGCGACGCGTTGGTGGCCATGAAGTCCACCGCCTCGTCGAACCCCATGTCGCCGGTGTGCAGCGAGGTGTCCACCACGATCCGGGCGGCCCGGAAGATCCGCGCGTCCAGGTGCGCCAACTCCTGGGCGGGGTCCGCGAAGAACCCGCGCTCCCACATCATGTGCTCGGCGTAGAGCGCCCATCCCTCCGAGAAGTACGACGTGCGCAGCACCTTGCGCAGCGGCCGGGGACTGCCCGCCGCCACCGAACCGTGCCAGTGGTGCCCCGGGTACGCCTCGTGCACAGCGATGGTGGGGATGGACGCGCGGCTGTTCGTGCGCAGCCGCTGCTCCACCTGCTCGGGGCCGGCCCCCTCCGGGGTGAACGGGACGTAGAAGTGCCCGGTGCGCCGGTCGGTCATCGACGGCGGCCCGAAGTACGACGCCACCGCGAGCACCCCCCGCTGGTACACCGGGGCGGGCACCACCCGGCACTGTTCACCCTCGACGAAGGACACCAGCTCGTGCTCGCGCAGGAACAGCCGGGCACGTTCGGTGGCGTCCTCGTACTCCTGGCGCATCGCGTCGAGCGTGGGTGGGTGGTCGGCGTTCAGCGACTCCATCACCGCGCGCCAGTCCGGACCGCCGCCGGGCACCCGGGCGGCCACCTCGCGCATCTGCTCGTCGAGTTGCCGGTAGCTCTGCCGTCCCAGTTCGGCCAGCCCCGCGGTGTCGGTGTCCAGCAGCTCGCGCTCCCGCAGCAGCGCGGTGTACCGGGTCTCGCCCAGCACCCAGTCCCCGCGGGCCGAGGCGGCCAACTCGTCGGCGAGCCAGCTCTCGAACCGGGAGAACTCCGGTGCCACCCGTTCCCCGGCCCGCCCGAGCACCGCCCGCAGATCCG
>DASULA010000276.1:0-11690 GCA_036278435.1 Mycobacteriales bacterium | reverse complement strand
TGGGACTGCTGCTGTCCCTGCGGGTGCGCCGCCGCCGGCTCTGGCTGCGGCTCACCCCCGCCGGCGACGACGCCGGGCCGGGTCGTACCGTGGTCGACGCGGGGGGGCTGGCCAGGACCGACTCGGGCGTGTTCACCGCCGAGTTCGCCCGCCTGGTCGAGCGGCTGCGGACCGGTGCGGACACAGCGTCGGTCGGGTCGGGTGTCGGTGTGGTCGATGCGGCCGAACGTACCGGGCCGGTCGAGCCGGCTGACCTGACCGAGCCGGTCGACGTGACCGAGCCGGTCGAGCCGGTCGAGTCGCCGGAGGGCACACGAGGGAAGGACCAGCCATGATCGTCAACGCCGGGCTGGCGCACCTGTCCGACGAGCTGTTCGCCGCCGCGATCGCCGGATACGTGGTGGCACTGGTGGCGTTCTGCGCGGAGTACGCGTTCGGCCGGCGGGACGCGGCCGGTGGCGCCGCCGACCGGCGGACCGCCGACCGGGTGCTGGTCGGCGCTGGTGTGGCCGTCGGGTCGCAGCCGGCCCCGGTGTCCGAACCCGGTGGTGCAGGCGGCCCCGTCGACCCGAACGGCCCGGCGGATCCCGCCGGTCGGACCGGGCTGGGGCGGTTCGCCGGTTCGGGTCGGCTCGGCGCCTGGTGCGGTCGGGTGGCGGTCGGGTGCGTCGGCGCCGGTGCGGTCGTGCACGCAGGCTCGGTGGTCGCCCGCGGGCTGTCGGCGCACCGGCTGCCGTGGGGCAACATGTACGAGTTCACCTCGGCGATGGGCCTGGTGGCGGTGGCCGGATTCCTGCTGCTGGTCGCGCGGGTGCCGCAGGCCCGCCGGCTGGGCCTGTTCGTGCTGTTCCCGATCGTGGTGCTGATGTTCCTGGCCGGCACCGTGCTGTACACCCAGGCCGGCCCACTGGTGCCGGCGCTGCACTCCTACTGGTTGGCCATCCACGTCACCGCGGCCATCGTGGCCACCGGCGTGTTCATGATCAGTTGCGTGGCCAGCGTGCTGTTCCTGGTGCGGCAGCGGTACGACCGGCTGATCGCCGCCGGCCGCACGCCACGGCGGTTCCCCACCGCGCTGGGCTGGCGGCTGCCGCCCGCGGCCACATTGGACACGCTGGCCTACCGGACCATCGCGTTCGGGTTCCCGATCTGGACCTTCGGCATTATCTGCGGTGCCATCTGGGCCGAGGCGGCATGGGGTCGCTACTGGGGCTGGGACCCCAAGGAGACCTGGGCGTTCATCGCCTGGGTCATCTACGCCGGATACCTGCACGCCCGGGCCACCGCGGGGTGGAAGGGCAGTCGGGCGGCCACGATCAACCTGCTCGGCTTCGCCGCGATGACGTTCAACTTCTTCGTGGTGAACGTGGTCATCTCCGGCCTGCACTCCTACGCCGGACTGAACTAGGCCGACGCCCGCCCATCCCTGCCGCGTCCCCTCCGGCCCACCCGCGTTGAGGTTTTCTCGCGAAAACCTCACGGGTAACCGGTTACATAGTGAGGTTTTCTTGCGAAAACCTCTGGCCGGCGGGGAGGTCGGGAGGGCTGAGTCGGGCACGTGCCGTGTGGTGGGGACCGCGGACGTTCTACCCTCCTCGCGTAGGCGTGGTGAGCTGGCTGCGCGTCGGAGGCGGCTCGCGACGATTGGCGGTACTGCCGTCCAGCCGCGGGCACGCCCGACGCGACGACCGCGGTGACGAGTGGGAGGAGGCGCCGGTGAGCCCTCGACGTCACGCGGACGACGACGCGGACAGCCAGGGCCTGGCCGATGCCCTCGCTCGTTGGGACACCGCACAGGACTGGATGCGGACCCGCCAGGAAGCCGGGCCCGACCCGGGCGGATGGCCCGGAGCCACCGACCGCCCGGCCGGACCGGAGCCGCGGGACGGCAACCCGGACGGCGCCGCGGTGACCGGATCGGCCGGCGCGCCCCCGAACCCGGCTGCCGAACCGGTGCCGCCGACCCAGCCGGTTCCGCCCGTACTGCCCGTTCCGCCCGCTCCGGCGACGCCCGCGACCGGCCGGCCGGTCGACCCGGCCGGTGGATCACCGCTACCGTGGGCGGCCCAGCCTCCCCGGCCGGAACGGTGGCGGCGTAGACCCGGGCTGGACGACCCACGGCCCGCTCCGGCGGCCCCGACAGCCCCTGCCCAGGGGGGATGGCAGCTCCCTGCACCGCCATCCGCGCCGGTGACCTGGGACGCGTTGCTGTCCGACGAGACACCCCACTCCGCCAAGGAGACGCACCTCATGTCCACATCGGCCCCCGGAGGAGAGGCCAGCCGGCCTTCCGAGCCGCAGCCCCCTGCCCCGGGCGGCGAGCAGACCTCCGCCGACCCCGCCCCGCCCAACCCGCCCAACCCGCCAGGCCCGGACACCGGGGAGCACGCGCCCGCCCCGCCTCCGCCGGCCGGGTTCGGGGCGGCACCGGGACTCACCGGCCCGCCGGACCAGGCGGCGGGACTGCCGTGGGAGTCCGCGCCTGGGCAGCCGGCTCCGGCGGCACGGCGGCCGGACGAGCCAACCGAGCTCATGCCGCCCCCGCCGACCCAGGCGCCTCCGTGGGAGTCGGCCGGGTGGGGCGATCCGCCGGCCGCTGTCGGGCCCACGGCGGACCGGTTCCCCCCGGACCGGTCCAGTGCCGCGCAGCCGGCCGTGTCGGCGGCCGGCACCGACCAACCGGGCTCGCCGGCCGACCCGCCAGTGGCGCCCCCCGCCGATGCCGGGAACCCGCCGACCGGCCCGGGCAGCGGGGAGTCACCCGCGGTCGGAGCGGGCGAGCCCGCCCGGCCGCCCCAGGCCGCCCCGGCGACAGCGCCGACCCATCCGGCCGGCTGGCCGCCGGGACCCGCGGGGAGCCCGCCGCCCGGATTCGGCCCGGGGCCGCAGGCCGCGCCGCCAACAGGTCCGGTAACGAGTCCGACGACGGGTCCGCCCGCGGGCATGCCGCCCGGCCCGCCGCCTCCACCGCCGAACGGGCCGCCGGGAAACGCCTGGCCCCAGCAGCCGCCACCGGGCTGGCCGCCCGGCGGCACCGGCGGTGCGGCTGCCCAGCCGCCCGACCAGGCGGCGCGGCAGTGGGGCGGCGGGGGCGGCGGTGCGCAGCTCCCGCAGCAGCTCTCGTACCCTCCCCAACCACCGCAGCCAGCGCAGCCACCGCAGCAAACCCGGCCGCCCGCGCAGCCACCGGGCTGGGGCGGCCAGCAGGGCACCGCGGCGTGGCCGGGCTACGACCCGCGCTGGACCGGTGCCCAGCCCTCCGCCGACCCGCCGGTGTGGGCGTCTCCGGGGGAGCGGGGCGCGCCCACGGTGGAGGACCTGACCGCCCAGTCGCTGATCCGGCAGCGCAAGCGCACCCCGCAGACCGGGTGGCGCAAGGCGCTGTACACCCTGTCGGCGCATGCGGTGAATCCTGGCGAGGCGCCGTCGGACCTGCGGCGCCGCGAGCTGATGGAGCGCGCCACCGTACCGGTGCGGGGGTGCTACCGGATCGCGGTGATCAGCCTGAAGGGCGGCGTGGGCAAGACCACGATGACCGTCTGCCTGGGCGCCACCCTGGCCTCGCTGCGCGGCGACCGGGTGATCGCGGTGGACGCCAACCCCGACCGCGGCACCCTGTCGGGCAAGCTCCCGCTGGAGACCGTGGCCACGGTGCGGAACCTGCTCAACGACGCCGACCGGATCGGGCGCTACTCCGACGTCCGGCGCTACACGTCACAGTCCCCGGACCGGCTGGAGGTGTTGGCCTCCGAGAGCGACCCGGCGGTGTCCATCGCGTTCAGCGAGGGAGACTACCGGGTGGTGGCCGGCATCCTGGAGCGGTTCTACAACGTGGTGCTGACCGACTGCGGCACCGGCTTGCTGCACTCGGCCATGTCCGGGGTGCTGGCCCTGGCCAACCAGCTCGTGGTGGTCAGTTCCGGTTCGGTGGACGGCGCCCGCAGCGCCAGCGCCACGCTGGACTGGCTGGAGGCGCACGGGCACCGGTCCCTGGTGGCCGGCTCGGTCGCGGTGATCAACTCGGTGCGGCCCAAGTCCGGCGGGGTGGACCTGGACCGGTTGCACGAGCACTTCGCGGCACGCTGCCGCTCGGTGGTGCAGGTACCCTACGACCCGCACTTGGAGGAGGGCGCCGAGGTGGACCTGAGCGCGCTGCGCGCCGAGACCCGCTACGCGCTGCTCGAACTGGCCGCCTACACCGCCGACGGGTTCCCCCGGGACGGCGGCCCGGCCGCGCGCCCGATGGCCGAGCAACACCGCCAACAGCCGCAACTTCCCTGACGGCGGTGGGACTAACCCCTCAGTGCCGGCCCGGGATCGGGTGGTCAGGGGGATTCGTCGTCGTCGCGGCGCTGGGCACGTTCATCGAGCTCGCGAAGAAAGTCTGGATCGTCGTCCGGGGCGAGGACGCGGCGATGCGGACGCTGGCCACCCGGGGCGCGCTGCGGCCCGAGTAGCCTCCACAACGCCACGACCACCGCGACCGCGGCGAGGATGGCGAGAACGTAGAGCACGGTCACCCCCTGACAAGGCCAGGGTAGCCGCCCGCGGGAATACTGGCGCACATGATGTCCGGCTACCCCTACGACGACCTGCGGGACTTCCTCGCCGCGCTGGAGCGGCAGGGAGAACTCCGTCGGGTCTCCGTGCCGGTGGACCCGCACCTGGAGGTCTCCGAGATCGCCCAGCGGGTGGTGCGCTCCGGTGGGCCGGCGCTGCTGTTCGAGCGGCCGATCGCCGGTGGGTTCCCGCTGGCGATCAACGTGTTCGGTACCGAGCGTCGGATGGCGCTGGCGCTGGGCGTGGACCGACTGGACCAGGTCGGCGTCCGGCTCGGCGAACTGCTCAGGCCCGAGCTTCCGGTCGGCTGGACCGGGCTGCGCGAGGCGTTCGGGAAGCTGGCCCAGATCAGGGCGGTACCCCCCAGGACGGTGCGTACCGCGCCGTGCCAGGACGTGGTGTACGGGGCGGTCGGCGGCGCCGGCGAGGTGGACCTGTACCGGTTGCCGGGCATCCGGTCCTGGCCGGGCGACGGCGGTGACTTCCTCAACCTCGGGCTGACCCACACCCGACACCCCCGGACCGGGGGGCGCAACCTGGGCATGTACCGGTTGCAGCGCCACGACCGGCGCACCGTGGGTATGCACTGGCAGATTCACAAGGACTCCAACGCGCACCACGCGGTGGCCGAGCGGGCCGGCGAGCGGCTGCCGGTGGCGATCGCGTTCGGCTGCGACCCCGTGGTCACCTACGCGGCCAGCGCGCCGCTGCCGCCCGACATCGACGAGTACCTGTTCGCCGGGTACCAGCGCGGCCGGCGGGTGGAGATGGTCGACTGCCTGACCGTGCCGCTCCAGGTGCCGGCGCACGCGCAGGTGGTGCTGGAGGGCTGGCTGGAGCCGGGCGCCCGCCGACCCGAGGGTCCGTTCGGCGACCACACCGGCTTCTACACCCCGGTCGAACCGTTTCCGGCGTTGACCGTCGAGTGCATGACCACCCAGCGCGATCCGGTGTACCAGACCATCGTGGTGGGGCCGCCGCCGCAGGAGGATGGGCCGATGGGCCGGGCCACCGAGCGGATCTTCCTGCCGCTGGTCAGGCTCCTCATCCCGGACATCGTGGACATGGACCTGCCGGTCGAGGGCGTCTTCCACAACTGCGTGATCGTCAGCATCCACAAGCGCTACCCCAAGCACGCGCAGAAGGTGATGCACGCGGTGTGGGGAGCCGGGCTGCTGTCGCTGTCCAAGCTGGTGGTTGTGGTGGACGCCGACTGTGACGTGCACGACTACCGGGAGGTGGCCTGGCGGGCGTTCGGCAACGTGGACTACGACCACGACGTGCTGCACACCTCCGGGCCGACCGACCATCTCGACCACGCGTCGTACCAGCAGTTCTGGGGTGGCAAACTCGGCGTGGACGCCACCGCCAAACTGCCGGCGGAGGGGTACCTGCGGGGCTGGCCCGAGGAGTGTGTGATGGCACCAGAGGTGGTCGAGCGGGTGACCAGGCGCTGGGCGGAGTACGGCCTTTGACCGCGCTGTCGGCCGGCCCGGCCGCCGAGCGGGGTGGTCCGGCCGGTCCGGTGCGGGCGTTCCTGCGGCTGGTCGTGATCGAACACTCCGTCTTCGCGCTGCCGTTCGCCTACGTGGCCGCACTCACCGCGATGGCCGACCGGACCGGCCACGTGGTCTGGTGGCGGCTGGTCGTGATCACCGTGGCCATGGTGGCCGGCCGCACCTTCGCGATGGCGGCGAACCGGATCATCGACCGGCACATCGACGCGCAGAACCCGCGTACGGCCGGGCGGGAACTGGTGACCGGAACGGTGTCGCTGCGCACCGCGTGGACCGGGGCACTGGTCGCGTTGGCCGCCTTCTTCGCCGCGGCGGCGGCCCTCGGGCCGCTGTGCCTGGTGCTGGCCCCGGTGGCGGTCCTGCCGCTGATCGGCTACTCCTACACCAAGCGGTTCACCTGGGCTCCGCACGCGGTGCTCGGGCTGGCCCAGGCAGTGGCCCCGGTCGGCGCGTGGATGGGCGTCACCGACTCCTGGTCGTGGCCGGCGGCGGTGCTCGGCCTGGCCGTGGGTACCTGGATCGGCGGGTTCGACCTGATCTATGCGTGCCAGGACGTGGATGCCGACCGGCGGATCGGGGTGCACTCGTTTCCGGTGCGGTGGGGGGTGCGCGCGTCGCTGTGGACGTCGGCGGTCACGCACGTGTTCACCTTCGCGTTGTTCGGGTGGTTCGGGGTGATCGAGGGGCTGGGCGGGCTGTGGTACGTCGGTCTCGGGCTGACCGTGGTGGCGTTCTGTTACGAGCACGCGATCGTGCGGGCCAAGGACCTGTCCCGGTTGGGCCGGGCGTTCTTCACCGCGAACGGGGTGGTGGGCCTGGTCCTGTTCGGGTTCACCCTCGCCGACCTGGTGGCCGTACAGGGGCTCGGCGGGTGACCGGGCGGCTGCCGTGGGTGGTCGGGGTGTCCGGGGCGTCGGGCACCCGGTACGCCCGGGCCGTGCTGAACGGCCTGCTCGACGCCGGCCAACCGGTTGACCTGGTGGTGTCCCGGGCGGCCCGGCTCACCCTGCTGGACGAGACCGGGCTGGCGCTGCGGGACGCGTCCTGGGCCGCCGACCTGGGCCGGTGGCTGGGCCGGGATCCGGTCGACGCGGTGGGCACCGGCGCCGACGCACCGGTCGGGCTCGTCTACTGGCCGGCCGGTGACCTGGCCGGCGGGCCGTCCAGTGGCTCGTACCCCACCCGCGGCATGGTGGTGGTGCCGGCCAGTACCGCCGCGGTGGCCGGGATCGCCCTGGGTCTGTCCAAGGACCTGTTGCAACGAGCGGCCGACGTCACGCTCAAGGAGCGCCGCCGGCTGGTCGTTGTTCCACGCGAGACACCGCTGGGACGGTCCACGTTGGTGCATCTGCTCGCCCTACACGACGCGGGGGCGGTGGTGCTGCCGGCCAGTCCCGGGTTCTACGCCGGCGCGGACTCGGTCGACCAACTGGTTGACTTCGTCGCGGCCAAGGTACTCGATGTGCTGGGGGTGGAACACGACCTGATCCGCCGGTGGAGCGGACGGATCGGCTCGGGCCGAACGTCCTCGCTACCCTCCACTCAGGACTGACGGCGCGCTTCTCCGGATCCGTTCTCACCAGACAGTTCGTGCAACAGGGCGCGAACCTCTGACTCAAGGAACCGGCGGTGGCCTCCCGGAGTGCGAATACTGTGGATTCGTCCTGCCGCGGCCCACCGGGTCACCGTTTTGGGGTCGACACGGAAGAGTGAGGCAACCTCACCGGGCGTGAGCAGTCGCTCCCGTGGGTCCATCAGTCCCCCCTTGTTACGCTACAACCGGTCACCGATCGGTCCGGCTCCGCTGGGGAAATCCCACCCTTGCGGTGGCGTGAGTACAGCATCCGATACCGACTGCTGTCCGGCGAATAGTGCAACATACGCCCCTTGATATGTTAAGTGCGCCCTTCTGCCCGGCTTGACGCCCGTGAACGGCGCTGAGTTGACTGGTACAGGTGGACGCCGTGGACCGGACACTCATCGACGCGCTTCGGGCGAACGCCCGGGCGACCTACGCGGAACTGGGCCGCCGGGTCGGCCTGTCCGCACCCGCGGTGCACGAGCGGGTGGCCAAGTTGGAGGCGGCGGGGGTGATCACCGGCTACCACGCCGCGGTCGCCCCGGACGCACTCGGGGCGGGGGTGAGCGCGATGATCGGCATCCTCCAGTCCGACCGCGGTGACCAGGACCGGATCGCCGAGGCACTCAGCGGGATGCCGGAGATCTCCGACTGCTGGTTCGTGGCCGGCGAGGAGGCATTCCTGGTCAAGGTGCGGGTGCCCACCGTGGCCGCGCTGGAACGGGTGATCGGCGCGCTGAACCGGATCCGCGGGGTTGCCCGCACCCGGACCACGGTGGTGCTCTCCACCCGGTTCGAGGGGCGGATCCGCACTCCCGGGTGTGATCAGCCGTACGACGGCGACTGATCACCGACGACCCGGCCGGCTCCAGCGGTCCCGGTTGAGTCCGGCCGGCCCGCCGGACGAGTTCTGGAACTGGGTGGATTGTCAGGTATGGCGTTAGTCCTTGGCTCTGGCGTGCTTGGCGAAATTTGAAGGAAGTTCGCCCTCGGAGGTATCAGCGGGGTTCCCAGCCGCTCTTGTCCATAGCCTGGATTGCCGCGGGATCTGGCGCCGGGTGCTGTGACGGCGGTGTGGCGCGCCGGGGCAGGTGCAGTGACGGCCGGTGGCACGGGGGTGTGTCGGGGGCATCGGGGGTGAACGCCGGTCCGTCGCGGTGCCCGCGCCGCAACCGCAAGGGGCCGGGCGGGCCCGGGGGTGGCCTGCCCGGCCCGGCAATCCCGAGCCGGCCGTCCGGACACCGCCGGGTCAGCCCACCCCGTAACAGACGAAACCAGCCACCGTCGCCAGCGCGGAGGGGTCGTAGGGGTCCGCCTTGGTCTGCGCGTACACCAGCGCGTCGGCCGGTGAGATGCCCTGGCGCAGCGCATCGTGCAGCGCGACCATGAGCGGGTGGGTCGCCGCGTCCGGCACCGGGATCACGGTCGCGAAGATGGTCCGGGTGCCCAGCGCGAACAGCGCCGAGGTCAGCCCCATCACCTCGTCACCGGCCAGTACGCTGGACACCCCCGACTGGCAGGCCGGCAGCAGCACCAGTCGGGGCGCGTGCGCCAGCCGCTCCAGGTCGTAGACGGTCAGCGGGCCGTCGGCCAGGTCCAGCGCGGAGAACAGCGGGTTGTCGCTGCGTACCCGACCGTGCGCCGCGATGTGCGCAACCTCGGCTCCGTCCAGTCCGGACAGTGCTGCCTCCACCGTGGCCCGTGGTCCGGTGAGCGGTTCGGTGCCGGGGTACCTGCCGGCCAGCGCGTCGATCTCGGCGGCGGCACCGTCCAGGCCGGGACCGCAGACCAGCAGCACCTTGCCGGTGTCGGTGACCGGCCGGGCCGGGGCGGCCCGCGCCCCGCGTAGCCAGACCGCGGCCGAGGGCACCACCGACACCGGGCGGGAGGCACAACTGGGCAGCAGCGCCCAGGGCAGTGCCTGGAGCGCCCCGGTGGGCACCAGCACCAGGCGCCGGTCGGTCAGCACCGGCCGCAGCGGACCGAGCAACTCGGTGTCGATCCGCTCGGCGCTGCGGCTGATGGTGGCGCGGGCGGAGTTCAACGACTCGGGCGAACCGTGCTCGAAGGCCAGCCGGCGCAACGCGAAGCGCATCGACTCCAGTGACCGGCGGACCAGTTCCGGGCGGCCCAACTCATGCAGTTTGGCCGTCCCGTCCCGTACGGTCACCGCGAGCAGCGTGCCATCGTGCTCCACCAGCTCGACCAACACCCGGTCGCCGAGGTGCTCGGCCAACTGCCGCACCGTCGGCGGCTCGGGGGTGCCCGACAGCAGGCCCGAGCCCGGCGACCGGCGGACCAGCCGGCGGACCCGTTCCTCCAGTGACGCCTTCTGCCGCAACAGCCGGGCTGGTGACCCGCCGCCACGCGACGCCCCCTCGCCCAGCAGCGCCTCCTCGGCCTGGCTGGAGACCCGGCGCAGTTCGGCCAGCGCGTCGGCCAGGGTCGGCTCGTCGGGCGGCCGCACCGGGCGCAGCCGCAGCGCGCCGGCCCGCCAGCGTTCGGCCCAGTCCAACATCCGGTGGGCCGAGTCGCTGCTGCGGGCCAGCACGAGTCCCAGCGTGGCCAGCTCGCTGCCGTGGCCGGAGACGTGCACCCGCAGTTCGGTCGCGCCCAGGGTCGCGCGCTGCCGGTCCAGGACGCGTAGCCCGGCGCGCACCGCCCGCTGCGCCCCGCGCTGGTCGCCGGTGGCCATCCGCAGCAGCGCCTCGGCGTACCAGGCCCGGATCCGCAGTTCGGTCGGGCCGCGGCGCCGGGCCGGGTCGAGTTCGGCGAGCTCGCGGCGCACCGTGTCGACCTGCCCGTGTGCCAGCGCGACCCGTACCGCGACGATGCGAGCGTCCAGCTCCTGGGTGCGCCAGCCCATCCGGGCCAGGTCGGCGGCCACCCGCAGCGCTCGGGCCCGCAGACCGCGGGTGAGCGCACCGGCCCGTTCGTCCGCGCGCAGCGCGACGTATCGGGCCACCGTCGCCCACCCGACCCGGCGCTGGCCGACGAACATCCGCATGGCCCGGCGGGCCGCCTCCCGGGCCGCGTCGGTGTTGTCGTCGGCCAGCGCGGCCTGGGCTAGCAGCACCAGCGCCTCGGGCAGCAGCGACCGGTTGCCGGCCGCCTCCAGCTCGCGCACGGCCCGGCCCGCGGTGTCGCGCGCCTCGCCGGTCAGGCCCACCGAGAGCAGCAGCTCGCCGCGGGTGAGCAGCAGTTCCGGGGCGGGCACGCCGTGCCGCCGGTAGATCGCCTCGGTGGAGTCGTAGAGTCGCAGCGCCGTCGGGACGTCCCCCCGCCTGGCCGCCACGAAGGCGAGATTCCACCGCGCGTCAGCGGTCAGGATGTCCTGGCCGAGGCGGTCGAACAGCGCCTCGGCACGGGTGAGGTCGGCCTCGGCGGCGGTCAGGTCACCGCAGTACAGGTGCAGCAGCCCGCGGTTGTTGCGCAGCCGCGCCTCGTGCAGATGGTCCGAGCGGCGGCGCACGACCGGTAACGCCCGCCGGTAACAGTCCAGGGCCTCGGCGGTGCGGCCGGACCGTTGCAGGATGAGCCCCCGCTGCATCAGTACCCGTGCCGCCGGCAACCCGTCCAGGCCCTGCGCCGCCCGGTCGGCCTGGCTGAGCGCCGCCCGGGTCGCGCCCGTCTCCATCAGCACGTAGGCCAGACTCATCCGCGCCTCGGCGGCGGCCGCGGCGGCGCCGTGGCGTCCGGCCCGGCGGATGGCCCGGCGCAGCGACGCCATCGCCTCGTCCAGCCGACCCAGGTCGCGCGCGGCCATGCCGTGCGCGCGCAGCGCCCGCACCTCGGCCGCCACGTCACCCTCCTGAATGGACAGTCGGATCGCCTGCAGGGCGACCCGCTGGGCGCGTCTGGGACTGGTGCCGACCAGGGCCAGAGCCTCGTCGGCGAGCGACTCGGCCGCCTGCCTGCTCACGTCCGTCCTCGCGTCGCTGCGGGCGGACCTGAGGCACCGGGCGCACTTTGCTCGCCGGTTCGCTGCGCTGGCGCCGCGCTCACCTCCGTCCTCGCTTCGCTGCGGGCGGATC
>DASULA010000275.1:0-14820 GCA_036278435.1 Mycobacteriales bacterium | reverse complement strand
TGCGACCGAACCACACCTGACGGCACCGGCCGTGGAGAGCCCGGTGCGCGGAGACGCGCACGCCGGGTTCGGCGAGCGGCCCGAGGAAACGGGTCGGCAGCAATGCCGATACCGCGCCCCGGGCCGACTCAACCAGCGCATCATCCAGCGTTTCCGGCCGGTCCCGGTGGGGTCGAGACTCATGACGGCCATGTAGACACACTTGAGGGCGGCCCGCTCGTTGGGGAAGTGCCCGCGGGCCTTCACGGCGCGGCGGATGCGGGCGTTGACGCTCTCGATGGCGTTGGTCGAGCAGATCACCCGGCGGATCTCGGTGTCGAACGCCAGGAACGGTACGAACTCCGCCCAGGCGTTGTCCCACAGCCGGACGATGGCCGGGTAACGGTCGCCCCACTGCTCGGTGAACTCGGTGAATCGTTCCCGGGCGGCGGCCTCGGTCGGGGCGGTGTAGACCGGCTTGAGGGCCTTGGCGATGCCGTCCCAGTGCTGGCGGCCGGCGTAGCGGAAGCTGTGGGGTCGGCCCGGAGCGCGGTGTCAGCGTTGCCGCTGGTCCGTTTCTCCGGGCCGCCCGCCCGAACCCGGCGTGCCCGTCTCTGTGCACCGGGCTCTCCACGAGTGCCGCTGGTTATGCCGCCTGGGTGGGGATCGTCCACGGTGTTGGGATGCGGTTTCCCCGGAACCGGTATCTCTCGATCTTCATGGTGTCGGGGTTGGTGAGCCGGATCCCATTGTCCGCGGGCCACCACTGGCCGGGGCCGTAGTAGTGGCGCACGATCCATTCCTGGACGGCCAGCGCCTCGGCGACACTGTCCGGCCACCGGTTGGGAATGTCCAACCTCACCAGGACATTCAAGCACCCCCACACCCTTGCCACGGCGAGATCATCGGTGCTCCCGGCGGGGGCACCAGGGCTGACAAGGCGTGCCGGCGAGTGCCGGGGTGGGTTGCCGGATACGGCGCTGACCTGCGAAAATAGGCAAAAGCGCAGGTCAGCGAGGGTGGGCTCGGCCGATTCAATTCCCGCCACCTCCACTGGCTCTGGCGGCGTGTGCTCGCGGACTGCGCGGGCGCACGCCGCCTGTCTCATTGGTGGGGGTGCCACCCCCAGACCCCGTCCGGCGGGCTTCGCCTTCGGACCCCGGCTCGTTGGTCGCTTTCGGGGGCGCGGACCTGCGGGCCCGGCCGGCGTTGGCCACACGGCCCCGGTCAGAACTGGAGGATGAGTCGACCGCGGGTGCCGCCGGCTTCCAGGGCGCGGTGGGCGTCGGCGGCCTGCTCGGCCGGGTAGGTTCGCGCCACCCGCAGCGTGACCTGCCCGGCCTCGACCTGCTGGCGGAGCCGGTCGAGCGCGCCGTGTTCCCGGGCGTAGTTCCGGACCAGGACCGGCTGGAACGTGATCCCGCGCGCGGTGTCGCCGGCGTCGCCCTGGTAGCCGCGGACGGTCGCGATGCCCCCGCCGTCGCGGACGGCCGGGGTCGCTCGCTCGTTGAGCAGAGCCGCGTCGACCAGGCCGTCGGCGCCGTCGGGGAGTGCGTGTCGGACCCGGGCGGCGAAGTCCTCGCCGCGGGCGACGACGATGTCCGCGCCGAGCCGGCGGACGAGTTGTTCGTCGGCCGGTGCGGCGTCGGCGAGGACCCGCAGCCCGTCGGCCCTGGCCAACTCGATGGCGTAGCCGCCGACCGCGCCGGCCGCTCCGGTTACCGCCAGGCACTGGCCGCGGCCAAGGGCCAACAGATCCAGGGCCAGCCGCGCGGTCAGGCCGTTCATGGGCAGAGTGGCGGCCTCGTCGTCGCTGGCTCCGGCCGGGACGCGGGTGACCGACCCGGCGGGCACGGTGATCCACTCCGCGTAGGCGCCGTGCGAGCCGCTGGGCACGACGATCGCCATCACGTGGTCTCCGGGCCGAAGGTCGGTGGTAACGCCGGGGCCGATCTGGTCGAGGACTCCGGCGGCGTCCATGCCCGGCACGTACGGCGCCGGGGCGGCACCGGCCGCGCCGGCCCGCGCCCCGCTGCGCACGCCGGCGTCGGTCGGGTTCACCGCCGCGGCATGGACCCGGATCCGCACCTGCCCCGGCCCGGCCTGTGGCTGGGGCAACTCGACCACACGCAACGCCTCGGGTCCACCGAACTCGGTCACACCAATCGCCTTCATGCCCTCTCCAACCTCGGCGCATCCCCAACATTCCCACCGTATTCCAGCCGGGCGTTCCGCCGACACTCGGCACCTGTCGCCGGGGACCGGCCTGTTGTGGTCGGTAGCGTGTGCAGGGGGTCCAGATGGTGTGTTCGCGGTGTGGCTGTGACAACCCGGTCGAGGCGGTGTTCTGCGGCGAGTGCGGAATCCGATTGACCGAGAATGTCGGGGCACCCGGGAAATCCCGCGGGATCGATATGGGAATTTCCGAGAGGCCGTGTGGAGTGGCCGCCCGCGGGTCCGATGGGAGTTCCGCTGGGGCCGCCGGGTCGATTGGCGTGGCGTTACCGGGTGTGGAGCGCACCGATGAACGGCGAGTTCGCCACCCTGCTGGTGGACGGGATCCTGCGCAGTGAATATCGCAGCAGCGCATCCGTTCCCGATATGGATCTGGTCGCGGTGGTGAAGCACGCGATCGCCGGGAACACCCGCCGGACGTTGCGCGACATCGCGGTTGTCGCGCTCTTCGTGGTGGCGGTCGCCTCGCGGTGACGCTCCGGTCAGTCGCGGTTCTCCTCGTGTCCTATCTGATCGCGGTGGTGGTGATCGGGGAGCGACCGTACCTGCGGCACGAGGTGCTGGCCGGCACCCTGAGCTGGGAGAGGTTCCGCCCCTCCGCGGCGCCCGACCCGCCGGCCAGGTACCGGTCGGCGAGGCCGGGGGGTGCGCAGGCCAGCCACCCGTCGACGATGGCGTCGTGTAGCGCATCGGTGGTGACCGCGCTCAACTGGATGAGGACGGCGGAGTACCCGTCGAAGTGCGGGATGGTGAAGAACGCCTCGGAGCCGGCGGCGAGCACGGCCTCCTTCTCGCCCAGGTCGGCGACCCGCACCGCCAGGATGGGACCATCCGGTGGGGTCACCTGGCCGTACCGCCTGATGTCGGCCTTGCTGAACGCCCGCTCCCACGCGAACGCCCTGCCGGCGACGGACCAGGTGCGGTGGCCAGACCGTTCACCCTCGGCGGCCTCGGGTAGCTCCAGGGCCATCCGGGCCGCCTCGTCCACGCTCACCATCCCGGTACCGTACGACAGGGCGGCGCGTTCGGGGCGATCTGTGTGAGAGCGGGGACGAGACGGTGATCGGAGGTCACCAACGCCGTCTGGAACGGGGTCAACTCGACGCGGTGCTGGCGGCGGCCGGGATCGCCGCGGGCACGGTGGACTCCTGGGTGCGACTGGGCGAGGCCACCTTCAACGCCGCCTACCGTGTCGGCCTGGCCGACGGCGAGTCTCTGGTCGTCAAGGTCGGGCCCGATCCGACCATGCCGACGATGAGCTACGAGCAGGGCATCATGCGGACCGAGGCGCTGTTCTACCACCGGGCCGCGCCGGCCGTGCCCGTGCCGCGGGTCGTGCACGCCGACTTCTCCAGGCGGGTGATCGACAGCGACGTCGTGGTGATGACCTGCCTACCCGGTGAGAACTGGCACGCCCGGCGGGGAGTGATCGATGCGGCTGACCGGATGCGGCTGCGAACTGAGTTGGGCGGCATCGTCGCGACCCTGCACCGGGTGACCGGGGAAGGTTTCGGGTATCCGCCGAACGCCCCGCAGGTCAGTTGGCGGGCCGCGTTCACGGCCATGCTGGCGGCGGTGCTGACCGATGCCGAACGGTTTCGGGCCTGGCTGCCGTGGCCGGTCGAGCGGGTCAGGGAGACGGTCGCACGCCACGCCGGCGTTCTTGACGAGGTGACCACCCCGGTCCTGGTCCACTTCGACCTGTGGCCCGGCAACATCCTCCTCGACTCCGGTCGGATCAGCGGTCTCGTCGATGGGGAACGGGCATTCTGGGGTGATCCGCTGGCCGAGATGGTCTCCCTCGCCCTGTTCGACGACGTCGAAGAGGACCCGGCGTTCCTGCGCGGATACCGCTCGGCCGGTGGGCGAATCAGGTTCAACGAACCGGCCAGGCGACGCCTGGCCCTGTACCGCTGCTACCTCTACCTGATCATGCTGGTCGAGGGTGTACCGAGGGGGTACACCGGTGCCGAGCACGAGGCGAGGGGTGCACGGGTGAGCGAACACCTGGTCGCCACCCTGAGAGCACTCGACGCGTGATCGACCGTGATCGACGGTCGCGGCCCGGCTCGGTACCGGAGAACCACCGGGGACAGCGAGTCGCGGGCTGTGGTGTCAGGGTCGGGGAGGCACGGTGGGGCGGATCGGGTCGGCGGTTATCGGGATGGGCGGTGCAGGAGGAGCGCGACGACGGGGATCAGTCGTGCCGTCTTCGCCTGGTAGTCGGCGAACGTCGGATAACGGTCTGCCTGTTCCTGGTATATCTGCGACCGGGCGGGTTCGGCCAGCACCTCGGCATCGGCGCTGAGTGTCTCCACGCCGATCTCGACGGTGAGGTTCTCCGGCCGGGCGACGAGGTTGGTGAACCACGCCGGGTTCGTGTCCGCTCCGGCGGCCGAGGCGAACACGTACACGCGGTCGGGGTCGTGGTCGTCGGCACGGTACATAACCGGGCTCGTCCGGGACTTGCCGGTCTTCGCGCCGATGGTGGTCAACAGGAGCATCGGGGCGTCACCGAACGAACTCAGGGTCCCACCCTGGGACCGGAATTCGGCGATGTTCCTGGCGTTGAAATCCAGCATCTGCTGCTTGTCCAATGATATGACCTTTCACATCGTGGTCGGACGGCGGCGGTGGGCGAATCCGACGGCGGCCAGCGTCCGGGGCGGGTTTCTGGGGTGCCGACCAGGCAAATATCGCAGAGATCGCGTGGCAGGGGAACCATCGCGATCGGGCGAGGTGGGAACGGGCCGATGGCCAGCCCGACCAGGCGGTCCCATCAGGCGGTCCATCGGGCGGACCGGTCAGCCTGCCAGCCAGGCGTACGGCGGCCCGACCGCGACGGGCCAGACGGTACCGTCCTACCGTGACCGCCACCTGGGATCCCACCGCGGCCGGCGTGCTGCGACTGCCCTCGGGTCGGCTGGTCCGCGGCCGGGGACTGAGCCGGCCGCTCCCGCCGGGCCCGCACCCGGCGTTCGGGCTCTACCTGCTGGGCCACCGGCCCCCGCCGGTCGGGTGGCAGGACCGGTGGGTGCGCTGGCCGGACTTCTGGCTGCCCTCCGACCGCGCCGCGACCGCCGACGCACTGGGTGAGGCGTGGGAGCGCGCCGGGACCGAACGCGTCGAGATCGCCTGCGCCGGCGGGCGCGGACGCACCGGCACGGCCCTGGCCTGCCTCGCCGTGCTGGACGGGGTACCCACCCATGCGGCCGTCGCCTACGTTCGCGAGCACTACTCCGCCCGCGCCGTCGAGACACCCTGGCAACGACGTTTCGTCACCCACTTCCGGTGAACCACTCAGCGCCACAGACACCGGACCGTCCCATCGCACCGGTCACCGCACAGTGAAATTTCATGATTTATTGAGCGCGGTGGCGGCCGGGGCATGAAAATGTCGGGCCGAATGACGACACGACACGCGAGCGGTCGCCCGACGAGCCGGTGATCCGCAATCACGGATCTATGCTTGGCATCCTAATCAGCGAAGGCTACCGCACCGAATCGCGCATTTCGTATCTGGCCAGTGCCAGCCCGGTTCGGTCGATCACGCACGCCTGAAAAGGAAAAGGAGAATCGCGTGTCACTGTCGACGAGCACGTCATCAACTGCTTCCATCTCCCCAGGCCGGTGGCGCCGCGCCGTACGGGCGCTGACCGTGTCCCTGCTCTCGGGGGCAGCCACCGTCGGTCTGTCTGTCTACCCGTCGGCGCTGGGCGGTCTGGCCCATGCCCAGCCCACCTGCCAGATCCAGAACCACAACGTCACCGTGAAGTCCGGGTCGCTGGACATCCTGGCCAGTCAGAACAGATGTTGGGCCACCAACAAGGCACGCCTGATATTCCAGAGTGACGGGAACCTGGTCGTCTACAACGAGCGGAACCAGCCGGTCTTCGCCAGTAACACCAGAGGCCGAGGGCACCGCCTGATATTCCAGAGTGACGGAAATCTGGTTGTCTACAACCAGGCCGGCATCCTCCCGTCCGACGCGGTGTTCGCCACCGGCACCGTGGGGCACCCGCGCGACATCCTCGTGGTTCAGACCGACGGCAACGTGGTGATCTACACCTGCGAGGGGAAGGTCGCCTTCGCCACCAACACCGAGCACTGACCGCGGGATCGGTCCGGCTACGGTGGCCCGGCCCGCGCCCGGTGGTCAGGGCGGGGGCCGGGTTGGCCGGGTGGGCCGGTGACCTCCTCGGCCCAGCGCGGGTGTTCGGCGTGTGCCCAGTGGACGGGCACGGTGCCGGTGCGCATGCCCTGCATCGCGTCGCGGTCCTTCAGGGCGTAGGAGACGTGCCCCAGCACGAGCAGGCCGACGGCCAGCGCGAACCAGTCGTGCACGAACGTCGCACCGGTGCGCCAGGCCAGCGGGGTGAGCCCGGTTAGGTACATGACGGTGCCGGTGCCGAACAGCACCAGGATGGCACCGCCGCTCAGCGCGGCGTTCAGTTTCTGGCCGGCGTTGAACTTCCCGACCGGAATGCCGCCGTCCCGCCGTTGCCGGGAACGCAACCAGAGCCGGTCTGACCGGGTGAAGCGGTTGAGCCGGCGTATGTCGGCGCGGTAGGCCCGGGACCAGAAACCCAGCAGCGGTGGCGCGGGCAGGGCCCAGCCCGCGTAGACGTGGATCAGTTCCACGGTGCGACGGTGTCCGACCAGGACGGCCAGCGACCCGTTGTACAGCACGGCGGCCGTGCCGATGCAGGTGATCATCAGCACCGCCACCGACCAGTGCACCAGGCGCACGGCCCGGGTGAACCGACGCACCGTGGGCGGCGTGGCCCCGGCGTCAGACCGGGTCATCGTCCCGCCCGTTCGAGGCGCCAACCCAGCCGTCCACGTCGTACCCGAGCCTCTCCCAGTACCCGGGCTCGACCCGGGCGGTGGCCTCGATGCGTGAGAGCCACTTGGTGCTCTTGTACCCGTACATCGGGCCGACGTACATGCGGACCGGGCCACCGTGGTCATGGGTGATGGCGCCGTCGCCCATCCGCAGGGCCACGATGACGTCGCCCCGGCGGGCCTGGTCGAGGGTGAGGCTCTCGGTGTAGGTGCCGTCGAAGGAGTGGAACCGGACCGCGGTGGCGTGCGGCGACACCCCGGCGGCGTCGAGCAGGTGCGACAGTCGCACGCCGCCCCAGTGCACCTGGGGCACCCGCCACCCGGTCACGCACTGGAAGTCGCGGACCGTCCTCGTCTGCGGCATCGACCGCAGGTCGGCCAGGCTGTAGGCCGCCGGCCGGTCCACCAGGCCGGAGACCGCCAGCCGGTAGTCCGCCGCGGTCCGGGTGGGTACCGACCCGGTGACCGAGTAGAACCGGAAGGTGTCCCCCAGCGGGATGAGCGACACCAGCCCGGTCGGGTCCCGGGTCTCGATCGGGGCGAGAATCCGGGCCAGTCCATTCTGGACCGCACCTCCGGTCAGTACCCCGGCGGCGCCGAGGGCGACCAGGCCCAGCACCATCCGCCGGCCCACCGGCGTCCCGGACAGTTCGTCGTCATCGTGAGCGGCGGGGAGCCGGTCGTCAGGACCAGCGGGCTCGGCGGGCTCGGTCGGGACGGTGGGCTCGGTCACCGGACCGCCGCCGGTTCAACGCGGGGCACGGCGCGCGCCGACTCCAACCAGCCCCAGACCGACCAGGAAGATGATCGGCCCGGCCACCGCCCAGAACGTCTTGCCACTCATCCCGCTGCCGTGCACGACGTTCAGCCCCTGGAGACCGAACAGGGCGCCCAGCAGCACGAGCACGACCCCGACGACGATCCAGAACGGTTTCCGCACGGCGCTCTCCCACCCGGGCCGGACGTCGCGTCGCCCACGGCGTCGGGCGGCGCGACCGAACCGGGACACCCCGACTCAACCGTAGTACACGGGTTCGCCGCCCGGTCAGTTCACCGGCGGCTGCCCCGCCGCGGGCGCTGGCAGCCCACCGGATCGTCTGGCCGCACGAGCGGCTTCGGCCTGGCCGGTCGAGCTACCACCTCACCCCGGTGCCGGACCTCACCGGCCGGCCGGACACCGCCGCGCCGCGGGCAGCACTACAGGCGGTGCTGGACCGGCACGACATCTACTGGAGGCTGGTCCGTCTCGGTGCTCACCGGTACCGGCCGCCGCACACCGAGCACCACCTCGTCCACGACGAGATGAGCTGGGAGCTGTTCCTCTCGACATCGGCGGTGTCCACTCGCCGATCCGTTTCGCCGGAGTCGCCTCGGGTCAGTCGAACTGGTCGTGGCGCAGTCGTCGGCGTTGCCACAGGCCGCCGACCAGGGACAGGACGATGAGCACGCACAGCGCGATGCCGACCGGATCGGACACGAACACCGTCCAGCTTCCGGCCGAGATCTGGAGGCTCCGTCGAAGCAGGGCCTCGACGCGCGGACCGAGCACGATGGCCAGGATCATGGGTGCCAGCGGGAAGTCGAACTTGCGCATGAGGTAGCCGATGAGCCCGAACAGCAGTGTGACCCACACGTCGAAGTAGTTGTTGCGCAGGCTCAGGGCTCCGACCACCGAGAGCAGGATGATGACCGGCGCCAGGATCCGGTAGGGGATCTTGAGGACCTGTACCCACATCCGCACGAGGGGCAGGTTCAGCGCCAGCAGCATGACGTTGCCGGCGTACATGCTCCCGATCAGGCCCCAGGCGATGTCCGGTTGTTGGGAGAACAACAACGGCCCGGGAGCCAGCCCATAGATCAGGAACGCGCCCAGAAGTACGGCCAGCGCGGGCGAGGGCGGGATACCGAAGATCATGAGTGGGATGAACCCGCTGCTCGTCGTCGCGTTGTTCGCGCCTTCGGGCCCGGCCACGCCCTCCAGCGCTCCCTTGCCGAAGCGGGAGGGATCCTTGGCGATCCGGCGCTCCACGTCGTAGGCGATGAACGAGGTGGTGCTGGGAGACACACCGGGAAGCAGGCCGCCGACGAAACCGATCGCGGTGGAGCGCAGCATGGTGGGGACGACGCCGAGGATCTCGCGAAGGCTCGGGTAGAGCTTCCCGACCGCACTGACCAGGGTGCCGCGCACGCTGGACTCGGCGTTGAAGAAGACCTCACCCAGGGCGAACAGGCCGATGGAGGCCGATGCGAACGAGAAGCCGTTCAGTAGGGTGTCCGAGCCGAACGTCAGGCGCGGTGTGCCGGTCACGGGGTCCAGGCCGACGGTGGCGAACAGCAGACCCACCGCGGCGGACAGGATGCCCTTGGTCAGGGAGCGTCCGGCCAGGCTGACGATGATGGTCATCGCGAGCAGCAGGAGAAGGAAGTAGTCGGGCACCTTGACGTAGAAGGCCAGGTTCGACAGCGGCTCGGCGAACAGGGTGAGCAGGACCAGGCCGATCGTTCCGGCGACGAAGGACGAGATCGCCGCGACCGTCAGCGCGTGCCCGGCCTTGCCCTGGCGCGCCAGTGGATAGCCGTCGAAGGCGGTGACCACCGAGGAGACCTCACCCGGCATGTTCATCAGGATCGAGGTTGTGGACCCGCCGTACTGGGATCCGTAGTAGATGCCGGCGAGCATCACCAGCCCGCTCAGCGGGGTCATCTGGGTGGTCACCGCCAGCAGCATCGCCATGGCCGAGGTCGGGCCGATTCCTGGCAGGACACCGACCAGGGTCCCCAGCAGCACCCCCAACCCGGCCCACAGCATCACCTCGGGCGAGAACACGGTCTGCAACTCGTTCAGGAAGCTCATTGCCGGGTCACAGCCCCGCGAGCCCGGTCGGCAGCTCGATGAAGGCGTAGTCGCGGGCGACCACCCCGAGCGCGACACAACCGGCGGCTATGGCCACGGCCTGCAACCAGGGCGCCCTCTCAAGCCGCATACACAACAGCACCAGCAGGAACGAGGCAGCTCCGAAGCCCAGCGTCGGGATCAGCCCGACGTAGGCGCACGCGATGCCGATGGTCGGGATCGCCCGCCAGCGGTGCGGTGGTGGGGCTTCTGGCACGTCGTCGGCGGCACCACCGGCGGACGGCTCCTCGCGCAACACGGTGTTGTGCGCGATCAGCAGCAGAGCCAGAACGATCACCAGGACGGCGGTCCAGGTCGGGAAGAATCCCGGGCCGAGCGTGCCCGAACCGCGATCGCCGTGGTAGTCGGACCGGGAGTCCGCGACGATGACGACTCCGACGATGACCAGCCCCAGGCCGATGGCCGACTCCAGGGCGTTCCGTTTGCCCAACCGCGATGCGGGTCCCCGTCTCATCGCCAGCCCTGGGACGGGCCGGGATCACAGATCGAGGTGGTCGGACCGCAGCCGCGTGGCCTCGATCCGATCACCGCCGGCCGCGGTCGGCGCTCCGGAGCCCTGCTCCCCATGTCCGCCATCCTCCCTGCCGATCTGGCCGCCCCCGTAGGGAGCCCGCGTGCCTGGTGGTGAACAGCCGGTGGCTTGACCGACATGGATGTATACCATAGTGTACATCCGTCGACGAGGGCTACCGAGTGGCCGGATCCGATGCGTCTCTGCCCGCACCGCACATCGGGTACGGGTGTCGAGCCCGGTGCCGCGCCACCAGGGTGGTCAGGCACACGCCGGCGGGTGACGGTGCGGTCACCGCCGTCGAATCCGTGAGATCGGTGCGAGGAGAGAAGGCGGACGTCGTGAGGAAGCAACTGGTCGTGGCCGCTGTGCTGACCGCACTGCTGCCCGTTGCCTGCCAGTCAGGCGGTGGCAGTGGTCAGGGCGGGCAGGCGGACTACCCGAGTCATCCCATCTCCCTGATCGTCCCGTTCGAGCCGGGCGCCAGCGCCGACGTCGCCGCCCGGATGTGGGCCAGCTACGCCAGAACGAAGCTCGGGACGTCGGTCAACGTCGTCAACGTCTCCGGGGCCTCCGGCATCACCGGGATGCTCCAGGCCATCGGGGCCAAACCCGACGGGTACACCCTGCTCGTTGACGCCTCCACCACCAGCTCGGCGCTGTACGCCCTGCGCGGCAACGTTCCGGGCAGTCTGGACGGTCGCACCTACGTGATGCGGCTGACCAGCGATCCGTACTTCTACTTCGCCTGCAAGGGCCAGTCCTGGACGACGCTGAAACAGGCGCTGGCCGCCATCAAGAGCGATCCGGCGCACTTCGCGTGGGGGGCCGGCGCGCAGGCGTCGAATCCGATGCTGGCGCAGCTCAGCCTGTTCCAGGCGGCGGGTGTGGACGTGGCCAAAACCCGGACCGTGGTCTTCGATGATGGCAACAGCCCATCACTTCAGGCCTGCGCGCGTGGTGACGTCGACTTCGCGGCTGGGTCGTCCAAGGACGTCGGCACCTACCAGAAGACCGGACGGATGAAGGCGCTGGCGACCACGGCGGCGCAACCGGTGAAGGGGTACGAGGACATCCCGACAACGGCGTCGCTGGGCTACCCGACGGCGAACTGGCAGACCTGGTACGGGGTCTCCGGTCCCCCCAAGCTGCCAGCCGCGGTGATCAAGGCGTGGACCGACGCGTTCGACAACGTCGACTCCGACCCGGCGGCACAGCAGGCGGCCAGCAACATCGGACACTCCTGGGCCGTGATGGACTCCTCGGACTTCACCCAGTACGTCGACAAGCAGTACCACGACCTTCAGCAACTGGCCAAGGACACCGGGCTGAAATTCTGACCCGTCGCGGCACCCCGGGCGGGTACCGGCTAAATCGCTTCGAACGCGAGCCACCGAGTGGCAGGAAAGGACTGGATCTGTGGGTAGATTCCTCGAACGACTGGCGGCCAACGAGAGTTTCGTCGGCGGCAACGACTCTCTCGGGGGTGTGCCGATTGCCGACGTGCTCGCCGAGGCCGGCATGGACTTCGCGTGCCTGGACACGATGTTCTGTGCCTTCGACTGGGGCCAGGCCCAGGCCTGGGCGCGGGCCGGCCTGGCGCGGGGCATGGATCCGGTGATCCGGCTGCCGGCGTTTCCCTGGGGAGATCGACCCGACACCCACGCCCTGGCGGAGGTCGGACGCGCGTTCGGGATCGGGATGAACGGCGTGTGCCTGTCGATCAACACGCCCGACGAGGTCCAGTCCCTCGTGGAGGTCTCCAGGACGTGGCAGAAGAACATCCACGTCCACCCGTTCTCCCAGGCGAGCTTCGAATCCTATGCCGCCGCCAACGCCGGTCAGAACGTGTTCATCCCGCTGGTGGAGTCCAAGGCGTCCATCGAGGCGCTCGACGAGATCCTCGCGGTGGACGGGCTCAGGGCGGTCTGGATAGGACTCAGCGACCTGTCGCGGATGATGGGCGTCCCGTTCGACTACGAGCACCCTGCGGTCTGGGACTTCGTCGAGCGGGCCGTCGCGACCGGCGAGAAGCACGGGGTGGCGATCTGCGCGAACCCCGGCTACGAGTACAGCCGCAACGTCGAGGTCCTGCGGGCACGCATCGAACGCATGCGCGGCCACGGGATCCGCGGGATCTGGCTACAGAACACCGGCTTCCTCGTCCAGTGGCTCTACCGGTCCATCCTGCACAACGTGCCGGACTACCTGGACTCCGCGGAGGTCGACCGGGCGTTCACGGTCGGCCGTCCGGCGTGAACACCGGCGCGAAGGGACGGGCATGACGCGGGTCAACGTCGTCGCGGCCACCGGCCAGGTTGGCACGGGGTTCCTGGAAGAGAGCCTGACGACGGCGGCGCGGTCCGCGGACGTCATCGGTTGCGACGGTGGATCCTCCGATCCGGGTCCCTACTACCTCGGGAGCGGTGAGGCGCAGGCGTCGCCGGACGCGCTCGAACGGGATCTGGAGCTGATGCTGGAAGCCGCGATTCGGGCCGATGTTCCCCTCGTCATCGGATCCGCCGGCACCGCCGGAGGCGCGCCGCACCTCGACCTGGTGCGGGGGCTGGTCACGTCGATCGCGGCGCGGCACCGCTGGCACTTCAGGCTCGGGTGCCTGGGCAGTGAGATCGACGCCGAGGCGGTGGCCGCCGACTTCCGCCGAGGCGCCGTCACGCCGCTGCCGGGGGCGCCGCCGCTGTCGGAGGAGACGATTCTGCGGACCAGGCGGATCGTCGCGATGATGGGGGTGGAGCCCATCCAGAAGGCCCTGTCCGACGGCGTGCGGGTGGTGCTGTGCGGGCGGTCCAGCGACGTCTCGATCTTCGCCGCGTTGCCGGTGATGCGCGGTGCGGGCAGGGGTGCGGCGTACCACGCGGCCAAGGTGCTGGAGTGCGGTGCGTCCGCTGTGGAGCGCAAGGCCTACCCCGACGCGATGTGCGCCTCGATCCGCGACGACCACTTCGAGGTCGAGCCGCCGAACCCCGACTTCCGCTGCACGCCGCAGAGCGTGGCCGCCCACACACTGCACGAGAACGCCGACCCGTTCCGCCTGGTGGAGCCCGGTGGTGTGCTGGACATGTCAGAGGCGGTGTACACCCAGTCCGGGGCGCGGGCCGTTCGGGTGTCGGGCAGCCGCTTCCACCAGAACGACGACTACACGGTGCGGCTGGAGGGTGCGGCGCTCACCGGCTACCGGTCGGTCGCCTTCGCCGGGATCCGCGACCCCCTGGTCGTCGGCCGCGTCGAGGACTTCCTCGCCGACGTCACCTCGACGGTCAGACGGAAGGTGCGCGATAGCCTCGGCCTCGACCAGCGGGCGTACTCCTTGACGTGGCGGGTCTACGGCGTCGACGGCGTGCTCGGCGCGCTTGAGCGGACGGTATCGACCCCACACGAGGTCGGCGTCCTGCTCGACATCGTGTCGCCGGAGCAGCGGCGTTCCTCCGCGATCTGCGCGATCGCCTGGCACACCGCCCTGCACCACCCCATCGCCGAGTACTCCGGTGGGGTCAGCCATCTGGCGTTTCCGTTCTCACCACCGACGATGGAGGCCGGTCCGGTGTACGAGTTCTCGCTCAACCACGTGCTGCACCTCACCGACCCGTGCGCGCCGTTCCAGTTCGCCTACGAGAACGTATGACCGGCGCGCGGGAGCCGGAGGACCGACAGTTGCGCCTCTGGATGATCACCGACCTGATCCGCAGCAAGAACGCGGGTCCGTTCCTGCTGACCATCGACCTGATGTTCAGAGAAGAACGCCACTACTCGTGGGCTCGACGCGGCCGGTTGTCAGAACCGTCGTTCTACGCGGAACTGTACGGTGTGGACCCAGCCGACGTCAGTGTGTTCCCGCAGGACGTCGCGCGGGCCCTGAAGATCTCGATGCCGCGACCCGTCCCCTCGGGGAGCACGGCTGACCGGGACGTGTACGGCGGCCAATTCCACAGTCCACTCGTCATGCTAGAGGTCGACATTGCCTGACAGGAACATCTTCACCCGGCAGATCATCGGGGGCTACCTGGACGAGGTCTCCCGTGAGGTGCTGGCGAGCCTGATCCGAGCGTCGCACTCACTCAACATCAAGGAGCGGCACGACTGCAGCAGCGGCATCTTCGACGTCACCGGGGGGACCGTCGCCCTGACGTCGGTCGGGGGGATCCATCTGGGCTCGATGCTCGGCCTGGTCGACCACCTGCTGGCCGCCTACCCGTTGGCCGAGATGTCACCGGGGGACGTCTTCCTGGTCAACGACCCCTACGGGGGCGGCGGCTCACACCTTCCCGACTTCACGATGGCCAGCCCGGTCATCCACGCCGGAGACGTGATCGGCTTC
>DASULA010000274.1:0-7301 GCA_036278435.1 Mycobacteriales bacterium | reverse complement strand
GTCGGTGCGCCGCGACCGGGCCTGGACCGCGGGCGCGGCCAGCTCGGCCGGTTCGGGATCGGCCAGGTGGTCGGCTGGCAGGTGGCCGCCGCGTCGGTCCTGCTCGGCCTGTCCGCCGGTGGGTGGTGGCGTTGGGTCGGTCTCGGACCGGCCGGCGCGATCGTGCTGCTCACCCTGATCCCGGTCCGCGGTCGCTGGTTACACCAGTGGATCGCCATGCGGTGGAGGTTCTGGTGGCGGGTGCCCCGTCCGGTCACCGATCCGCGGGCCGACCCGAGGCTGGTTCCGTTGCGCGAGTTGCTGCCTGACCTGGCCGTGCTGGCCGCCGAGGGCCGCAGCGGAGAGCAACTCGGCATCGTCCAGGACGGCCGGGCCTGGGTGGCCCTGGTCGCGGTGAACAGCGACGACGACCTGCTGCCCGGACCAGAGGCGCCGCCCAGACTGCCGGTGCGCAGCCTGCTGGACGTGCTGTCGGTCGACGACATCCGGCTGGCCGCCGTGCAGGTGCTGCTGCACACGGTGCCCGCGCCGTCCGGGCTGCTGGCCGGCCCGATCGGGTCGGCCAGGTCCTACCAGGAACTGTCCGCCGGTCGGGTGCCAGCGGCGCAGTTGGTCTGGGTGGCGCTGCGGTTGGATCCGGTGCTGTGCCCGGACGCGGTGGCGGCCCGGGGCGGCGGGCCGGACGGGGTGCACCGGGCGCTGCGCCGGTGCGTGGCCCGTACCGTCGAGGTGCTCGAAGCCGCCGGCATCCGGTCCCGGGGGCTGGACGCCGAGGAGGTCCGCTCGGCGCTGGCGGCCTCGGCCGGGGTGGCCCCGCGCCGGACTTCCCCCGACGCCCGGCACACCGGCGAGCAGTGGGGCGGTTGGACCTGCGACGGGGTGGTGCACAACACCTACTGGCTGCGCCGCTGGCCGGCCGACCCGTCCCGCGGCATGCCGGAGTTGCTGGCGGCGCTGGTCGCCCTGCCGGTCCTGTTCACCACGCTGTCGCTGACCCTGATGCCGCGCGACGACGACCGGGTTCGCTTCCAGGCGATGGCGCGGATCTCCTGCGTGTCCGCCGACTCGGCCCGGCAGGCCGGCTCCACCCTGCACCGGGCCATGTCGGCGATCGGATTCCGGGCGGTGCGGATGGACGGCGAACAGGCCCCCGCGGCGGTGGCCACGATGCCGTTCGGCGGAGGTGCCCGGTGAACCGGCATCCGGTGCCGGGCAGCCACTCGCTGCCCGAGCCGGCCGCGGTGCGACTCGATCCGGCGCTGGTCCGGGGCGGGCTGATCGTGGGCCAGGAAGGTCGCGAGCCCCTGGTGCTGCGGCTCTTCCGGGCCCGGCCCACCCGGATCGGGCTGTTCGCCTCCGGCTACGTCGCCGCGCTGCTCGGCTACCGGGCGCTGGCCATGGGTGCCCGGGTGGTGGTGGTGACCGCGCGGCAGCCGTCCTGGTCTGCGTTGGTGCGTGCCGCCCCGGTCGGCCCGGCCTGGGTGAACCTGGTGCCGCCGGACTCCCCGGTGCCGCCGGCCGGCACCATGCTGCGGCCGGTGCTGGTGATCGACGATGTCGGGCCGGTCGCCAAACCGCGGCGGGAGGCCGGGCCGTGGCAGGCCGTGGTGACGCTGCGCCCGTACCTGACCCCGCAGGCGGTGGACCCGCTGCGCGGGCATGACCTGCTCGTGATGCAGCGGATGGCGGCCGAGGCGGTGGGCCCGGTCCGGGCCGCGTTCGGCCTGCCGGCCGACGCCGCCCAGTGGTTGCCGCGGATGCCCGACGGCACAGTCGCCCTGGCCGAGCGCGGCCGGTTGCGGTTCGTCAACCTGACCCCGACCCAGGTCGAGCAGATGGCGTTCGGCCCGCCCACCAGGGACGAGTGAGTCCCCGGCCGGCGGGCGGCGGTTCATCCGGCCAGGCCGCGCACCTTCCGGTAGAGGTCGAGCACGGCCAGCGCCAGCGGGATGATGGACAGCACCACCAGCATCTCCACGATGTCGGTGATCCGCCCCCAATACGGCGACGGCCTGCCGTCCGACCGGCGCAGACCGCCGAGCAGCACGCCGGCGGCCAGCACCAGCAACGGCAGCAGCACTCCGGCCAGTTTGGCCGGCTGGCTGTGGTTTCCCGACGACAGGGTGAACGCCAGCAGCCCGAACCCGAACAGCCCCGGCAGCAACAGCCACAACCGCTGGGTCCGGCCGAAGAACAGCCGGGCCCGCAGCACCAGGGCCAGGCCCACCACCGCGCACAGGGTCGGCCCGGACCAGTTCGGGCCGGTGGCCAGGAATATCTCGCAGCCGGTGGCCACCCCGCCCAGGGCGCCGGTCAGCCCGGTCACGAACCGGTCCGCGGTGCGGGTCTGGGCCAGCACCTGCGCGCCGGGGACCACCTCGTTCTCCCGGCGCAGATCCTCCGAACCGGTCGGCACGGCCGGCAGCGGAAGTCGAGCCAGTCGGAAGGAGAACATCGGGATCAGTGGGGTCAGGCCGAGCAGCACCGCGACGGTGATCGCGGCCGCCCCGGCCGCGCCCAGCGAGTCGAACAGCAGCGAGAGCACCGAGCCCAGTGCGCCGAAACACGCGGCCACGGCCACCCCGAGGAAGTTCGGCCCGCCGTCCACGACGCCGAACGCGGCCAGCGCGGCGACCACCAACGCGGCCGCGCAGGCCACCAGCAGTTGCGCCGCGCCCAGGTCGGTGAGCTGGCGGTGGCCGCCGAGTGAGGCCAGCCCGGCGAGGAACGCGAACGGCACCGCCATGTAGCCCAGTACCGCACCGGCCCGCGAGTCGGACATGGCCCGAGACATTGCCGTGCCGGCGATCACCGCGCCCGCGGCCAGCAGGCCGGAGAACAGGGTCGGCACCGCCCACGGCGGCCCGGACAGGCCCAGTGCCAGCACGCCCACCGCCAGCGCCCCGACCATCACCGCGAACGAGAACGCCCTGGTGGTGCTCGGCCGCCACCGGTCCGACTGGTCCCGCGATGCGGTGGCGATCGCGTCCACCACGTCGTCGAAGGCCAGCTCGGGGAGTTGGGCCTGGCGGGGGCGGAAGTGCAGGATCTCACCGTCCCGGACGCCGAGCGACGACACGCTGCGGGCCGGGTCCAGAGGTGTCTCGCCCATCCGTTGCAGCACCCAGCCGCTGTGCACCAGGCCGGCGTCGGGCAGGTCCTCGCCGGCGTATCGCAGCAGGGTGGGCAGCAGGTCGGCCAGCGGGACATCGGCCGGCAGCGCGACATCCACCCTGGTGCGCGGCGCGATGATCGTGACCCGGCACAGGTCCGCTCCTACGTTCGGGCTCACCGGACTCCCTCGTCTCTCATCGAACTGGCGCCGGTACGGCCGGCCAACGACTGACGGCGCGGTGGCGAGACTACCTACCATGGACAGCATTGTGGTTGCTGTCCTGAGTCCGAAGTACCCTTCATCGTCGACCGGTTCGGCCGGATCAGGTGATGCCGCGCGCCACGCGACCGGTTCGCCGACGCACCCTTCCGGGGTAGTGCGGGCGACCCGGACAGCGGCCGGATGCGCTGCGAGGAAGGAATCCTGGTGAGCACAATCGTGTTCCGGCGCCCTCCGCGCCGCCTGCCGCCGGAACTTCCGCGTGGCGAGATCCTGCTGGAGTCGCCGCCGGAGCTGCCGGAGGTGGTTGCCGGGAACTTCACCCAGGCGCTCACCTACCTGCCGATGCTGGCCGGTGCGGGGTCGATGGTGTTCCTGGTCGCCGGGCCGGGCGCTCGCCCGATCACCTACGTGGCCAGCGGCATGTTCGGGCTGTCCATGATCGGCATGATGTTCGGGCAGATCGGGCGCGGCACCGGGGAACGCAAGCAGCGGTTGAACGCCGAGCGCCGCGACTACCTGCGTTATCTGGGCCAGATGCGCCGCCGGGTGCGCCGGGCCGCCGCCCAGCAGCGTGAGGCGCTGTCCTGGCGCAACCCCGAGCCGGGTTCGCTGTGGTCGGTGGTGATGAGTTCCCGGCTGTGGGAGCGGCGGGGCACCGACGCCGACTTCGGCCACGTGCGGATCGCCACCGGAGCGCAGCGGTTGGCCGTCCGGCTGATCCCCCCGGAGACCAAGCCGGTGGAGGATCTCGAACCGATGACCTCCGGCGCGCTGCGCCGGTTCGTGCGCACCCACTCGACCGTGCCCGACCTGCCGGTGGCGATCTCGTTACGGGCGTTCGCCCGGGTGCTGTTCACCGGCGAACCGGTGGCCGTGCGGGACCTGGCCAGGGCGATGCTCGCCCAACTGGCCGCGCTGCACTCGCCCGACGATTTGCGCATCGTGGTCTGCGCCGGGCCGGACCGGCTGGCCGAGTGGGCCTGGGTGAAGTGGTTGCCGCACGCGCTGCACCCGACCGAGTACGACGCCGCCGGCCAGGTGCGCCTGGTGTCGGGGAACCTGGTGGCGCTGGAGAACCTGCTCGGCGCCGACCTGAAGGACCGGCCCAGGTTCACCCCGAAGGGCCCGACCGACGAGCCGCACCACGTGATCGTGGTGGACGGCGGGCGGGTGTCGCTGGACTCCCAACTCGCCGCCGGGGGCATCCAGGGGGTGACCGTGCTGGACCTGTCCGACTCGGTGAACCAGGTCATCGACGCCGGAACGCTGCGGCTGCACGTGGGCCCCGACCAGGTGGGCATGATCAGTAAGGACCGGGCCAGCAAGGACGTGATCACCCAACTCGGTCGCCCGGACCGGATGGGCGGGCCCGAGGCCGAGGGCCTGGCCCGGCAACTCGCCCCGTACCGGTCCAGCACCGCTGGCGGGGAGGCGCCGGACTCGCTGTCGGTGGACCTGACCCTCACCTCGCTGCTGGGCGTGAACGACCCGTTCGGCCTGGATCCGGCGGTGGCGTGGAGACCGCGGGCGGCCCGCAACCGGCTGCGGGTGCCGATCGGCATCGGCCAGGACGGCACCCAGGTGGAGCTGGACATCAAGGAGTCCGCGCAGGACGGGATGGGTCCGCACGGGCTGGTGATCGGGGCGACCGGTTCGGGCAAGAGCGAGTTGTTGCGCACGCTGGTGCTGGGCCTGGCGATGACCCACTCGTCGGAGACGCTGAACTTCGTGCTGGTGGACTTCAAGGGCGGCGCGACGTTCCTGGGGTTGGACAGCCTGCCGCACGTCTCGGCGGTGATCACGAACCTGGAGGATGAACTGCCGCTGGTGGACCGGATGCAGGACGCCATCCACGGGGAGATGGTGCGCCGCCAGGAGTTACTGCGGGCGGCCGGGAACTACGCGTCGCTGCGGGACTACGAGCGGGCCAGGGAGCAGGGCAGCGCGCTCAAACCGCTGCCCAGTCTGTTCGTGGTGGTGGACGAGTTCAGCGAGTTGCTGTCGGCCAAGCCGGACTTCATCGAGCAGTTCGTGATGATCGGACGGTTGGGTCGGAGCCTTGGGGTGCACCTGCTGCTGGCCTCGCAGCGGTTGGAGGAGGGCAAGCTGCGGGGCCTGGACACGCACCTGTCCTACCGGATCGGGCTGCGCACCTTCTCCGCGGCCGAGAGCCGGGTGGTGCTGGGGGTTCCGGACGCCTACGAACTGCCGCCGCAGCCGGGCAACGGGTACCTGAAGTTCGACACCACCAACCTGGTGCGGTTCAAGGCCGCCTACGTCTCCGGCCCGTTCGAGGCGCGGGAACGGCCCCGGCAGCAGTCGGTGGTGCAGCAGCAGGTGGTGCACTACGGCGTGGACTACATCGAGCCGAGGATCGTCGCCCTGCCCACCCAGGCCGCCCCCGAGCCGCAGGGCGAGGAGCGGAGCCTGCTGGACATCGTGGTGGGACGGCTGGCCGGTCACGGGCTGCCCGCGCACCAGGTGTGGCTGGCCCCGCTGGGCGATCCGCCCGCCCTGGACCACCTGCTGCCTCCGTTGGAGGTGACCGAGCGGTTCGGGTTGACCACGCCGGGCTGGGACGGGCGGGGCCACCTGTCCGCGCCGGTGGGGATCGTGGACAAGCCGTTCGAGCAGCGCCGGGATCCGCTCTGGGTGGACCTGTCCGGCGCGGCCGGCCACGTGGGCGTGGTGGGGGGTCCGCAGAGCGGCAAGAGCACGATGCTGCGGACGTTGATCACCAGTTTCGCGTTGACCCACACCCCCGAGGAGGTGCAGTTCTACTGCCTGGACTTTGGCGGCGGCGGGTTGGGTTCGCTGTCGGGGTTGCCGCACGTGGGTGGGGTTGCCGGCCGGTTGGACGCCGACCAGGTGCGCCGCACGGTGGCCGAGGTGACCGGGTTGCTGGAGGCGAGGGAGAAGGAGTTCGCCGAGCGGGGCATCGACTCGATCGCCACCTACCGGCGGCTGCGCCGGGACGGCACCCTGGCCGGGGACTCCTACGGGGACGTGTTCCTGCTGGTGGACGGCTGGTTGACCGTGCGCCAGGACCACGAGGCGCTGGAGGCCACGATCACCAACCTGGCCGGGCGGGGCCTGGGGTTCGGGGTGCACGTGGTGATCGCGACGAACAAGTGGTCGGAGTTCCGCCCGGGTATCCGCGACCTGCTGGGCACCCGCCTGGAACTGCGGCTGGGTGACCCGTACGAGTCGGAGATCAACCGCAAGCTGGCCGGCAACGTGCCGGAGGGCTCACCGGGCCGGGGGCTGACCCGCGACGGGCTGCACTTCCTGTCCGCGCTGCCCCGCATCGACGGGGGTACCGGCACCGAGGACCTGGCCGAGGGCACCCGCCAGGCGGTCGACGCGGTCGCCGGTGCCTGGCCCGGTGCGCCGGCCCCGCGGGTGCGGCTGCTGCCGTTCGTCCTGCCCTTCGCCGACCTGCCCGCTCCCGGCGCCGACACCCGGCCGGGCGTGCCGATCGGGATCGACGAGGAGGAACTGGCCGCGGTCTACCTGGACTTCGCCGCCGAGCCGCACTTCCTGGTGATCGGCGACACCGAGTGCGGCAAGTCGAACCTGCTGCGGGTGATCGCCCAGGGCATCACCACTCGGTACACCCCGCAGCAGGCCCGGATCATGATGATCGACTACCGGCGTTCGCTGCTGGACGCGGCCGACACCGAACACCGGATCGGCTACGCCGCGGCCAGCACCGCCGCCCAGGACCTGGTCAAGAGCGTGGCCGCGGCCATGAACAAGCGGCTTCCCCCCGCCGATGTCACCGCCGACCAGTTGCGCAGCCGCAGTTGGTGGTCCGGGTCGGACCTGTACCTGATCGTGGACGACTACGACTTGGTCGCCACCCCGTCGTCCAACCCGCTGGCACCGCTGGCCGAACTCCTGCCGCAGGCCCGCGACATCGGCCTGCACGTGATCCTGGCCCGCTCGGCCGGCGGCGCCGGCC
>DASULA010000273.1:0-3086 GCA_036278435.1 Mycobacteriales bacterium | reverse complement strand
CGGCCGCGTCCCGGATGCCGTTCCGGTGGACGGTCAACCCCTACCGGGGGTGCACGCACGCCTGCCGGTACTGCTTCGCCCGCAACACCCACACCTACCTGGACTTCGACGCCGGCCGGGACTTCGACACCCAGATCGTGGTCAAGGTCAACACCCCGCAGTTGGTCCGCCGGGAGCTGGCCGCGCCCTCCTGGCACGGCGAGCACGTGGCGATGGGCACGAACGTGGACTGCTACCAGCGGGCCGAGGGGCGGTACCGGCTGATGCCCGGCGTGCTGGCCGCGCTGCGCGACGCGGCCAACCCGTTCTCCATCCTGACCAAGGGTGCCCTGATCCTGCGCGACCTTCCGCTGCTTACCCAGGCGGCCGAGGTCACCGACGTGTCCACCGCGGTGTCGGTCGGGTTCGTCGACCGGGAGCTGTGGCGGGCGGTGGAACCAGGCACACCCCGACCGGCCCGGCGGCTGGACGTGTGCCGGCAGCTCAATGCCGCCGGGGTCCGCTGCGGCGTGCTGATGGCGCCGGTCCTGCCCTTCCTGACCGATTCGCCAGCGCAGCTCGACCGGACGGTGCGGGCGATCGCCGCGGCCGGCGCGGTGTCGGTCACACCGATCGTGCTGCACCTGCGGCCCGGGGCGCGGGAGTGGTACCTGGGCTGGCTGTCGGCGACCCGGCCGGACCTGCTCCCCGGCTACCGCCGGCTGTACCGGGCCGGCGCCTACGCCGACCGGGAGTACCAGCGCTCGGTCACCAGCCAGGTGCGGGCGCTGGCCGAGCGGTACGGCATCGGCCCGGCCGAGCCAGGCGAACACCGGATGGTGCGGCCCGATCCGGTCCCGGAGCCCGCACCGGCCGACCGGAGCACACCCACCCAACTCCCGCTGCTCTGATAGGTGCCGGCTCGGTTGCCTGGTACTGACCAGCGGGGCGCACCGGGTGGACACCGGGCGGGTGGCCCGGTTGCTCGGCGTCGGCGAGCTGCGCCGGGCCAGCCCGGGGTTCGTCCAGGCCGCCACCGGCCAGCCGATCGGCGGGGTGGCGCCGGTCGGCCATCCCGGACCGCTACACGCCGTGGTGGACACCGCGCTCGCCGGATACCGGGAGGTGTGGGCCGCCGGGGGGCATCCGAACACGGTGTTTCCGGCCAGCTTCGACGAGCTCGTCCGGATCACCACGGGCATACCTTCGACAGTGAAGGCGGAAGGCTGAGCGTTACTGGCTCAACTCTCTTGCGCTTGAGAGAACCATTAATACAGACTCACGGAGGTGGGATCTCGGGCCGACCCTCGCCGATTACTACGGCAGCACGACTTCCGGCATCTGTGGGCCGCCGACGCGGTCAGCCAGCTTGGCACCAGGATCAGCCTGCTGGCCGTGCCGCTGCTGGCGATCTCCACACTGCACGCCAGCACGTTGCAGGTGTCGCTGCTGCGCACCGCCCAGACCGTCGCGTTCCTGCTCCTCGGCCTGCCGGCGGGCGCGTGGTGCGACCGGATGCGGCGCCGGCCGGTCCTGGTCGCGGCCGACCTGGGTCGCGCGGCGCTGCTGGGTTCGGTGCCGCTGGCCGCCGCGCTGGGCCTGCTCACCCTGGGCCAGCTCTACGCGGTGGTCCTGTGCACCGGCGCGCTCACCGTGTTCTTCGACGTGTCCCACCAGTCCTTCCTGCCCACGCTGGTCACCCGCGACCGCCTGGTCGATGCCAACGCGACGCTGGCCGGCAACCTGTCGGTGGCCGCGGTGGCGGGGCCGGGTCTGGCCGGACTGCTGGTGCAGTCGTTGACCGCGCCGTCCGCGCTGCTGGCCGACGCGGTCAGCTTCCTGGTGTCCGCCGGTTGGCTGCGGTCCATCCGCGCGGTCGAACCGCGCCCGGAACGCGCCGGGCGACCGCACCTGCGCAGGGAGATCGCTGAGGGCCTGCGGTTCGTGCTCGGGCACCCGATCCTGCGCCCGATCGCGGCGAACGGGGCGATCGTGCTGTTCTTCCAGTCCGCACAGGACGGGATCTCGGTCGTCTTCCTGGTCCGCGAGGTACACCTGTCCCCCGGCGTGATCGGACTGCTCGGCACGTTCGGACTGCTCGGCGCGGTCGTGGCCGCACTGGTCGCTCGCCGGGTAGCCGCGGTACTCGGCCAGGCCAGGGCGCTGTGGCTGCTGTCCGGTGTCAACGGCGTCGGGTTCCTGCTGTTCCCCCTCACCGACGGCGGCTGGCGTCTCGGGTTCTACCTGGCCGGCGGACTGCTGACCAGCTTCTGCATCGTGGTGACCAGCATCATCGGCGTGACCTTCCGGCAGGCCGCCTGCCCACCCCACCTGCTGGGCCGGGCCAACGCCACGATGCGCTTCCTGTTCTCCGGCGCCGTCCCGCTGGGCAGCGTCATCGGCGGTGTGCTGGGCACGGTGGTCGGGCTGCGACCCACGATGTGGATCGGCGGGGCGGGCGTCCTGGCCGCCACCGGGTGGCTGATCGGTTCGCCGCTGCGGACCATGCGCGACCTGCCCACCGACACCGTCTCCTCACCCTCCCCGGAACCGGCATCCGACCAGGAGCCGAACATCGCCGGCCGGCCGGATACGCTCGCCGGGTGAGTGGTCCAGCACCCGAGGTGGTGACGTTGCACGTGTGGCGGGTGCCCCGTAGGCGAGTGCTGGCCGCGGTCGTCCGGATGGCATCCGACCGCCGGCGGGTGCGCCGAGTCCCCGGGATCGGGTTCGCCAAACTGCTGGGCACCGCCGACGGCGACACCCTCACCCCGCGCGGAGCCGACCCGACCCGGTGGGCACTGGTCGCGGCCTGGGCCCGCGCCGGTGACGCGGACTGGTTCGAGCGCTCGGCCGTGTCGCGCGGCTGGGCTCGGCTGGCCGAGGAGACCTGTCGGATCCTGATGCGACCGCTGTCGTCTCGGGGGCGATGGTCGGGCCGGCACCCGTTCGGCCAACCCCACCAACCCGGCCGGACCAGCGAGCCGGCTCCTACCACGGCCGGGCGCTGGGACGGGCCGGTGGCCGCGCTGACCCGGGCCCGGCTGGCCCCGCTGCGCGCGGTGGGGTTCTGGCGGGCGGTGCCGCCGGTGGCCGGTCAACTGCGT
>DASULA010000272.1:0-3153 GCA_036278435.1 Mycobacteriales bacterium | reverse complement strand
GGCGGGGTACGGTCCCCGGCCCGACCGGGGTAGACCTCGTCGTAGTCGTGGGACCACGGCGCACCGGCGTCGGGTCTGGCGCTAGAACCGTTCGGCAGCTCCGCGATGCTCACATGCCCCCGTCCTTCCCTGGTGCTGGCTTCATCGGGTGACGACGACGGTACGGACCGCCACCCCCAGACCCGGGCAAACCGAACCCGCGCCGCATGGTCGCCGAATGCGGGGTCACTCCGCCACGAGCGCTGACGCTACGTTCTCAGGGAACTCACACAAAGCCCGCCATCCACAGGGCCCTGGGGATAACCGACGGATCCGTGTGGAACACGCCTAGGACGATGTGCACAGCCTGTTTACACAACTGTGGAAGAACCCGACGCTATACCGGACAAAGGGCCTTTGACCTGCAGAAACGATGTCCACGGTGTGTGGACCGAAGAAAGTTCCGGGGCAATTTGCCCCGTTCTGAGCCGGACCCCTCCGGGGCGCACGGCCACGATGGCCCGGCTGGGCGGGCAAGTGGTTACCCACAACTTGACCATAGTTACTCACAGTCATCTCCGACATAGTCCTGTCATGTGCACCCTGCGGGGCTACCTCTTACGCCCGTAGGATCAGCGCCATGGCCGCAGCGCGACCCGGGCAACCAGGGCAGTCCACTGGGCAGTCCATAGCCACGACCGCGGACCCGCACGCCCAGGACCGGGAGATCCTGCGGCTGGCGGTGCCGGCCTTCCTGGCCCTAGTCGCCGAGCCGTTGTTCCTGCTCGCCGACGCGGCCATCATCGGCCATCTCGGCACCCCACCGCTGGCCGGGCTGGGCATCGCCGGGGCGATCGTGCAGACCGCGGTCGGTCTGTGCATCTTCCTGGCCTACGGCACCACCGCGTCGGTTGCCCGGCAGATCGGCGCCGGCGACCTGCGCGGTGCGCTGAACCAGGGCATCGACGGGGTCTGGCTGGCGGTGCTGATCGGGGTGGTGACCACGCTGGTCGGGCTGGCGCTGACCGGTCCGCTGGTCGACCTGTTCGGGCCCGGCCGGGAGGTCAGGACGCAGGCCGTCACGTACCTGCACTGGGGCTTCCTGGGCGTCACCCCGCTGCTGGTGATGCTGGCCGGCACCGGCATCCTGCGCGGCCTGCAGGACACCCGCACCCCGCTGGTCATCGCGGTCGGCGGCAACCTGCTCAACATCGCGCTCAACTACGTCCTGGTCTACCCGGTGGGCCTCGGCATCGCCGGCTCCGCGATCGGCACCGACCTGGCCCAGCTGCTGTCCGCCGCTGTGCTGATCGGGGTGGTGGTCCGCAACGCCCGCAGCCACGGCGCCTCGCTGCGCCCGGACCTGCCGGGCATCGGCCGTGCCGCGCACGCCGGGGTCGCGCTGGTGATCCGTACCCTCACCTTGCGGGCCTCGCTGCTGGTGATGACGTACGGCGCGGCGCGGCTCGGGGCCACCTCGGTGGCGACCCACCAGCTCGCCTCCACGATCTGGACCTTCCTGGCGTTCGCCCTGGACGCGATCGCGATTGCCGCGCAGGCGATCACCGGCCGGTACCTCGGCGCGGGTGACGTATCGGTGACCCGGACGGTGACCGACCGGATGACCCGCTGGGGTCTGGCGAGCGGAGTGGTGACCGGCATCGGGCTGGCGGCCATCTCCCCGGTCCTCGGGGACCTGTTCACCACCGACCCCGCGGTGCGGGGGTTGCTCACCCCGGTGCTGTTGGTGGCCGCCTGCTTCCAACCGGTGGCGGGGGTGGTGTTCGTGCTGGACGGGGTGCTGATCGGCGCGGGGGACGGCCGCTACCTGGCCTGGGGCGGGGTGGTCACCCTGGTCGCGTTCGTGCCGCTGGCAGCGCTGGCCGTCTGGGTTGCCGCGGGCACGGGCACCGGTCTGGTGTGGTTGTGGGTCGCCTTCGGCGTCGGGCTGATGGGCAGCCGCGCCGTCGTACTCCTGCACCGCTCACACGGGGACCGGTGGATGGTGACAGGAAGCCCGGGCCGCGGCGCCCAGCAGTAGGGGCGCCGGCGACCCGGACGTCACAGGGGTCAGCCTCAGGCGGTGCGTCAGGCGGAGACGACGTTCAGGTTGACCGTCGCGTCCACGTCGTCGTGCACCTTGACCTTCACCTGGTGCGCGCCCAGGGACTTGATCGGGTTGCCGACGATGATCTTGCGCTTGTCCACCGCCGTGGAGCCGATGCCCGCAGCGATCGCCTCGGCGATGTCGTTGACCGTGACCGCACCGAACAGCCGGCCGCCCTCGCCGGCACGGGCCGACAGGTTGAAGGTCGAGCCCTCGAGCTGCGCCTTGATCTGCTGCGCGTGGTCGAGGTCGCGGACCTCACGGCTGCTGCGTGCCGCCTTGATGGACTCGATGGTCTTCTGGCCACCGCGCGTCCACTGGATCGCGAAGCCCCGCGGGACGAGGTAGTTGCGGCCGTAGCCGTCACGGACCTCGACCACGTCACCCGGGGCGCCCAGGCCGCTGACCTCCTGGGTCAAGATGAGCTTCATCTCGCCTCTCCTCTCAGCGGGCCGTGGACGTGTAGGGGAGCAGGGCGACCTCGCGGGCATTCTTGACCGCGATCGCGACGTCGCGCTGGTGCTGCACGCAGTTGCCGGTCACCCGACGGGCGCGGATCTTGCCGCGGTCGGAGATGAACTTGCGAAGCAGCGTGGTGTCCTTGTAGTCGATGTAGGACACCTTCTCCTTGCAGAACTGGCAAACCTTCTTCTTCGGCTTGCGGAGTACTGGCTTTGCCATTGTGGTGCTTTCTCCTCAAAAGCCCGGCGACGTGCGCCGGAATGGTCGTTTGCTTGTCAGAACGGGGGCTCGTCGTTCGAGCCGCCCGCCCACGGGTCGTTGGCCTGGCCGGCCGGCTGGCCGCCACCCTGGCTGCCGCCCTGGCTGCCGGTGGTCGGACCTCCGGTGGCCCACGGGTCGTCGCCTCCCCAGCTGTTGCCGCCGCCCTGGCCGCCACCGCCATAGCCGCCCTGACCACCGCCGCCGTAGCCACCGCCCTGACCGCCGGAGCGGGAGGTCTTGGTGACCTTCGCGGTGGCGTACTTCAGGCTCGGGCCGACCTCGTCGACGTCGATCTCGAACACGGTGCGCTTCTCGCCCTCGCGGGTCTCGAAGCTGCGGGCCTT
>DASULA010000271.1:0-11675 GCA_036278435.1 Mycobacteriales bacterium | reverse complement strand
TGTCCTCCTTGGGCAGGGCAGAGCCGCCGGTGATGGTCATCGACTGCTGCTTGCCGGTACCCAGGTCCTTGGCCGAGACGTTGACGATGCCGTTGGCGTCGATGTCGAAGGTGACCTCGACCTGCGGGACGTTGCGCGGTGCCGGCGGGATGCCGGTCAGCTCGAACATGCCCAGCTTCTTGTTGTACGAGGCCATCTCGCGCTCGCCCTGGTAGACCTGGATCTGCACCGACGGCTGGTTGTCCTCGGCCGTGGTGAAGATCTCCGAGCGCTTGGTCGGGATCGTGGTGTTGCGCTCGATCAGCCGGGTCATGATGCCGCCCTTGGTCTCGATGCCCAGCGACAGCGGGGTGACGTCGAGCAGCAGGACGTCCTTGACCTCACCCTTGAGCACGCCGGCCTGCAGGGCGGCGCCGACCGCGACGACCTCGTCGGGGTTGACGCCCTTGTTCGGGTCCTTGCCGCCGGTCAGTTCGCGGACGATCTCCACCACGGCCGGCATCCGGGTCGAGCCACCCACCAGCACGACGTGCTTGATGTCGGCCACCTTGATGTTGGCGTCCTTGATGACCTGGTGGAACGGGCCCTTGCAGCGGTCCAGCAGGTCGGTGGTCATCCGCTGGAACTCCGCCCGGGTGACCCGCTCCTCCAGGTGCAGCGGACCCTCCGACGAGGCGGTGATGTAGGGCAGGTTCATGGTGGTCTCGGTGGAGCTGGACAGCTCGATCTTGGCCTTCTCGGCCGCCTCGCGCAGGCGTTGCAGGGCCATCTTGTCCTTGGACAGGTCCACCCCGTGGGCGCCCTTGAACCGGGCCACCAGGTGCTCGACCAGGCGCTCGTCCCAGTCGTCGCCGCCGAGGTGGTTGTCGCCGCTGGTGGCCTTGACCTCGATCACGCCCTCGCCGATCTCCAGCAGCGAGACGTCGAAGGTACCGCCGCCCAGGTCGAAGACCAGGATGATCTGGTCGTTCTCCTTGTCCAGGCCGTAGGCCAGCGCGGCTGCGGTGGGCTCGTTGATGATCCGCAGCACGTTCAGGCCGGCGATCTGGCCGGCCTCCTTGGTGGCCTGCCGCTGCGAGTCGTTGAAGTACGCCGGCACGGTGACCACCGCGTCGGTGACGTCCTCGCCCAGGTAGGACTCGGCATCTCGCTTGAGCTTCTGCAACACCCGGGCGCTGATCTCCTGGGGGTTGTAGAACTTGCCGTCGATCTCCTGCTTCCAGTCGCTGCCCATGTGCCGCTTGACCGAGCGGATGGTGCGTTCGACGTTCGTGACGGCCTGGCGCTTGGCGACCTCACCGACAAGCACCTCGCCGTTCTTGGCGAAGGCGACGATCGACGGCGTCGTGCGTGAACCCTCGGCGTTGGCGATGACCGTCGGTTCGCCGGCTTCCAGCACGGAGACGACGGAGTTCGTGGTACCGAGGTCGATACCGACCGCACGTGCCATGAAAGGACCTCTCAGTTTCTCGATTCCGACTACGAGGAGTGCTCCGCTGCCCGGGGCCGGTCGCGAAGACGGCGGGCAACAGTCTTGAGTCTAGGCGACTCAGCTTGCCTGACTTGGAAACGTGAGTCCGCGGTCGTGATGTTCCCGCTGTGATCTGAGTCACATTCAGCCGGCGCGCGGGCCGGTTGGCCCGAGTGGGTGGTGAAGTCTGGCCGGAAGGCGCTAGGGTTAGAACATCCGTTCGACTGTGCTGGCGTCGAGGGAGTTCTACGGCTGTCTAGCGTCTTGGCAATAGAGCGGAATAAAGTGCTGTGCATGGACCCTGTGCGCAACCCGTACGCGCCGGGCGCGGGCCAGCGCCCGCCCGAGCTGGCCGGCCGCGACCGGGAGCTGCGCCAGTTCGACGTGGTGTGTGAACGGGTGGCCGCCGGACGACCGGAACGCAGCATGATCCTCACCGGGCTGCGCGGGGTGGGCAAGACCGTGCTGCTCAACGCGATGCGGTCCCGGGCCATCGAACGGGCCTGGGGCACCGGCAAGATCGAGGCCCGCCCGGACCAGACCCTCCGCCGCGCCGTGGCCGGCGCCCTGCACATGGCCATCCGGGAGATCGCCCCCCGGCACCGCGCGCCCGAGCGGGTGGAGAGGTTCCTTGGAGTGCTCAAGGCGTTCGCCATGCGGGACCCGGCCGCCCCGAAGAACGCCGCGCTGCGCTGGCAACCGGGCATCGACGTGCCGGCCGTGCGTGGCCGGGCCGACTCCGGCGACCTGGAGATCGACCTGACCGAACTGTTCGTGGACGCCGCGTCGCTGGCCACCGACCTGTCGGTCGGGGTGGCGCTGTTCGTCGACGAGATGCAGGACATCCCGCCGACCGGGGTGGCCGCGCTGTGCACCGCCTGTCACGAACTGGCCCAGCTCGGCGCGCCGCTGATCGTGGTCGGGGCCGGGCTGCCACACCTGCCGGCCGTGCTGTCGTCCAGCAAGAGCTACTCCGAGCGGCTGTTCCGGTACGTAAGGATCGACCGGTTGGACCGGGACGCCGCGGACCTGGCCCTGGCCGCGCCGGCCGGACGCGAGGGGGTGGGCTTCGCCCCCGACGCCCTGGACGCGCTGTACGCCGCGGCCGACGGGTACCCCTACTTCGTCCAGGCATACGGCAAGGTCACCTGGGACCACGCCCCGGCCAGCCCGATCACCGCCGCCGACGTGGCGGTGGCCGCACCGGAGGCCGAGGCCGAACTGGCCGTCGGGTTCTTCGGCAGCCGGTACGAGCGGGCCACCCCGGCCGAACGGGACTACATGCGCGCGATGGCCTCGCTGGGCGACGGCCCGGTGGCCACCGCCGACGTGGCGGCCGAGCTGGGCCGCAAGCCCTCCAGCCTGTCACCGGCCCGGGACGGGCTGATCAAGAAGGGGCTGGTGTTCAGCGCCGAGCGCGGCGCGGTCGCGTTCACCGTGCCGCACTTCGGCCGATTCCTGCGCGCCCAACCAGCCTGACCGGTGCGATAGTCGGGCCACGGCAGTGCCCGGGGTTACCGGGACGCGAGGGAAGGGTTCATCGCGACGGCGGTACGCAAAGACGCCGGAGGAGATCGAACGGATGGCGCGGGCCGATGCGGCGCCGGCCGGCCGAGCCACCGGGACGGCCGAGCCACCGGGACGGCCGACGGAGCCGGCCGGCGGGCGGCATCATGGGCGGGTGACCCAGAACGACGCCGCGACCGGGAGTCAGGACGCCGAGCTGTACACCGACCCGCGGTCGGTCGGAGTCGGCCCGCACCCCCGACCGTGGCCGACCGATCCCCGGCTGGACCCGGACCTGCTGGCCCACGGTGACCGGCGCAACGTGGTGGACCGGTACCGGTACTGGCGGCACGAGGCCGTCGTGGCCGACCTGGACAGCCGGCGGCACCCGTTCCACGTGGCCGTGGAGAACTGGCGGCACGACCTGAACATCGGCACGGTGGTGCGCAACGCGAACGCGTTCCTGGCCAGCCAGGTGCACATCGTGGGCAACCGGCGGTGGAACCGGCGCGGCGCCATGGTCACCGACCGTTACCAGCACCTGCGCCACCACCCGACCATCGCCGACCTGCTCGACTGGTGCCGGGCCGAGGACCTGCCCGTCGTCGGCGTGGACAACCTGCCCGGCGCCAAGCCGCTGGAGTCGGTGCGGCTGCCCCGCCGCTGCCTGCTGCTGTTCGGACAGGAGGGTCCGGGCCTGTCCGGGCCGGCCCGGGACGCGGCCAGCGCGGTCTGCTCCATCGCGCAGTACGGCTCCACCCGGTCGATCAACGCCGGGGTGGCCTCGGGCATCGCCATGCACGCCTGGATCCGCGAACACGCCGACCCGGCCGGGTAGGCGTCGGCGGAGGTTCGGATCACACCGCGCGCCGGGACACCTCGTGCGGACTACCCTGAACCGGGAAGCACGGGAGCCCGGCGGGACCGGGCTGAGAGGGAGGCTGGTGGCCGGCGGAAGGCCGGTCCGGAGCGTCCGACCGTCGAACCTGATCCGGGTCATGCCGGCGAAGGGAGGCCCACCCGCAGATGGACGGGCACCATGCTGCCGACGTGGTGGTCGTCGGTGCGGGGGTGATCGGACTGGCTGTGGCCTGGCGCGCGGCATGCCACGGCCTGCGGGTCACCGCCGTCGATCCCGCCCCCGGCCTGGGCGCCTCGCACGTGGCCGCCGGGATGCTCGCCCCGGTGACCGAACTCGGCTACGGCGAGCAGGACCTGCTCGCGTTGAACCTGGTCGCGGCGTCGCGGTACCCGTCGTTCGTGGCCGAGGTGGAGGACGCCGCCGGGCTGTCCTGCGGCTACCGCCAGTCCGGCACGCTCGCGGTCGCCGCCGACGCCGACGACCGGGCCGAACTGGCCGCGCTGCACGAGTTCCAGCGGTCCCTCGGCCTGGCCGCCCAGTGGCTGACCGGGCGCGAGTGCCGGGCCCTGGAACCGCTGCTGGCGCCGTCGGTCACCGGCGGCCTGCTGGTCGACGGCGACCACCAGGTGGACGGCCGCCGGCTGGCAGCGGCGCTGCTGGTCGCCGCCGACCGGGCCGGCGTGGTGCTGCACCGCGGCCGGGCCTCGGTGACCGTGCGCGGCGACCGGGTGACCGGGGTGCGGCTGCCCGACGGCACCGCGCTGCCGGCCGGCACCGTGGTGCTCGCCGCCGGCTGCTGGTCCGGGCAGGTGGACGGGCTGCCGGCCGGCGCGCTGCCCCCGGTCCGGCCGGTGAAGGGGCAGATCCTGCGGCTGCGGGTACCGCCCAGGTTCGCGCCGTTCCTGTCCCGCACGGTGCGCGGCAACACCGGTGGCAGTCACGTCTACCTGGTGCCCCGCGAGGACGGCGAACTGGTGGTCGGGGCGACCAGCGAGGAGCGGGGGTTCGACACCCAGGTCACCGCCGGGGCGGTCTACGAGCTGCTGCGCGACGCGCACGACCTGGTCCCCGGGCTCGGTGAACTGCCCCTGGTGGAGACCATCGCCGGGCTGCGACCGGGCTCGCCGGACAACGCCCCGGTGCTCGGCCCGGGCGCGCTGGACGGGCTGGTCCTGGCCACCGGTCACCACCGCAACGGCATCCTGCTCACCTCGGTCACCGCCGAGGTGATCACCGAGCTGCTGGTGACCGGCCGGCTGCCCGAACTGGCCGCGCCGTTCACCCTGGACAGGTTCGGCGGCGCGCCCGCCGGGCGGGAGGTGCCCGCGTGATGGTCGTCGTGAACGGGCAGGTCCGCGGCCTGGCAGACGGCACCACCCTGGCCGGGTTGGTCGCCGAACTGGCCGGGGACCGGCTCCGCGCCGGGGTGGCGGTGGCGGTGAACGACACGGTGGTGCCGCGCGACGCGTGGTCTGGAACCACCCTGGGCGACGGGGACCGGGTGGAGGTACTCACCGCGGTCCAGGGAGGGTGACGTGGCTGGTGAGACTGTTGGTGACACGGTGGGCGACGGGGCCGCCGATCCGCTGCGGATCGCCGGGGCGGAGTTCTCGTCCCGGCTGATCATGGGTACCGGGGGCGCGGCCAGCATGGCCCTGCTGGAGCGTGCCCTGCTCGCCTCGGGCACCGGGCTGACCACGGTGGCGATGCGCCGGGTGGACACCTCGGCGTCCGGGTCGGTGTTGGACGTGCTGCGCCGCAACGGCATCCGGGTGCTGCCCAACACCGCGGGCTGCTTCACCGCCGGCGAGGCGCTGCTCACTGCCCGGCTGGCCCGCGAGGCGCTGGACACCGACTGGGTCAAGCTGGAAATCATCGCCGACGAGCGCACCCTGCTGCCCGATCCGGTGGAGCTGCTGGACGCGGCCGAGCGGCTGGTCGCCGACGGGTTCGTGGTGCTGCCCTACACCAACGACGACCCGGTGCTGGCCCGCCGGCTGGAGCAGGTGGGGTGTGCCGCGGTGATGCCGCTGGGTTCGCCGATCGGGTCCGGGCTGGGCATACGCAACCCGCACAACATCACCCTGATCGTGGAGCGGGCCGGGGTGCCGGTGGTGCTCGACGCCGGCATCGGCACCGCCTCGGACGCGGCGCTGGCCATGGAACTGGGCTGCGACGCGGTGCTGGTGGCCTCGTCGGTGAACCGGGCGCAGTCCCCGGTGCTGATGGCCGGGGCGATGCGCCGGGCGGTCGAGGGCGGCCGGTTGGCCCGGGTGGCTGGCCGCATCCCGCCCCGGCACCACGCCGAGGCGTCCTCACCCCGGCAGGGGCGCGCCACCATCGGATAGTCAATTACCCGGAGTCATCATTCCGTTACACAGACCGTCACCGCGGAACGCCGGACCGGTTGGCCGGCACCGTCTACGCTGCCCGTCATGACATCACTCGCCGTGGATGTGGGCCAGATGAAGGCGATCGCGATCGGCGTGATCGTGGCCCTGTTGGTGCTGGCCGTTCTCATCGGCATCCTGGTCCGGGCCGTGGTCACCAAGGCCATCGCGCTGGTGGTGGTCGTGGTGTTCGGGGCGCTGGTGTGGACCCAGCGGGCGTCGCTGGACGACTGCGCCACGCAGCGCGACTGCACGTTCTTCGGTTACCACCTGTCGTTGGACTGAGCCGGTCCGCCCGGCCCGGCCGGGCCCGGTCGCCCGGGCGGCACGGTCGGCCCGCCACCCGGCCGGGCGCCCGCCCGGGCCCGCCGCCGGCGCGCCCTGAGCAGTTCCAGCACCACCGGGACCACCGACAGCACCACGATCGCGACCAGGATCGCCTCGACGTTGTCGCGGATGAACGCGATCTGGCCCAGGTAGTACCCCAGGGTGGTCACGCCGGCACCCCACAGCACCCCGCCGACCAGGCTGTATCCGGCGTAGGTGGAGTAACGCATCCGGCTCGCGCCGGCCATCACCGTGGCGAATGTCCGGACGATCGGCACGAACCGGGCCAGCAAAACGGTGAAGGGCCCATACCGCTGGAAGAACGCGTGCGAGCGCTCCACGTACTCACGCCTGAACAGCCGCGAGTCGGGCCGGTCGAAGATCACCGGGCCGGCCCGCAGGCCGATCCAGTAGCCGACCAGGTTGCCCGCCACCGCCGCCACCGGTACCAACACCAGCAGCGTCCACAGCGGCAGCCCGAACGTGCCCTGGGAGACCAGCAGCCCGGCGGTGAACAGCAGCGAGTCACCGGGCAGGAAGAAGCCGATGAGCAGCCCGCACTCGGCGAAGATGACCAGCAGCAGCCCGGCCAGGCCGAACGTGGAGATCAGGTAGTTGGGGTCCAGGAGCGCGGGTGCCGCCACGGTGTGCACCGGGCGAGGTTACCGGTCGCCGCCCGGCGGACGGTGCCCGGCGCCCCGCTTCCCGGGTGGATCGCGGCGGTTTGCGGCGAGTCGCCAGCGCACCGCGCCCGCGACCGCCGCGCCGGCCACCGCCGCCCCGGCGACGACCAGCGCGACCGGGCGCAGCGCCGGCACGGAGGCGGCGAAGTACCCGATGAGCACCAGGGTGGGCACCCAGCACAGCGCCCCGGCCACGTTGGCCAGCAGGAACCGCGGCCAGGCCATCCCGATCGCCCCGGCCAGGGTCGGCACGAAGGTCCGCACCCAGGGGATCCAGCGGGCCGCCAGCACGGCCAGACTGCCGTACCGGTCGGTGAGCGTCTCGGCGCGGGCGAGCGTGGCCGGGCTGAGCGGGCCACCCCGGCGACGCAGCACCGCCGGCCCGGCCCGGGCGCCGATCAAATATCCGAGCACCTCGCCGGCCACGGCGGCGGCGAACGCGCCGGCCGCCATCGCGGCCAGCGAGATCCGGTCCGGCTGCGTCGCGGCGACCGCCCCGGCGGCGATGAGCAGGGTGTCGCCGGGCAGCAGGAAGCCGACCAGCAGCCCGCACTCGGCGAACACGAAGCCGAACACCACGGCGTAGACCGCCGCGGCACCCAGCGTGTGCAGACTGGACGGACCGGGCAGTGCGCCGAGGTGGCTCACCAAGCCGCCCGCGCCCACCGGGCCAGGCTATCCGGGCCGCGGATCACCACCGGCACCGCTGGCCGCCGGGCCGCCCGGCCGCCCCCGCACCATCGGCCGAGAACGACCCGGCCGTCTCACACCAGCGCACAGCCCACCCACCCAGGGGGCCACCCACCCTCCCTACGACCGTCGGCCGTCCGGGCGGTCCTGTCAAACCGTTGTCCACAGCCTCGAGCTTTGTCCACAGGTGCGCCGCCGGAGCGGCGCGGCCGGCCCCGACCCGCCTACGGTGAGCTCGGCTGACCACGACGGCGGTTCCAGACCCAGCGGCGGTTCCGCCCGGCAGGGCGGGGAATCCACCGTGCCGGACGTGGGAGTCACCGGGCCGGAGCACGGCGGCGCTCCGGCGCCGATGGTGCCGGCACGGGAGGATGACGGCGGTCGACCGGATGGAGGGGCGGATGGCACGGCAACGACTGGTGGTGATCGGCGGTGACGCCGGCGGCATGAGCGCGGCGTCGCAGGCACGCCGCCGCAGACCCTCCGACGACCTGGAGATCGTGGCGGTCGAACGCGGCCGGCACACCTCCTATTCGGCCTGCGGCATCCCGTACTGGATCGGCGGGGTGGTGTCCGACCTGGACGCCCTGGTGGTCCGCACCCCTGAGGAGTTCCGGCAGCGGTACGCCATCGACGCGCTGGTCGGGCACGAGGCGGTCGCGCTCGACCTGGACCGCCAGACGGTGGTCGTCCAGGCGTCGGGTGGCACCCGGCGGGTGCTCGACTTCGACCAGGTGGTCATCGCCACCGGGGCGGTGCCGCGCCGGCCGGACCTGCCCGGAGCCGATGCCGCCGGCGTGTTCGGCGTGCAGACCCTGCACGACGGCGAGGCGGTCCGGGCCGCGTTGGACGCCGGTGCCCGCCGCGCGGTGGTGGTCGGCGCCGGATACATCGGCCTGGAGATGGCCGAGGCGCTGCTCAACCGGGGGCTCGCGGTCTCCGTGGTCGAGGCGGGTCCCCAGCCGTTGTCGCGGGTGGACCCGGACATGGGTGCCAAGGTCGCCGAGGCGATGCGCGGCATGGGTATCGCGGTGCACACCGACGAGCCGGTGCGGGCCATCGACACCGGGCCGGATGGGTCGGTGCGCACGGTCGTGACAACGCGGCGCGAACTCCTGGCCGACGTGGTGATCCTGGGTCTGGGAGTTCGGCCGGACTCCGACCTCGCCCGGGCCGCCGGCGTGGCAGTCGGGCCGACCGGCGGCATCCGCACCGACGCGAGCATGCGCAGCACCTCCCATCCCGGGGTGTGGGCCGCCGGCGACTGCGTGGAGACCACGCACCGGGTCTCGCTGGCACCGGTGCACGTCCCGTTGGGTACGCACGCGAACAAGCAGGGCCGGGTCGCCGGCATCAACATCGGCGGCGGTTACGCGACGTTCCCCGGCGTGGTCGGCACCGCGGTGACCAGGGTGTGCGACCTGGAGATCGCCCGGACCGGACTCACCGAGTCCGAGGCGGAGCGGGCCGGGTTCCGGTTCGTCGCCGCCGTGGTCGAGTCCACCACCCGGGCCGGGTACTACCCGGGCGCGGCCCCGATCACCACCAAACTGGTCGCCGAGAAGAGCACCGGTCGGCTGCTCGGGGCCCAGATCGTCGGCCGGGAGGGGGCGGCCAAGCGCATCGACGTGCTGGCCGCCGCGGTCTGGCAGGCCATGACGGTGGAGGAGATCACCGGCCTGGACCTGTCCTACGCCCCGCCGTTCGCCCCGGTGTGGGACCCGGTCCTGGTCGCGGCCCGCAGGGCAACCGACGCGGTGGAGACCGGCCGTGCGCCGCGCTGACCACGGCGGCGGCGCCGCCTCACCGGGCGTGCCATGCGGCCAAAATCTCCCGTTCCCGCTCCGGTGCCATGCCCGGCACCGGCCGCTCGGACGGCCGGGGCGGCGGTTCGGAGTCGCGCACCCAGGCCCACACGTCGGCGAGCGACTCGGCGACCGGCCGGCAGGTCAACCCGGCGGCCCGGGCGCCGGAGGTGTCCGCATCCCAGGTGTGCCGGTGTTCGGCGACCGGCATCCACAGCGGCAACTCCACCCACGGTGTGACCTCGTGGGCGATCAGAGCCTCGTCGGTGACCCAGGTGAACCGCGCGTCCGATCCGGTCGCCTGTCGGCACAGGTCCAGCACCTCGCCGAACGAGGTCTGCCCGGCCGGCGCGGTGGCCACGAACCGGCCGGCCGCTCCGGCCCGGCCGCAGTGCAGGAACCACACCGCCAGGTCTCGGGCGTCGACCAGAGACATGGGGTCACCCGGGTCACCCGGTGCGAGCACCTCCCCGCCACGGGCGACCCGGCGCACCCACCAGGGCAGCCGCCCGGAGTTGTCGTGCGGCCCGATGATCAGCCCGGCCCGAGCCTGGGTGCACCGGCCGGCGAAGTACCGCTCCACGGCACGTTCGCAGCCGAGCTTCAGGAAGCCGTAGTCGCCGTCGTCTGGGCCCGCGTCCGGCGGGCAGTCGTGGGTCCGCGCGTCGTCCCGCGCCCGCTCGTCCGGCCATTTCGGATAGACGTTCATCGTGGAGACGAACACGTAGTGCCCGACCCGGTCGGCCAGCAGTTCGGCGGACCGGCCGACCACCTCGGGCACGTACCCGGAGGTGTCCACCACCAGATCCCAGTCCCGGCCGCGCAGCACGTCCACGCCGTCTGGATCGGTCCGGTCGCCGTGCAGGGCCTCGACCTCCGGCGGCGGCTCGCCGGACTCCCCGCGGGTGAACGTGGTCACCTCGACTCCCTGGGACAGCGCGGCGTCCACCACCGCGCGGCCGAGGAAACGGGTGCCACCGAGAACGAGAAGGCGCATGCGCTCCACCCTGCCCGCCGACGGCCCGGCCTGGGACGGATTTTCGCCGACAGCCGAACGGCCCGGTCGCCCGTCTCGGGCCCGGGCCGGCGGCGGACGGCGGGGCCGTCGGGTCACCCCGCGAGCCGGCGGCTCGGCTCCGGGGTGACACCGCGATCAGCCGTTGACCTGCCCGGCGAAGGTGAGCGAGCCGAGGATCTGGCTCACCCCGGTGTTGTCGACGCTGTCGCCGTACACTGAGTCGACGTAGGACCAGACCAGGATGCCCAGGTCCTGGACGTAGTCGGCCTGCACGCCCATCGACTTACCCGACGCGCAGGTCGCCGACCAGCGGGTGTGCTGGGCCGGGTGGCCGCCGAGTTGGCCGGCCTCGGAGTTCAGGACCGCCACGGTGGGCCGGGACCGGTCGGGCAGGCAGGTCCCCACCATGCTGGTCACCAACTGGTCCACGTCCGGCGCCGCGCTGCCGGTCGGCTGGATCATCACGTAGCACTTGGACGGGTCGCCGGCCTGGTAGAAGCACATCGGCGCCTTGTGCGCCACGAACTGCGGCTGCAAAGTGGAGTGGTCGGTCCACCCCGCCGGCAGCGTGTAGCCGATGGCCTGATGCACCTGCGCCGGAGCGTTCTTGCCGGCCGCGGTGACCGGTCCAGCCAGCGTGACGGCCGCGGCCAGGCCGGCCGCTCCCAGCGCGGCCAACCAGGCGAACATCCGCCGGTTCTGGGGCCCGAGGCCCGAAGTGGACACTGATTTCCTCCACGGTTATCGAAAGCGGCCCCGCACCCGGGCGCGGGCGACCAGAAGCTCAGACGCACAGGGGTGCGGACGCCGCGAAACTCCTGAGGGCATTCATATACCAGTTCCCGATCTCCAGATGAAGCCCCAATCGGCGAGCCGTGCCCCCGGAGACGTCCGTGTCCGGGTCGGCCGGCGGTCACCGGGGC
>DASULA010000270.1:0-3000 GCA_036278435.1 Mycobacteriales bacterium | reverse complement strand
GCCGACCAGCGCCGGCGGGAACAGGATCCCCACGACCGCGCCGGCCGCCAGTCCGGTCCAGCCGCCGCGCCGGGTCGGTTTCTCGATCTTGTGCATGTGCACCTTGCCATCGTCCTTGGACACCACGGCCGCGTCGTAGGTGCCGATCACGCCCTGGCTGTGCAGATCCTTGACCTGGCGCAGGTCGCTCTCCGCGTCCGGCTGGTTGTCGTAGGTGCCCAGGTACAGGAACACGTCATGGGTCTTGGCCATCGGACTGGACTCCCTTTGTTCGTTGTCTGCGTACGCCGGCCGCACGTTGCCGGTCGGTCGGCCGCCACGCCGGGCGGCCCGCTCACCGTCCGTACCGGTGACGCCGGTGCCGACCCCACTCCTCACTGTTGCCGAGCCGGGCACCGGGTGCCTCATCCGTGCCGGGTGGATGGCAGTGGATGGCCGGGGTGATGTGTGCTGGCCCGTCACGATGCGCGAATCACTCGAACGCAAAGGTTGCGGCCTACCTCGCCGGGTACCGCTATGTCAAGAGGCTGGCGATCTCGTCTTCGCCGAGTCGCCGTCCTCAGTACGGACCACCCGCTCTTCCGGCGCACCGGCGTCGACTCGGACCGGCTGGCATCCAGGGCCGGACCAAAGCGAACGGCGCCGGGCCGACAGCGACAGGGGGCGAGCGATGATCCCGACCGGCCTGTACGTGTACGGGGTGGTGCGCGACGACCACCCGTGCGAGTTGTCCCGATTGGTCGGCGTGACAGACCTGGCCGACGTACCGCGCCGCGTCCCGGTCGGGTCGCTGGCCGCAGTGGTCGGCCACGCACCACCTGACCTGCGGGCCACCGGGCGGGTGCTGGCCGCACACCGGCGGGTGCTGGCCGAACTACACGGGCAGGGCAGCGTGTTGCCGATGCGTTTCGGGGTGGTCGTCCCGGACCTGGCGACCCTGCGGGAGAACCTGGCGCGCTGTGCGGACCGCTATCACGCGTTGCTGCGCGATCTGTCCGGGCGGGTGGAGTTGACCGTCGAAGTGCTGCCCGACGAAGAACAGATGCTGCGCGAGGTGGCCCGCGACGAGCCGGTCGTGCGCCGGCTGGCCGAACGCGACGTGAACAGCTACCACGGTCGGCTCGCGTTGGGCGAGGCGGTGGCCTGCGCACTGCGAGAACGGCAGCACGCCGACGCCCACCAGATACTGGAGACCCTGGCGCCGCTGGCGGTGCGCACCGCGGTCGGCCCGCAGACGACCGGAACCGTGCTCAACGCCGGCTTCCTGGTCGAGCGCGCCGACACCGAGATGTTCGCCGGCGCGGTGGAGGCCCTGGGCCGTCGGATGGGTTCGCGGGTGCTGCTGCGCTGCACCGGACCGCAACCGCCGTACAGCTTCGTGCCGGACGAGCCTGAGTAGCCGCTTGTGACTTTGCTCCAGGGCCACCGGCATCATCCTCGGCCGCCGGGTGACTTCGGGTGACTCCCCCGACGAGCTCACGCGACCCGGGCGCTGACCGGGCACCGACCCGAGAGGAACGGACATGACCTTCCTGCAGATCGTCGAGTTGGAGATCGACGCCGGCCGGTACGCCGAGGCTCAGGCACTGGAGGTCGAGTGGTGGACCCGGACCGAGGGTGAGCGGACGGTCATCCGCAACACGTGGTGCCAGGACCACTCCGACCCGGACCACTACTTCACCATCGTGGAGTTCCGGTCCTACGCCGAGGCCGTGCGCAACAGCGAACTGCCGGCGACCCATGGATTCGCGCTGCGGATGGAGCAGGTCGCCCGCAGCGTGCGCTATGTCGACCTGGACGTGCTGGACACCCGTGAGAGCTGACCGCACCGGCCGGACCGTTCCGCCAGACCGCCAACCTTGGAAGCCGGCTCTCAGCGGTCGAAGATGGACAGCGGCAAATAGGCCGAGACGATCCAGTTCGGGGCGTCGACGACCTCGGTCACCTTCAGGTCCACCGCGACACTGGACAGCACGTAGGCATCCACCGGGTCGAGCCGGTAGGTGCCGCTGAGGTGATCGACCATGGCCCGGGTGGCGTCCTTGGCCGCGGTCATCAGGTCACCGGCCACGCCCATGGTGGCGTAGTAACCGGCGTCCTCGATACCGGCCCGCAGTGGCCCGGGAGTCTGGAACTGCGGGGCCGGGATCGACCTGCCCCGATGCAGCCGGAACCGAAGCGACGCCCACATCGGGCATTCGATGGCGGTGACGCACACCTCCCCGTCGCCCTGGGCGGCGTGCGGGTCGCCCACGCTGAAGTTGCCGCCGGGCACCTGCACCGGCAGGAACAGCCGCGATCCACGCACCAGGTCGCGGCAGTCGATGTTGCCGCCGAAGTGACCCGGTGGCATCACGGCCACCGGCTCGGTGGTGACCGGGCAGACCCCCATCGTGCCGCAGAACGGCCGCACCGGGATGGTGGCGACGTCCGCGAACGGCGCGGTCCGCCCGTCGGAGAGGTCCCAGATGTGCAGGTGCGGGTCGGCGAACTCCTCGGCCAGCAGCCCGAAGCCGGGGATCGTGCCGGTCCAGCCCCAGCCGCGAGTGTGCAGGTCGACGACCTCGATCTCCACCGTGTCGCCCGGACCGGCCCCCTCGACCGCGATCGGACCGGCCAGCGCGTACACCCGGTCCCAGTCCAGGGTGCCGAGCACATCGGCGACCGACGTCGGGGAGATCTGCCCGTCGGTGACGTCCCGTAACTCGAACACCACGGTGTCCCCGTCGGCGACGGTCAGGGCCGGCTCCAGGCCGGCGTCCCACTGGAAGTGGATCTGGTCGCCGAAGTAGTGGGTGCGCGCCACGTGCCCCTCCTGGTCGGTCGTCCGGTGAACGTCGCCGTGCCGGCCCGGTGGTCCGGCCGCGAACCCTGTGCGCGACGCGGGGGCCCGAAGCCACGGCGACGGGGCACACGTTGCCACGTCAGGTGACTCGGGGGAATAGCGCGAGATCAACACGACAGCCGGGTCGGCGCGTGTCGGTGCCGGAATCCGACCTC
>DASULA010000269.1:0-7631 GCA_036278435.1 Mycobacteriales bacterium | reverse complement strand
ACCGTGCGTCCGACGCTTCCCTGAACGGGACCGTCGAGGCGCTGCGCAGCCTCGACACCGTGCGGGGTGTCGCCAGCATCATGCGGGTTGAAGGAGAGTAACCAGCAATGACCCACCAGTGGCGCGGAATCATCGAGGAATACCGGGACCGGCTGCCGGTGTCCGACAGCACGCCGGTCGTGACGCTCCGTGAGGGTGGTACGCCGCTCGTACCCGCGCAGGTGCTCTCCGAGCGCACCGGCTGCGAGGTCCACCTCAAGGTCGAGGGCGCGAACCCGACGGGGTCGTTCAAGGACCGCGGCCTGACCGTCGCGGTCACGCACGCCCTGGCCGCGGGCGCGCGGGCGGTGATCTGCGCGTCCACCGGCAACACCTCCGCGTCGGCTGCCGCGTACGCGGCCAGGGCCGGCCTGACCAGCGCGGTCCTGGTGCCCAGCGGCAAGATCGCGCTCGGCAAGCTGGCCCAGGCGTTGGTGCACGGCGCCACCCCGTTGCAGGTGGACGGGAACTTCGACGAGTGCCTGCGGATGGCCCGCGACCTGGCCGCCCGCTACCCGGTGACCCTGGTCAACTCGGTCAACCCGGACCGGATCGAGGGTCAGAAGACCGCGGCCTTCGAGGTGTGTGACGTGCTCGGCGACGGCCCGGCGGTGCACTGCCTGCCGGTCGGCAACGCGGGCAACATCACCGCCTACTGGAAGGGCTACCGGGAGTACGCCGCGGACGGGTTGATCGCCACGCTGCCCCGCATGTTCGGATTCCAGGCGGCTGGCGCCGCGCCGCTGGTGCTCGGCCAGCCGGTCGAGCGGCCGGTCACCATCGCCTCGGCGATCCGGATTGGCAATCCCGCGTCGTGGACGTCCGCGCTGGCCGCCCGGGAGGAGTCCGCCGGCCTGGTGGACGCGGTGACCGACCGGCAGATCCTGGAGGCGTACCGGCTGCTGGCCCGACAGGAGGGCGTGTTCGTCGAACCGGCGTCCGCGGCCAGTGTGGCTGGCCTGCTGGCCACCGCCGCGGACGGCCGGCTCGAACCCGGCCAGCGGGTGGTGTGTACGGTGACCGGCAACGGGCTGAAGGATCCGGACTGGGCCATCTCGGCGGCCCCCACCCCGATCACGGTGCCGCCGGAGGCGTCCGTGGCCGCCCAGGTCCTCGGACTCTGAGCCGGCCCCGAGCGGAGAACCCGCCGGGTGGCCGGAGCAGCCGCGGCCCGAGCCGTGGCCCGCGCCGGCCGAGCCGCACACCACCCGGCCACGGCGCGGCGTCACCCGGTGAGAGGAGCAGCGTGTCCCCCCGGTTCCGATCCGGGCCCGTGCACGTGCGGGTACCGGCGACCAGCGCCAACCTCGGCCCCGGTTTCGACTCGTTGGGGCTCGCGCTGTCCCTGCGCGACGACGTGGTGGCGCGGGTGGCCGGCACCGGCCTGCGGGTCGACGTCGAGGGCGAGGGCGCCGACCGGCTGCCCCGTACCGAGCGGCACCTGGTGGTGCGGGCGGCTCGGGCGGCCTTCGACCTACTCGGTGGCCAGCCCGCCGGGCTGGAACTGTCCTGCGTGAACCGGGTGCCGCACGACCGCGGGCTGGGCTCGTCGGCCGCGGCCATCGTGGCCGGCATGGTGGCCGCGCGGGCCCTGGTGGCCGATGGCGACCGGGCGCTGGAAGACGCGGCCCTGCTCGCCCACGCCGCCGAACTGGAGGGTCACCCGGACAACGTTGCGGCGTGCCTGCTCGGCGGGCTGACCATCGCCTGGCAGGAGCCGGGCGGTGCCCGGGCGGTGACCATGCGCCCGGCCGGCACGCTCAGGCCGATCGGGTTCGTGCCGCCGACCCGTTCCTCGACCATCGCGGCCCGAGGGGCACTGCCCGTGACCGTGTCACACGCCGACGCGGCATGGAACGCCGGGCGGGCCGCCCTGCTGGTGCATGCGCTCACCCGGGAACCCGGATTGTTGCTCTCCGCTACCGAAGACCGGTTGCACCAGACCTACCGGGCGGCGGGAATGCCGGAATCCGCGCGACTGGTGGACCGGTTGCGGTCGGCCGGAATACCGGCAGTGATGTCCGGGGCCGGTCCGACGGTGCTGGCATTCGCCGATTCCGACGCTGACCTGTCCCGATACGCCACGACCGGCTGGAACGTACTACAGTTGGCGGTGGACAACACGGGTGCCGAGCTGCGCGCGGCAACCGGTTGACCGGCCGGTGGGGGCTCCAGAGTGGTGGGCGTCACGGTCGGGTCTGGACATCTCGGGAACACGCCCAGCAGTACCCTTGTTGCCTCTGCGTAGTCGAAGCGTCTACGCTTCCCATCATCAGCCGCCTGAGGGCGTGCTCACCGCGGGGGTTCCCGAGTCGCGCTGATCCCGATGATCGTCGAGGCCCCGCACCCCCGGACCTCTGGTCGGCAGCAGGACGTGTCCGCACGGCACGTCGGGTGAATGTCGGCAAGGGGGAGCAACCCCGGCTGGCCATCCAGCGACCCGTCGCATGGCGGGTGCACCACCCGGCCTATCAGGCCGGTCGCTCCATACCGGCCGTTGCGTCGTTCCGACGCCGGCCGCATCCGGAAGGACACTAACGTGAGCGACAGTACGGACATCCTGCCTAATTCAGGCCAGGACACCGACCGCACCGAATCCGTCGCCCCCGCTGCGGGACCCGGCGGCAACGTCGCCGTGGACACCGCTGGCACCGTTCCGGTCGCCAGCATCGACACCCCGGCGCAATCCGACGGTTCTGGCATGCCGGATTCCCACGAGGCGTCGGATGCTCGACCGCGCCGTCGTGGCGGCCTGTCCGGAATGGTGCTGGCCGAGCTACAGTCCCTCGCGGCGAGCCTCGGCATCAACGGCACCGCCCGCATGCGCAAGAACGAGCTGATCGCGGCCATTCGGGAACGGCAGGAGGGTGGCAACGGCTCCTCCGCCGCGACCGGTACCGACGCGGTCAGGGACCTCGTCGCCCATGAGAGCGCCGAGAGCGCTCAGGCCGCTCAGGAGACACTGCCCGGGGTCGGTGTCCCGGAGCGGGACCTGGAGCGGACCCGGGAGCGACCGCGCCGTTCGGCCAGCCGCCCGGCTGGCCCGCCCACGTCCGGCACCGCGGACCAGCCCGAGCAGCCCAGCCAGCCTGTTGCCGCGACCACGGTTGACACGCCGGCCGCTGGGGATGAGCCGGAGGTGCGGAACTCCCAGCGGGCCCAGGCATCGAAGTCGGCTGGGTCCACGACGACCGAGGGCCGGACCCAGCGCGCCGACCGTGGTGAGCGCAGTGACCGTGGTGAGCGCAGTGACCGTGGTGAGCGCAGTGACCGTGGTGAGCGCAGTGACCGTGGTGAGCGCAGTGACCGTGGTGAGCGCAGCGACCGTGGCGAGCGGGGCGAGCGGTCGGAGCGGTCCGACGGCGGCCAGCGTAACCAGCGCAACCAGCGCGACCGGCAGCGTGACCGCGGCCAGGACGGCGGCGAGCAGGGCGACCGCCAGCAGAACCAGCAGGGCCAGCAGGGCCAGCAGGGCGGTGACCGCGACGACGACTACTACGACGGCAACGGCGGTGGCCGGCGTCGGCGCGGCCGGTTCCGGGACCGTCGCCGTGGCCGCGAGCGCTACGCTGGCGAGCCCGAGCCGGTGATCGCCGAGGACGACGTGCTGCTGCCGGTCGCCGGTATTCTCGACGTGCTGGACAACTACGCGTTCGTCCGGACCTCCGGTTACCTGACCGGAGCGAGTGACGTGTACGTCGCGCTGTCCCAGGTGCGCCGGTACGGCCTGCGCCGCGGCGACGCCCTCACCGGCGCGGTCCGCCAGCCGCGAGAGGGCGAGCGGCGGGACAAGTACAACGCGCTGGTCCGGCTGGACTCGGTGAACGGAGCGGAGCCCGACCAGGCCAAGTCCCGGCCGGAGTTCCACAAGCTCACCCCGCTCTACCCGCAGGACCGGATGCGGCTGGAGACCGAGCCGCACGTGCTGACCACCCGGATCATCGACCTGGTGATGCCGATCGGTAAGGGGCAGCGGGCGCTGGTCGTCAGCCCGCCCAAGGCCGGCAAGACCATGGTGCTCCAGGCGATCGCGAACGCGATCACCACGAACAACCCCGAGTGCCACCTGATGGTCGTCCTGGTCGACGAGCGGCCCGAGGAAGTCACCGACATGCAGCGGTCGGTCAAGGGCGAGGTGATCGCCTCGACGTTCGACCGGCCGCCGCAGGACCACACCACCGTGGCCGAGCTGTCCATCGAGCGGGCCAAGCGGCTGGTCGAACTCGGCCACGACGTGGTCGTGCTGCTCGACTCGATCACCCGACTCGGCCGGGCCTACAACCTGGCCGCGCCCGCATCCGGCCGGATCCTGTCCGGCGGTGTCGACTCGACCGCGCTCTACCCGCCGAAGCGGTTCCTGGGGGCGGCTCGCAACATCGAGAACGGCGGCTCGCTGACCATCATCGCCACCGCCCTGGTCGAGACCGGTTCGACTATGGACACGGTGATCTTCGAGGAGTACAAGGGCACCGGCAACGCCGAACTGAGGCTGGACCGCAAGATCGCCGACAAGCGGGTGTTCCCGGCAGTCGACGTGGACCAGTCCAGCACCCGTAAGGAGGAGATCCTGCTCGCCCCGGACGAGTTGGCCATCGTGCACAAGCTGCGCCGGGTGCTGCACGCGCTGGACTCCCAACAGGCCCTCGACCTGCTGCTGGACAGGCTCAAGCAGACCAGGACCAACGTCGAGTTCCTGATGCAGATCCAGAAAACCACCGTCGGCCCCCAAGACTAACCCGCACACCACCACCCCGCCGATCTTGGTCAAAGTGCTGTTATCGCGGCGCTCATAACGCCTCTATGACCAAGATCGGCGCGGGTGGTGGTGGGAATTGGGCGGGGGGCGAGGTGGTTATGGGGGCGGTGTGTCGCTCTGGCACACTGGCAGGACATCGGAGGCTCCGGTTCACGCCCGCCACTGCGATCCGTCGGTCCACGACCGGCGACGGCGGATCGGCGCGGCGACCCGGCGGCCACAACGAGAGGACCCGAGGTCGTGAAGTCCGGAATCCACCCCGACTACGTCACCACCACCGTGACGTGTTCGTGCGGTAACGCGTTTGTCACCCGCAGCACCGCGAAGAACGGCGTGCTGCACGCCGACGTCTGTTCGCAGTGCCACCCGTTCTACACCGGCAAGCAGAAGATCCTGGACACCGGTGGCCGGGTCGCCCGGTTCGAGCGGCGGTACGGGAAGCGCACTCCGCAGCGCAGCGGTGACTCGGCCGGCAAGTCGGCCAAGGGCTAGCCCCCCGACGGCGCCCACCGGCGGAACCGAGCGTTCCGGGGGTGGGCGCCTCGTCGTGTCCGCCGACCGCCGCGACCGCCGCGATCGCACCGACTGCCCGGAGCCAGCATGACCGCTGACCGCCTGCCCGCCCTGCTCGTCGAGTACGCCGAGGTGGAATCGGCGCTGGCCGACCCCGCGGTGCACGCCGACCAGGCCCGTGCCCGGGAGCTGGGCCGGCGCTACGCGGAACTGACGCCGGTGGTCGAGACCGCCCAGGCACTCGGCGCGGCCACCCAGGACCTGGCGGCGGCCCGGGAACTGTCCCGGGAGGACGCGTCGTTCGCCGCCGAGGCGGCCGAACTGGTCGAACACGTGGCCGAACTCGAACGGCGGCTGCGTCACCTGCTGCTGCCCACCGACCCCAACGACGCCAAGGACGTGATCCTTCAGGTCAAGGCCGGTGAGGGCGGTGAGGAGTCGGCGCTGTTCGCCGCCGACCTGCTGCGCATGTACCTGCGCTACGCCGAACGGCGCCGGTGGCGGACCGAGGTGCTCGACGCGGTGGACAGCGACCTGGGTGGGTACAAGGACGTGAGCGTGGCGATCAAGGGCCAGACCAAGGGCGGCGGCGATGGACCGTGGCGGCGGCTGAAGTACGAGGGCGGCGTGCACCGGGTCCAGCGGGTGCCGGTGACCGAATCGCAGGGACGGATCCACACCAGCGCGGCCGGCGTGCTGGTGCTGCCCGAGGCCGACCAGGTGGAGGTACGGATCGACCCGGGCGACCTGCGGGTGGATGTCTACCGGTCCTCCGGGCCGGGCGGGCAGAGCGTCAACACGACCGACTCGGCGGTGCGGATCACCCACCTGCCCACCGGCACGGTGGTGTCGATGCAGAACGAGAAGAGCCAGTTGCAGAACCGCGAGGCGGCGATGCGGGTGCTGCGGGCCCGGCTGCTCGCGATGGCCCAGGAGAAGCGGGACGCCGAGACCAGCGCGGCCCGGCTGTCCCAGGTGCGCACAGTGGACCGGAGCGAGCGGATCCGCACCTACAACTTCCCGGAGAATCGCATTTCCGACCATCGGGTGGGCTACAAGGCGTACAACCTTGACCAGGTGCTCGACGGTGACCTCGACGCCGTGGTGGACGCCCTGATCAACGCGGACACCCAGGCCCTGCTGGACGGGACTGCGGAGTCCGCACCGGCCGGTGCCGCCGCGGGCGGCCCGGCCCGCACGGGGGAGGACAGGTGAGGTGATCCCGGTCCGGGTGGCGCGGCGGACAGCGGCGCGGCGGCTCGCCGACGCGGGCATTCCGAGCCCGGACAACGACGCCGAGGTGCTGCTGGCCTTCGCCCTGGGCGTGGAACGTGGTGCCCTGCACGGTGTCGAGGGGCTGGACGGTGACGCGGTCGGCCGGTACTTCGCGCTGGTGGAGCACCGGGCCGACCGGGTGCCGCTCCAGCACCTGGTCGGCATGGCCGGGTTCCGCCGGATCGAACTGGACGTGGGGCCGGGGGTGTTCGTGCCCCGCCCGGAGACCGAACTGCTGGTGGAGTGGGGCGTGACCCAACTCGCCCGGTGCCACCGGTTCGGCCCGGTGGTGGTGGACCTGTGTGCCGGGTCGGGGGCGATCGCGCTGGCCGTGGCGCAGGAAGTACCCGACGCGCTGGTGTACGCGGTGGAACGGGACCCGCGTGCGCTGTCCTGGGCGCACCGCAACGCCGAAACCCGGATCGCGGCCGGCGACCTGCCCATCACGCTGTGCCTGGGCGACGCCACCGGACCGGGCACGCTGCCGCACCTGGATGGCATCGTGGACTTGGTGCTGGCCAACCCGCCGTACGTTCCGGACGGCACCCAGGTCGACGCGGAGGTGGCCGACTACGATCCGCCGGCCGCGCTGTGGGGCGGTGCGGACGGGCTGGACGTGCTGCGCGGCGTGGCCGACCGGGCCTGCGCGCTACTCCGGCCGGGCGGGTGGTTCGCGGTGGAGCACGCCGACACCCACGGCGTCGCCGTGCCCACCCTGCTGACCCGGATGGGCGACTGGACCGACGTGGCCGACCACTGCGACCTGGCCGGCCGCGCCCGCTTCGCCACCGCCCGCCGCGCCTGACCACGTGACCGCCGGCAACCGGCCCGATTGCCGGCGAATTCCGCTTGCCGAATTCACTCTGTTGGTTAATTAAATGCTGGTGGGGGTCGAGTTAGAATTGGTGGTATGGATGCCCTGCCCTGTTCGATTTCTCGCCACGCCGATTCTGGTGTTGGTGTGGAATCGGATGGCGGGTTTCCGGTGACCGGATTCGACCCCGCTGCGGTGGCCGGATTACTTTCCAGTTTCGACCCGTCGGGTTTG
>DASULA010000268.1:0-6185 GCA_036278435.1 Mycobacteriales bacterium | reverse complement strand
CCGGGTGGGGGTGGGGTGGGCGGCAGTGGCATGGCGTGCTCCCCTACGGATACCTGGGTATCGCGCCGGTGGGCGATGGTCCGGCACTGTCGAACGCACCGGAGGGGGCCGCGGGTAACACGGGACGCGAAAATTTTCTTCGCCTACGCCGCCGGCGCGGCCCATGCCGGCCTGGATTTTCTCGGGTTTTCTACGCGGCCTGGCCGGGGGCGGTGGTGGGGGTGTAGCCGCGGCAGGTCAACCGCCCGTCGCGTAGCGCGGTGACTAGCCGGTGTTCGGCGCGGTGCCGGCGCATCTTCACCGCGGCCACGCTCACCCCCAGCCGTCCGGCGGCCTGGGCCACGGTGACCTGTTCCAAGCGGGTCGCGCCGATCAGGTCGGCTTCCTCGCCGGTGAGCAGCCCACCGGCCACCGCGTGGGCAAGTAGCAGGTCTGGATGCCCGAAGAGCACTGGTGGGGCGGCCGAGCCGGCCACCTCCTCCAGACCCGGGCCGGTCGCCTGCTGGAACCGCATCTGGTCCACGGCATATCGGCGGGCGGCACCGTAGCCGGCCCAGACCAACCGGCCCGGCAGCCTGTCCCCGCCCGGGTCAGCGCCCCGCAGCGCGGTCAGGAACCCGGCCAGCAGCACCGCTGCGGACTCCTCACGATCGACAGTGGCGAACCGGCGGCACAACCGGGCGTGCGCGCGGCGCAGCCCGGGCAGGGCCATCCCAGCCGCCCCGACCACCCACGCCGGACCCTGGGTCTGCGCGCGGCACACCAGCTCGGCCCACACCGCCTCCCGTACCGCGTACGACCGGGGTTGGTGCGGCCACAGCAGCACCTCGCGCAGTTCGGTCAGCTGGATCGGACGGGCTGGGAGGTCTGAGTGCACTCGGCGGCCGTGCAGAGCCAGTGGGGCCGGGCCGCGGCACAACGACCGGAACGTGGCCTCCACGGTGTACAGGACACCGGGCGACTGGAAGATGCGGGTCACGACGACCTCCTCAACGGCGGGAGTCAGGCCACCCCAGTACACGCACGCCCCACGAAACACCGCGAAAACACACCGCCGTCCGCTACCAGGCGCACGGTCCGACGCCATCGTTTTCTGCCGCCTGGCAGCTCGACTCGGACCAAGGGGATCACGGGTGGCCCTGGGACGCCGCAGGCCGCCGACCTGCGGGTTTACCCCATTTTCTTCCACGCCAAGGGCCGTGGCCGACGCGCCCAAGCCGCCGGTTTACCCCTGCGGTGTTACCGCGACCACCGCCTTCTGCGTTCGGCGGTGACCGGCATCCCCACACCCGGGACCCGCCCCCCGCCGATCGGAGACCACGATGACGAACGCCGCGCACCCGGCCATGCCCGGACCACCCGAGCCGGTCCCGCTCAGCGTCTGGCCCTGCGCTCCCGACCCACCCGCGGCCAGGGGAACCCCGCCTGTCCCGGTCCTGCTGCTCCAGCGGCTGATCGCCGTCTACTCCCACCCGGCCACCGTCGTGCTGGCCGCCGGCGCTGATGCCTCCCGGATCGCCGACGTCGCAATTGACCTGGGCCGCCGACCAGTGATCGACCCGGCCGGACACCCCCGCCCGTTCCCTGCGGTCGGCGCCACCAGGGCGGCGTTGATCATCGCTACCCCTCCCGCGGTGACCTGTGACCCGGCCCGCTACACCCGCTGGGCCCGCGCCCTGACCCCCACTGGCATCCTCACCGTGCTCACCCCGGCGTTGCACGGCACCGGGGCGCTGCTGCCCGGTCGCGTCGTCACCGCAGCCCGCGCCGCCGGCCTGGCCTACCTGCAACACATCATCGCCATGCGCGCCCACCTACACGGCGACCACCTCGTCGCCGCACCCACCCGCGACGACCTCGCCCAGGCAGCGACCGCGCAGGCAGCCGGAATGCCGGTCCACCGCACGGCCCACACCGACGTGCTCGTCTTCACCGCACCGGACTTCGAGGTGCCCGCATGACGCACCTCAGCCCGCAGCCGGCCGTGCCGCTGTCGGTGTGGCCGGTCACCCAGCAGGTCTCCCGCATCCAACGGACTGGCCGGTACCTGCCCGAGTCCACCACACATCCGGCGAAGATGCTCCCCGCGCTGGCCCGGCACGCCATCAGCGTGTTCACCGCACCGGAAGAAGTGGTGTTCGATCCGATGTGCGGGATCGGCACCACCCTGGTCGAAGCCACCCACCTAGGCCGCCACGGTCTCGGCGTCGAGGTCGAACCACGCTGGGCCGACCTGACCGCGACCAACCTCGCCCACGCCCGCACCACCGGCGCGACCGGGACCGGGGAGGTGTTCCGCGGCGACGCCCGCCACCTGCCCGCCGCCCTCACCGACCGGTACACCGGGCGCGTCGCCCTGCTCCTGACCTCACCACCCTACGGATCAAGCGTGCACGGGCGGGTCCGCACCCCCGGTGACCGACCCGTGGTCAAGTGGAACCACAAGTACAGCCCAGTACGCCGGCGCACCAACCTCGCCCACCAGTCCCAACGCGAACTGCTCGCCAGCTTCACCAGCGTCCTGCGTGCCTGTCTGCCCCTGCTCCGACCCGGTGGGATTGTCGTGGTCACCGCCCGGCCCTGGCGATCCAACAGGGAACTGGTTGACCTTCCGGCCTCGGTGTTTCGCGCCGGTGTCACCGCCGGGCTCCAACCGGTACAACGCTGCGTCGCGCTGCTGGCCGCCATCCGCGAAGGCGATTTGGTGACCCGGGCCTCGTTCTTCCAACTCCTGGAAACACGACGCCTCCACCACGCCGGAATCCCCGCCCACGTCATCGCCCACGAAGACGTCCTCATACTACGCAAGCCACCGGGTCACCAAAGTACGCCAGAACTCAAGGGTCTTCGGATGGAACCGGTGGACATGGCGCGGGCATTGTGTCGTCGGGATGCTCCCGATGCTGGCGACGCCGAGGGGCTGGCGGCATGAACACCGGGAACCCGAATGTCTACTACCGCGACGAGCACATCACCTTGCTACTCGGAGACGCTGCCGAACAGCTGGCCACCCTGCCGAATGGGTCGGTCGATGCGGTGGTGACCAGCCCGCCGTACTGGGGGCTGCGTGACTACGATGCCGATGGCCAGTACGGCCTGGAAGCCACACCCAACCAGTACGTCAACAACCTGCGGGCGGTGTTCGACGAGATCCACCGGGTCCTGGCCGACACCGGCACGGTGTGGCTGAACCTCGCAGACAGCTACGCCTCCGGGGAAACCGGCCGGGTCGACACCGCCATCCGCTACCCGTCCCTGGCCACACGACGACCGGATCGTGGCGGCCGACGGCACCGAGCCAGTTCCGGGCTGCCGCGCAAGAACCTGGTCGGCCTGCCCTGGCGAGTCGCCCTGGCCGTGCAAGCCGACGGGTGGATCCTGCGCAACGCTCTGGTGTGGCACAAACCCAACGCCATGCCCGAATCAGTACGCGACCGGCTGTCCTGCCGGTACGAGTTCGTGTTCCTGCTGGTCAAACAACCCCGGTACTACTTCGACCTGGACGCCATCCGCGAACCCCTGGCCCATCCCAGCGCGGCAGGCATGGCCTTCGGTGGGCGCAAGGGCAGCGGCGAGGCGTGCCTGGGTGCCAGCCGGCGCCGCCGCGGCAGTCGATACCGGCCCAAGTACACCACCACCCGCCCGTTCCCCACCCGCCCACACGGCGCGGCTGTCCGCCCCACCGGCCACCACCACGACACCGCACATCCCCACGGCAAGAACCCCGGAGACGTGTGGTCGATACCCACCCGACCCTACCGGCAGGCCCACTTCGCCACCTTCCCGGTAGACCTGCCGTTGCGGTGCATCCGGGCCGGCTGCCCACCCGGCGGGCTGGTCGCCGACCCGTTCTCCGGCGCCGCCACCACCGGCCTTGCCGCCCTCCAACTCGGCCGGGACTACCTGGGCATCGAGCTGAACCACGCGTTTCACGATCTGGCGAAGGCGCGACTTTTCCAGCAGATGCAACACAGCGCACGCCGCGGTGATGGCGAATCTGCTGGTGGAGAGGTCCGGTGAGGTCACAGAGGCCATCCGGCAGACTGCGGACCTCTGCCGGAAGCCATCGAGAACCAGGCAGGAATTGCATCGAATGGGTTGACGTGCGGCCCGGTACGAGGGTGGATCGACTTGGCCGATCAATCCGGTGGAATTCCGGGCGCATTTCGGTCGGAAAGGAACTGTCGTGAACGCGGTGCTACCGGCGGCGTTCTTCGGACGGGCCGCTCACGCTGACGGCCGGCTATCTGTTCGCGGCGGTGTGGGGGCGGTCAGGTGAACAGGAAGAACCGGAACGCGGACGGGCGGATCGCCGCGGAGGAGGAACCACACGTGGTGATCGAGATCCGCCCCGCTGACCCGGCGCAGGCAGAACAGGTACGGGCCGAACAGGCCCGAGCGATCCGGGAGGTGCTCGAATGGACGGCCCAGAAGCGATCCGAACGTGGGCGGGACCGCGCCGCCTAGACCGGGCCGCGTGGACCGGTACCGGGCGGGAAAGATCGGTGCTCACGGTGGCCTGGGCGGGACGCACCTCCACCTACGACCAGCAGGATCCCACGCTGTCGTTGCCCCGTCAGTTGCGGGCCAGCCAGTACGCGCTGCCCGACGAGGCGGTCATCGTCGCGCACTTCTACGACATCGAGTCCGGGCGTAAGGACCTCGCCGAGCGGGGCCACGGCAGCGCGCACGAACAGTTCGACATCCCCATCCCCCGTGACGGGGGCATCGCCGACCTGTTGGCTGAGGCCGAGCGATCGGGCCGGCGGTTTGACGTGGTGATCTGCGAGTCCATCGACCGGATCTCCCGGCGGACCCACATCGCCACCGAGATCGAACATCGCCTCGATCAGGCCGGGGTGCTGCTGCTGGCCGCCGACGAACCCATCCGGTTGCGCACCTCCGGGCGGCGCAAGACGGCCACCGCGCTGCTGACCCGGCGGGTCAAGCAGGGCGTCGCCGAGTGGTACGTCACCGAGATGCTGGAGAAGTCCTGGGACGGGTTCGCCGTACACACCGAGGCCGGGTTCAACGTCGGCAAACCCTGCTACGGCTACCGGGCCCGCCACGTCCCTCACCCCGTCCCGGCCAAACGCGCGAAGGGCGGGAAGAAGACCCGCCTGGAGGTTGACCAGATCCAAGGCGAGGTCGTCCGCACCGTGTTCCAGTGGCGGGTCGACGAACGGGTGGGCTACCAGGTCATCGCCGACCGCCTCAACCGCGACCTGGTCGCCCACCCGCCGCCCATCCCGGTCAACCCCGACCGCGCAATCGGATGCTGGACCCACTCCAACGTCCGGGAGATCCTCACCAATCCAAAACACACTGGACACATGGTGTGGAACCGCCGTGCCCGCAAAGGTAACGGGAAGAATCGGGTTAATCCAGTTGGGGAGTGGGTCTGGTCGAGAGAACCCACCCACGAGGCGCTCGTGGACATCGCCACCTTCATCGCCGCCCAGCAGGTCGCCGAACACCGGGAACGCTCCCGTGCCGCCGCCGGCCCCAACCGGCACCCAGCCACCCTGCGGACCTACCGACTCCGTGGCTACCTGACCTGCGTGGCCTGCGGCCGGCGGATGTGTGGCAACACCAAGCACCCCCACGCCTACTACGTCTGTGTACCCAAGAAAGCCTGGCGCCCTGCCGGACATCCCGCCGCGGTCCGGGTCCGCGAGGACGCGATCCTCGAACACCTCACCAACTTCCTGGCCACCCGCGTGTTCGGCCGCTACCGGCACGACCTGCTCGACACCACCCTGGCCACGCTCGAGCAGACCGCCAAGCATGCCCACAGCCGCCGCATCGCCGCACTACGACGAGCCATCACCGACACCGACACCAAGATCACACGACTCCTCCGCAGCCTGGAACTCATCGACGAGCCCGACCCCGACCTCGTCGGTGACATCAACCACCGCCGCGCCGAGCTCCGCGCACACCGGGCCAGCCTCGAAGAACAACTCGCCGAGACCGAAACCGAGGTTCACCAGGTACCCAACCCGGACCTGCTCCACCAGCTACCCATCGGCCCGGTCGACCTCGAAGTCCTACCCGAGGACATGGCCCGCCGGCTCTTCGACGCCCTACGACTCCAGATCAGCTACGACCACGTCAACCGCACCGCGACCTGCCACGTCACTCTCACCGGTGACACCGTAACCGCCGTTGCCCACGCCGTCGGC
>DASULA010000267.1:0-2306 GCA_036278435.1 Mycobacteriales bacterium | reverse complement strand
GATCACCCTGGGTAGCCTGCGCGGGCACCTGGCGGTGGGCCACACCCGGTACTCCACCACCGGCGCGAGCACCTGGGAGAACGCCCAGCCGACGTTCCGCACCACCCGGACCGGCACCGGCCTGGCCCTGGGGCACAACGGGAACCTGGTCAACGCCGCCGAACTGGCCACCCGGGCCGCCGAGCACGGCGTGGCCGGCCTCACCGGCAACACCACCGACTCCGACCTGATCACCAGCCTGCTCGCGGCCTACCCCGACCGGCCGCTGGACCGGGCCGCCCTGGACCTGCTGCCGACCCTGCGCGGCGCGTTCTGCCTGGTGTTCGCCGACGAGCGCACCCTGTTCGCCGCCCGCGACCGGCACGGGGTGCACCCGCTGGTACTCGGCCGGCTGGAGCACGGCTGGGTGGTGGCCAGCGAGACCGCGGCGCTGGACATCGTCGGCGCCTCGACGGTGCGCGAGGTCGAGCCGGGTGAACTGCTGGCCATCGACGCCGACGGGCTGCGCTCGGAACGGTTCGCCCCGGCCGAGCCCAAGGGGTGCCTGTTCGAACACGTCTACCTGGCCCGGCCAGACACCACCATCGCCGGGCGCAACGTGTACGCGACCCGGGTCGAGGTCGGCCGCAGGCTGGCCCGCGAACATCCGGCCGAGGCCGACCTGGTCATCCCGGTGCCCGAGTCGGGCACCCCGGCGGCGATCGGGTACGCCGAGGAGTCCGGCATCCCCTACGGCCAGGGTCTGGTGAAGAACTCCTACGTGGGCCGCACGTTCATCCAGCCGTCCCAGACGATCCGCCAGTTGGGCATCCGGCTCAAGCTCAACCCGCTGCGCGACGCGATCCGCGGTCGGCGCCTGGTCGTGGTGGACGACACCATCGTGCGCGGCAACACCCAGCGGGCCCTGGTCCGGATGCTGCGGGAGGCCGGTGCGCTGGCCGTGCACGTGCGCATCTCCTCGCCGCCGGTCCGATGGCCCTGCTTCTACGGCATCGACTTCGCCAGCCGGGCCGAGCTGATCGCCAACGGCCTGGAGGTCGAGGGCGTGCGCACGTCCATCGGCGCGGACTCGCTCGGCTACGTCTCACTCGACGGGCTGGTCGCCGCGTCCGAACAGCCACGTAACCGGTTGTGCCGGGCCTGTTTCGACGGGGAGTACCCGATCCCGTTGCCCGCACCGGAACTGGTCGGCAAGCATGTGCTGGAGGGCGGCACCGATCCCGCCCCGGTGCTGCCGGCCGGTGTCGGTGGCAGCGTCGGCGGCGGGGACGCGCTACGCCGGCCCTGACCACACCGGCCCTGAACACACCGGCGACCATGACCGCCGCACACCCGGAAGCGTGACCGGTGCCCTGTCCGCGCAGCCGGTGACCCCGCCGCGCGTTGGATGAGTGGATCCCGGTGACCGGCGGCCCGAACGGTCGCGGTACCCACGGCACCCACGGCACAGAACCAGTTCCACCACACGACCACCGACAACAGCAGGGAGACTCAGAATGGGCGTCGGCCTGGGCGCGTCACTCGACTCGATCTACGCCGAGGTGCTGGCTCGCAACCCGGGCGAGACAGAGTTCCACCAAGCGGTACGGGAGGTCCTGGACTGCCTGGGTGGCGTGATGGCGCGGCATCCCCGGTACGCCGACGCCCGGATCGTCGAACGGATCTGCGAGCCCGAGCGGCAGGTCATCTTCCGGGTGCCCTGGGTCGATGACACCGGCCGGGTCCGGGTGAACCGCGGGTTCCGGGTGGAGTTCAACTCCGCGCTCGGCCCGTACAAGGGCGGGTTGCGCTTCCACCCGTCGGTCTACCTGGGCATCGTGAAGTTCCTCGGCTTCGAGCAGGTCTTCAAGAACGCGCTGACCGGGTTGCCGATCGGTGGTGGCAAGGGCGGGTCGGACTTCGACCCCAAGGGCCGCTCGGACGGCGAGGTGATGCGGTTCTGCCAGTCGTTCATGACCGAGCTGTACCGCCACCTCGGCGAACACACCGACGTGCCGGCCGGCGACATCGGCGTGGGCGGGCGGGAGATCGGCTACCTGTTCGGCCAGTACAAGCGGATCACCAACCGGTACGAGTCCGGGGTGCTCACCGGCAAGGGCCTGTCCTGGGGCGGGGCACAGGTCCGCACCGAGGCCACCGGCTACGGCTGCGCCTACTTCGTGGCCGAGATGCTGGCCGCCCGCGGCGACACCCTCGACGGCAAGACCGTGGTGGTGTCCGGCTCGGGCAACGTGGCCATCTACGCGATCGAGAAGGTGCACCAACTCGGCGGCCGGGTGGTGGCCTGCTCGGACTCGGCCGGGTAT
>DASULA010000266.1:0-2885 GCA_036278435.1 Mycobacteriales bacterium | reverse complement strand
TCGGCGGCGCGCCTCCGACGACCAGCAGACCGGCCGCCCTGCGTCGGCTGCTGTCCGGCGGCGGTGAGGCCGTGGTGCTGCCGGGCGTCTTCGACGCCCTGTCGGCCCGGCTGGTGGAGGCCGCCGGCTTCCCGGCCTGCTACCTGTCCGGCTCCGGGGTCGCCAACGCGCAGCTCGGCGTCCCGGACGTCGGCCTGGTGACCTTGACCGAGATGACCGAGCAGGCACGGCGGGTCGCCGACGCGGTGCGCATTCCGGTCATCGTCGACGCCGACACCGGCTACGGCGGCCACCTGAGCGTCATGCGTGCCGTGCACCTGCTGGAGGCCGGTGGCGTTGCCGGCATCCAGTTGGAGGACCAGGCGATTCCCAAGCGGTGCGGCCATTTCGACGGCAAGCACATCGTGCCGCGCGAGGAGATGGTCGCCCGCCTGCTGGCCGCGCAGCAGGCCCGCAGCGACCCGGACCTGCTGCTCATCGCCAGGACCGACGCGATCGCCGTCGAGGGTTTCAGGGCCGCCCTCGACCGCGCCAAGGCATACCGCGACGCCGGTGCCGACGTCGTGTTCGTGGAGGCGCCGCGCACCGCCGAGGAGATCCGCGCCATTCCCAAGGAACTGCCCGACACTCCGCTGCTGATCAACATCGTCGAGGGCGGCTACACGCCGGAACTGCCGGTGTCCGAACTGGACGCGTACGGGTACCGCATCGTCCTGCACGCCAACTTCCTCATGCGCGCCATGCTGCACGCCGGCGAGCGGGCCCTGCGGCACCTGCACACCCACCGCGAGACCAGCTCCCTGCACGACAGCCTGGTCACGTGGGAGGCGCGCCAGTCCCTGGTACAGCGCGGCCCCGCCGACCAGGTTGAGGACGACGTCCGCACCCGCGCCGGACTCGACCGAACGTGAACCTGTTCGGCCCACGCCGACCGGCGGTGGTCGTCGGCGCGGCACACGGCATCGGCGCCGCCGTCGTGGAACAACTGTGCCGCCTGGAGATGATCGACGAGGCGGTGTTGGTCGACCGCGACTCGACCGGCCTGGCCGACGTCTCCGCCGAACTCGGCCGGCGCTTCGGTGAAGTCACGCTGCACACCCTGGCGGCGTCGATGCCCGACCAGCTCGACACGGCCTGCCGCGTGCTGACCCGTCCCGGCTACGGCGTGGTCGCGGCGGGTGTCTTCCAGGGCGGCCCGTCGCTGGCCGTCGACCACCAGTCGATCGAGCATGTGGTGTCCACCGACCTGGTTGCCGCCGTGCTCGCCGCCCGCACCCTGTGTTCCCGGCTCGCCGACGTCGGCGGCGGCAGCGTCGTGGCCATCTCGTCGGTCGCCGCGCGCATCCCCCGCCCCGAACAGTTGGCCTACTGCGCCGCGAAGGCCGGTCTCAGCCACGCCATGCGTGTCCTCGGCCTGGAGGTCGCGCCGCTGGGCGTCCGCGTCAACACCGTGGCCCCCGGTGCCACCGACACCGGCTTCATCCCGGCGCACCTGGACCGCACCCGGTTGGCCGCCGGCGACAGCACCGCCTACCGCGGCCGGATCCCACGCGGCTCCATCGCCACCCCCGCCGACATCGCCCAGACCGTCGCAGTGCTGCTCTCACCGGCTATGCGCCACGTCTACCTGCACGAACTCGTCGTGGACGGCGGCGAGTCCCTCGGCTCCTGAGAGCGGTACCCGCTTGTGCCCGCGTCAGGCAACCTTCGCCCCGTCCGGTGGCCGCCCCCAGAGGCGAGGTTTTCGCGAGAAAACCTCGGAAGGTAACCGGTTACACGTGAGGTTTTCGCGAGAAAACCTCGGAGGTGCGGGAAGTGCGCTTCGTCGCTGCGAGGTCAAGGGGATCGGGGTGGGCGGCTTCGTCGACGTCGGGGCGAGCTGGCCGCGGAGATGAACGAGCGGGCCGACACGACCAGGTTGCGCATCCGGACCGCGGGTGAACCGCGAGCCGGGTGTGGGCATTCGCAGAGTCGGTTCCGGTTGGACGGGCATTCCGGGCGGCTGCATGGCGTCGACCGACCGATCATCCTCACCGGACATGCCGTAGCCGGTGCCGGCGGATGCATTCGGGGATGGTGAACCGGCGGGGTTCGGTGTCCAGGTAGACCCCGGCGTGGGCCGGGCACAGCCAGTACCCGTCGACCCGCTGCACCCACCCGGCGGCCAGGGCCAGTTCCCCGGCGGCGGTGAGCAGCTCGGCGGTGTCCTCGGTGGTCGGTGGGCTGAGTGCTGCCGGGTCGTGGGGTTTCCGCAACGCCGGCAGGCCGGTCAGGGTCTCGGCGGCCTGGCTGCCAGCCTCGGCGACGAAGCAGCCGTCGTCGGCGTAGCAGGCGATCTGCGGGATCATCACGGGGCGGTCTGGGCGCCTCCCGGACGGGGCGTTCACCGCCGGCCCCCACGCATCAACCGGACCATCCCGACCACCAGCGCGAACACCACCACCGTGTACGCCGCCCGGGCCACCTGCCCGGCCGCCACGCCCACCACATGCCAGGACCCCACCGCCGCCCCGACCCCCACCGGAACGGCCAGCAGCAGCCACGTCAGCCGCCACACCGCCGGCCGCAGCCGGCGCAGCACCACCCGCCGGCCGTCCCGGCGCACGTCGAACACCATCCGCCTGCCCACCCGGCTCACACCTCGTAGTAGTACGGCCGGGCCAGCGGGCCGAACTCGAACGGCATCGGCATGCCCAACAGGTCGTGTTCGGCCTTGATCACCGGGCAGTGCCGAGCCGGCATCCCGCACACACAGAGCGGTATGCCGCCGGGCACGTCAGGGGCGACCTGGTGCAACGCCACGATCGCCTCGGCGAACGCCCGCAGCCGATCGGCGCCCGGCACCGGTGCCGTGGCCGGCACCGATCCGGACTGCTGGACCGGTG
>DASULA010000265.1:0-10151 GCA_036278435.1 Mycobacteriales bacterium | reverse complement strand
CGGGCTGTTCCTGACCCAGCGCACCGAACCGGTGCCCGGCACCTGTGTCACCGTCGCGGTGGAGGGGCGCCGGCCGTTGCTGGCCGAGGTGCAGTCGCTGGTGGCCTCCTCGTCGCTGGCCACCCCCCGCCGGGCGGTCAGCGGGCTGGACTCGGCCCGAGTGGCGATGGTGCTCGCCGTGCTGGAACGCCGCGGCCGGGTCCGGCTGGGCGACCGGGACGTGTTCGCCGCCACCGTGGGCGGGGTGCGCCTCACCGAGCCGGCGGCCGACCTGGCGGTGGCCCTCGCGGTGGCCTCGGCCGCCCGGGACGCGCCGCTGCCGGCCAGCCTGGTGGCGCTGGGCGAGGTCGGGCTGTCCGGTGACGTACGGCGGGTGGGTGGGGTCAGCCGGCGGCTGGCCGAGGCGGCCAGGCTGGGCTACACCCACGCCCTGGTGCCGCCAGGCTGTGACGGCGTGCCCCCGGGAGTGCGGGCCGTCGAGGTGCCCGACCTGGGCGCGGCGCTGCGGTCCCTGCCGGGCTGAGCACGCTCACCCCGCGGCCGGTCGGCGATCAGTCGGCGGGTCAGTCGGCCCGACTCCGGGCCGACTTCAGGTCGACCACGGCCGTGCTGGCGAGCACCGCGCCGGAACCGTCCAGCGCGCGGACCGAGGCGAACGTGGGAGTGCCGTCCACCGGTATCCGGGTCTCAAACCCCGACCTGGCGGTGACCCCGGCCGGAGTCAACCGGTCCGGCGCCGGACCGGTGAACAGTTGCCAACTGGCCACCTCGGTGGCGCCGTTCCAGCTCACCCACACGGTGCTGCCGCCGTCGGCGCGCTCGGTGGCGGCGGCCACCGGCGGTTCGGTCGGGTGCCCGGTCCAGGCCATCCGGTAGGCCCGATAGGAGTCGGTCTTGGAGCCACCGCCGATTGCGCCGTCGAGCAGCACCCGACCTCCCCGGTCGAACTCGGTGATGGTGCCGGTGCTGCCCCATCCGACGAAGACGTGCCCGTCGGGCAGCACCTGCACGTCGCCCTGGCTGCTGGCCAGCAGCCCGTCCGGATGCGGGTAGGCGTGCACCAGAGTGGCCCGCATCGAGGTGGTGTCCAGCCGCAGCCGCAGCGCCCTGGAGGTGGGTTCGGCATCCGGGTCGTCGCCGTTGTCGCCGTTGTCGAAGATGGTGATCGTGCCGTCCGGCAGTTGCTGGGCGTCGTGTTGCCAGCGGAACTGGGTACCCGGTCCCATGGTGAAGTCGCTCTTCTTGCCGCCCAGCCGCCAGAGCACCGATCCATCGTCCCGGTTCACGTCGTAGACGGTGTGGGCGTGCCGGGAGGAGATCAGCAGGCTGCCGTGCGGACCGGGCGCCACCGAGTTGATGTGGAAGTAGTCATACGGCTCGGCCGCGGTGCCGCCGTTGTCCACCGGCAGGAAGGACTCCGACAGCGGGATGTGGTCGAGGCTGTGCCACTCGAACAGGACCTTCCCGGTGGCGATGTCGATCTCCTGGGCCACGCTGTCGAGCACGGTGCCGGCGCGAGGTCCGCCGACCGCGGACAGGTCCCGGGACTCCGCACGGTAGGCCGTGATCAGTGCCGTGCCGCGCGGGGTGATCCGGAACTCGTGCAGGTCGCCCTGGTAGCCGTTGCCGGCCTGGACCCGGGCGATCACGTGGTACGAGGTGTCCATCAGCACGTAGCTGCCCTGCCCGTGCCCGTGCTTGGACGCGCCCTCCCACCAGGTCAGCACCGGCTGCCCCTGGTACTTCTGCACCCTGGCGTCGGTGACCTCGGCTCCCCGGTCCGGGTCGAACCAGACGACCTCGCCGGTGTTGTCCACAATCATCGGCCCGCCCTGCCCGCCGGTGTTCTTCGGGGCGAGGACGATGTAACCGGGTGCCACCCTCCGGGCCGGCGTGGTGACCGTCACGGTGGGCGGAACCAGGTCTGGCCGGGAGAAGTAGTGCTGGTATCCGGTCAGCCGGACGGACCGCGGGCGTACCCCGGCCGATCCGCCCACCAGACCGAGCAGTACCACCGGGACGAGCCAGCGGGTCAGCCGCGGCCAGGACGGTGATCGAGACAATTGAGGCACCTGTCCAGTTCTACCCCTCGACTCTGCGATCCGAGGCCGTTACCACGTCTGGATTTGGTAAGAGTGCGGCCGGGAAAGTGCCCGAATCAGGTCACGGTTTGGGTGTCACCGGGGCGGTAAGGGGGGCTTCGGCCGCACCGAGCACCGGTGTGGCGACCGTAGACTGACCGCAGGCCTTTACCCTCACCGCTGGGAGTTGTCCCCGTGCCCATCGCCGAACGCGACGACAAGCTGAGGGTGACCCTTGGCCTCCTCGCACCCGGAACGGCGCTGCGTGACGGCTTGGAACGCATCCTGCGCGGGAACACCGGTGCGCTGGTGGTGCTCGGATACGATCAGGTGGTCGAGGAGCTGTGCACCGGGGGCTTCCCGCTGGACGTGGAGTTCTCCGCGACCAGGCTGCGGGAACTGGCCAAGATGGACGGCGCGGTGGTGGTGACCACCGACTGCACCCGCATCGTGCGGGCCGGGGTGCACCTGATGCCGGACCCGAGCATCCCGTCGGAGGAGTCGGGCACCCGGCACCGCACCGCCGAGCGGGTGTCGATCCAGACCCACGTCCCGGTCATCTCGGTGAGCCAGTCGATGCGGATCATCGGGCTGTACCTGGACGGCGGGCGTTACGTGCTGGACAACTCCGCGGCGCTGCTGTCCCGCGCGAACCAGGCGCTGGCCACCCTGGAGCGGTACAAGCTGCGGCTCGACGAGGTCGCCGGCACGCTGTCCGCGCTGGAGATCGAGGACCTGGTGACGGTCCGGGACGCGATGAGCGTCAGTCAGCGGCTGGAGATGGTCCGCCGCATCGCCAGCGAGATCGAGCAGTACGTGGTGGAGCTGGGCACCGACGGGCGGCTGCTCTCGCTGCAACTGGACGAGCTGATGGCCGGAGTGAACGACGAGCGGGAGCTGGTCGCGCGGGACTACATGCCGCTGCACACCAGCCGCCGGGTGCGCCGACTCGACGCGGTGCTGGCCGCGCTGGAGTCGCTGTCGGCCACCGAGCTGCTGGACCTGACCCTGGTGGCCGGGGCGATGGGGTACCCGCCCACGCCCGAGTCGCTGGAGAACGCGGTCAGCCCGCGCGGTTACCGGCTGCTGGCCAAGGTGCCGCGGCTGCCGGCGACCATCGTGGACCGGCTGGTGGAACACTTCGGCGGGTTGCAGAAGCTGCTGGCGGCCACCGTGGACGACCTGCAGGCGGTGGACGGGGTCGGCGAGGGCCGGGCCCGGACGGTCCGGGAAGGACTGTCCCGGCTGGCCGAGTCGAGCATCCTGGAACGGTATGTCTAGGTGCGGGCCATAGGTTTTCGCAAGAAAACCTCACCATGTAACCGGTCACCCGTGAGGTTTTCGCAAGAAAACCTCACCTTGGGCGGGCCGGATGCCTGGGTGGCCGGCGGATCTCAGCCGTTGACCGTGATCCGGGCCGGGTCACTGCGCAGCGTCCCGATCCGCGCCACCACCGAGTAGTCGCCCGGACCGGCCGGGGCCGGCGTGCCCACGCACCGGGGTCCTGAGGACACCTCGGGCCAGGTCACCGAGAAGTGCAATGCCTGGTCCACGTCGATGGACCGCACGTCCGGGTCGCCGCCGGGGTTGCAGTCGTTGCTGGACCAGAACTGGTCCTGCCCCGGTTGCGGTCCGGCGTACACCAGCGCCTCCTGCTGGGCGGCGCCGACATCGCGGGTGCAGATCGCGGTCGACGTGTTGGTCAGGGTGAGCCTGAGTACCGGACGGTCGCCGGGCCGGTAGGTGGACCGGTCGGCGGTCACGGTCAGGTGCAGCGCGGAGTCCGGGCAGGTCGGCGCCGGGCCGAACCCCGCCCCCGAGCCCGACCCGGCGCCGGACGCGCCGTCGTCCCCGGCCAGCCCGTCGGACGGGTCTGCGGACGGGTCTGCGCCGCCGACTCCCGGTGGCCCGCCGGTGCCTGGACTCGGCGTGATCGTGGCGGGTGTCCGGGTCGGGGTGGCCGCGGCGGGGTGGGTTCCCGCCGCGGCGGGCCGGCCGGACCGCCCGCCGTCGCCGCCGGTGAACAGTGTCCACACCAGCACGACGGCGGCGACGAGCAGCACCGCGACGAGGGCCCGCCGACGCCAGTACACGGATGGGGACAGCGATCCCACCGGCTGGAACACGATTCGACGCTATCGCGGCAACTGCCACTCTTTGTGGCGGCTCGCCGTTCTGACCGCGGCCGGGTGTGTGTACCGTTCCGGCACCATGTCCAACGCTCTCGTCCACGCCGTGCAGCACTGGTACGACCACAACGCCCGGGACCTGCCGTGGCGCCGGCCGGAGGCCGGTCCGTGGGCGGTACTGGTCAGCGAACTCATGCTCCAGCAGACGCCGGTCGCCCGGGTGCTGCCGGTCTACCAGGCGTGGCTCGCGCGCTGGCCGGCACCGGCGGCCCTGGCCGCGGACCCGCCGGGTGAGGCAGTGCGGATGTGGGGCAAGCTCGGGTATCCCAGGCGGGCGCTGCGGCTGCGGGAGTGCGCGGTGGCGATCGTCGATCGGCACGGCGGCCGGGTGCCCGCGGACGTCGACGCGCTGCTGGCGCTGCCCGGGGTCGGCGCCTACACCGCCCGGGCGGTCGCGGCGTTCGCGTTCGGCCGGCGCGAACCGGTGGTGGACACGAACGTGCGCCGGGTGGTGGCCAGGGCGGTGGCCGGGCAGGGTGACGCCGGGCCACCGTCGACCAGGCGCGACCTGGCCGCGGTGGAGGCGCTGCTGCCGGTCGAACCGGCCCGGGCTGCGCGGGCGTCGGCGGCGTTGATGGAACTGGGCGCACTGGTGTGCACGGCGCGCGCGCCGCGGTGCGCCGACTGCCCGGTCGCGGCGTTGTGCGGCTGGCGGCGGGCCGGCTGCCCGCCCTACGACGGGCCGAGTCGGCCGGCGCAGCGGTTCGCCGGCACCGACCGGCAGGTGCGGGGCCGGCTGCTGGACGTGCTGCGGGGCAGCGACGGGCCGGTCGGCCGGGCCGCTCTGGACGCGGTGTGGAACGACGACGCGCAACGGGCCCGCGCCCTGGACGGCCTGGTCGCCGACGGCCTGGTCGACCCGCTTCCCGACGGCCGTTTCGCCCTGCCGGGTTAGCGGCCGTCGGGCGAGCACGGGTCACCCGACGACGGGTTCGGGTACCGATGACGCGGGCGCGGCGGGCAGGTCCCGATGTTTCCGGATCGGGCCCACCAGCAGGATCGACCCGACCGCCGCGCCGGAGACGAGCAGCACCCACAGGGCCGGGCGGATGCCCAGCATGGTGCCCAGGGCACCGCCGAGCAGCGCGCCAAGCGGGATGGTGCCGTGCATGACGAACCGCATGCTCGCGGTGACCCGGCCGAGTAGTTCCGGCGGGGTGTAGGCCTGCCGGAAGCTGCCCAGGATGATGTTGTCCCCGACCGTGCCGCCGACCAGGATCGCCGCGCCCAGCACGCAGACCACCAGTCCGGTTCGCCCGAGGGTGGCCAGCGGGATCAGCAGCCCGAACGGCGGCCCGCCAAGCACCAGCAGCAGGGTCGCGCGGGCCGTGCCACAGCGGCGGGCCAGCCGGCCGGCGACCACCGCGCCGGCCACCCCGCCCAGCGACGCCCCCGAGAACACCAGGCCGACCGGGCCAGGATCGAGTCCGACGACCCGGACCAGGAAGACGACCAGCAGCGCCTGCACGCCGTTGAAGATCAGGTTGAACACCGCACCGTAGAGAGCGAACACTCGCAGGTACCGGTCACCGGCGACGAACCGCAGCCCGTCGCCGACCTCGCGGCGCAGCGTGGTGCCGCGCCGCCCGGGGACCGTCCGGCGCGGTTCGCGGGCCTGGATGGACAGCAGGCAGGCCGCCGACGCGGCGAAGCTGACCGCGTCGCCGAGCAGGCCGGTGACCGCGCCGAACGCCTGGGCGAGCAGCCCTCCCAGGCCCGGCCCGGCCACACCGGCCGCGGCCTCGCTGCCCTGCAACGCCGCGTTGCCGCGCACCAGGTCCTCGGCGCGGACCAGGGTGGGCAGGTAGGTGTGGTAGGCGACGCTGAAGAACACGGTGGACGTGCCACTGGCCAGGGCCACGGCGATCAACTGGGCGATGCCGAGCACGCCCAGCCAGGCGGCGACCGGCACGCTGGCGAACGCCAGCGCGGACACCGCGTCGCAGGCCAGCATCACCGGTCGGCGGGGCATCCGGTCCACCCAGGCGCCGGCCGGCAGGCCCAGCACCAGCCACGGGGCCCATACCGAGGCAGCCAGCACACCCACGGTGAACGTGCTGGCGTGCAGCGTGGCCACCGCGACCAGCGGCAGGGCGACCACGGTCACCGCGTTGCCCACCGCGCTGGTCGTTTCCCCGATCCACAGCAGCCGGAAGTTCCGCCCCCGCAGCAGGGCGGGCTGCCCCCGGGTCATGACCCGGCCCTGCGGTGGCGGGGGAACGACTGGAGCTGCACGATGACCGGCTCGCTGGCAGGGTCGGCGTCGGTGCCGGAGTCGGTGCCGGAGTCGGTGTCGGGGCTGTCCCGGTACCGGTCCACCGTGGCGATCAGCTCGTCGTTGAGCCGGCGCAGCCGGTCCGGGGTGAGCCGCAGGTTGTCCCAGTCGGACATGGTCGAGGCGGACAGCCACCCCGGTGCCCACTGGTCCACCTCGGCCAGGAACGCGGCGGCCAGCCCGAAGCTGTGGTTCAGGTACTCGTGCAGGACGACCTGCAACGGGCCGCGGGTGTCCGGGTCGTCGAGGAACTCCGCGCCCCTGAGCACGGTGGACTGGTCCACGGCCCGCCACCAGCGTTCCCGCCGGCTGCCACGGTCGGGATCTTCGGTGATGAACCCGTGTTCGGCGAGCTGGCGCAGGTGCCAGCTCGTGGTGCCGGTGTTCTCGCCCAGCCGGGCGGCCAGGCCGGTGGCGGTGGCCGGGCCGTCCAGCCGGAGCAACTGGAGCAGCTTCATCCGCAGCGGGTGCGCCAGCCCGCGCAGGCTACGCGCGTCGATGACCCGCTTGGGTCGGTGCGGCGGTGGTTCCTCACTCTCGGTCATGCCGTCATGCTAGTTGGCCAAGAAGACTCTGCACAGCTTTCTCTGCAAAGAATCCTCTGCGAAGGCGGTCAGGGGGTCGGCGTCTCGGTGGTGTAGCTGATCGGGGTGTAGTCGGTGTCGCACTGCGGGGTACAGGAGGCCGGCAGGCTGAAGTCGTACACCCGGCCGCCGTTGAGGAGCGCGTCGGAGGCGTCCCGCACCCGGATCCGGAACTGCGTGCCGGCCGGCGCGGTCGGCAGCAGTACGTACGCCTGGCCCATGTCACCGTCCATCGCGGCGTCCTGCCAGATGCCGTTGGCGAAGTACTGCACGCCGTGGATGCCGTTGGCCAGATGCGAGACGGACACCGCGCCCCACCACACCTGGGCGCTGCGCAGGAAGCCGATCCGGATGTCGCCGGTGTAGTCCGGCGCCGACACGAAGGACCACTGGACGTGCCGGTTGTTCCAGTGACCGGGGAACATGTCGCCGACCGGCACGCCGTTCTTGACGAACCGGTTGAGCGAGTCCTGGGCCAGGTCGAGGTGGTACGGGTCGTCCCGGCACCAGGCGTTCGAGTCGCCACAACTGTCGGCCACCAGCATGGTCAGGGTGGCCCCGTCGTAGGCGTCGGAGACCCAGGACCCATTCCGGCAGAACGGCAGGCCCGGCGCACCGTCATTGGTTCCGGTGCAGATGTCGCCGATGGTGACCTGGACATAGCGCCCGCAGTTGTGGCCGTTGTCCCACATGCCGATCTTGTCGGCCAGGGACGGCGGCACCGGCCTCGGGAAGGAACCGTAGTCGCCGGGGGTGTTGAAGACGTTCAGTGCGACGAAGTCCTGCGAGTCCAGGTCCGCCTGCGGCAGGCCGCATCCCCCGTATGGCGAACCGAGCCCGGCGAACCAGGTCGCGTTGCCGGTTGCCGGCGCCGAGGGGGTCGGCGCGGCCGGCACCGCCCCGGCCGGGGCCTGCGGCAACACGAGCACACCCGCGCCCAGCACCGCGAGCACGCCCGACCGGAACCGCCACACGTGTCTCATCACTGTCTCCTCTGCACGCTCGACAACAGGTCACGTGATGGCGGCTCACGCCTGAAAGCGCTTACATAAGGCTAAGACCACACCTGGGCAAGGTCAACCGTGACAGTGTGGAGTCACCGCGGCACGCTCCGAACTGATGGCTGAGCTGCGGCGGTGGAACGACGCGATCCGGCCGAGACGTTCCCCGAAGAGCCGGCCGGTACCCAGTCGGGTCCTGATCGCGAACCGCCCGCAGCGCCCGCCGACCGACCCGACCCGTCGGACCAGCCAAGTCGGTCCGCGACAGGGGTGGGCTGGCAGATGCCTACCGGGACGACCCGGACGACATCTTCGGTGACGAGCGGTGGGGCGACCGGGACAGCGCCACCGACGGTGCCGACGGTCAGGCAGTCGAACCGGCCGAGGTCGCCCGGCCCGAGTTGCCGAGCATGCCCTGCATGGCCTGTTCCCGGGTGGGTGGGCCGTCGGACACCTCCAGCCGGACCGGTACGTCATCCCGCCGGGTGCGGTCGGTGCCATAGTGCACGCCCCGGTCGGGAGGCAACTCCGGCCGGTCCACCCGCGCGACCGCGGGGGCACGTATCCCGGTCCGCCCTGAACGAGGAGGACCGCACGTGACCGCACCCAGTCAGGAGCATTTCGTACTGCGAGCGAACGCCATCACCAACCTGGAGCACCGCCTCGTGGCTCACAGCGTCCGCGTCCATCTCTGTAACTCCCTTCCCGCCTCGTACAGCAGCCGGTGTGCGTCAAACGACAACCGGGCCACGACCATCGGGGCCGGCCGCCCGTGGAGGGAAGCCGGCCCCGGTTGGTGGTGCCGCTGTCGGTGTGGTTGGTCAGTCGGCCAGGGAGGGGGCGTCACCGCCGCCGGCGGCGATGTCCACCGGCGGGGTGTCCGGCACGGTCACCATCGGCTTGGCCTCGCCCCGGAACACGAACTCGGCGTCCTTGCCCTCGCCCCGCACGTCCACCACGATGAAGTTCCCCGGCGTCACCTCGCCGTAGAGGATCTTCTCCGAGAGCTGGTCCTCGATGTCGCGTTGAATCGTCCGGCGCAGCGGCCGGGCGCCCAACACCGGGTCGAAACCGCGCTGGGCCAGCACCTTCTTCGCCGCGGTGGTGACCTCCAGGGTCATGTCCTTGTTCCGCAACTGGGTGTCCACCCGGTTGAGCATCAGGTCCACGATCTGGACGATCTCGTCCTCGGTGAGCTGGTGGAACACCACGATGTCGTCGATCCGGTTCAGGAACTCCGGACGGAAGTGCTGCTTGAGCTCGTCGTTGACGCGCTGCTTCATCCGCTCGTAGTTGCTGGCCTCGTCGTGACCGGACTGGAAGCCGATGCTCACCGCCTTGGCGATGTCACGGGTCCCCAGGTTCGTGGTCATGATCAGCACGGTGTTCTTGAAGTCCACGATCCGGCCCTGGCCGTCGGTCAGCCGGCCGTCCTCCAACACCTGCAACAGCGTGTTGAACACGTCCGCGTGCGCCTTCTCGACCTCGTCGAAGAGCACCACGGAGAACGGCTTGCGGCGCACCTTCTCGGTGAGCTGGCCACCCTCGTCGTACCCGACGTAGCCGGGAGGGGCACCCACCAGCCGGGACACCGTGTACCGGTCGTGGAACTCGCTCATGTCGAGCTGGATCAGCGCGTCCTCGTCGCCGAACAGGAACTCGGCCAGCGCCTTGGACAGCTCGGACTTACCCACACCGGACGGACCGGCGAAGATGAACGAGCCACCCGGGCGCTTCGGGTCCTTCAACCCGGCGCGGGTGCGCCGGATCGCCTGCGAGACGGCCTTGATCGCCTGTTCCTGGCCGACGATCCGCTTGTGCAGCTCGCTTTCCATCCGCAGCAGCCGGGCGGTCTCCTCCTCGGTCAGCTTGAACACCGGGATCCCGGTCCAGGTGGCCAGCACCTCGGCGATCTGCTCGTCGTCGACCTCGGCCACGACATCCATGTCGCCGGCCTTCCACTCCTTCTCCCGCTGTGCCTTCTGGGCGAGGAGTTGCTTCTCCCGGTCACGCAGAGCGGC
>DASULA010000264.1:0-2047 GCA_036278435.1 Mycobacteriales bacterium | reverse complement strand
AGCAGTGGTTCGAGGATCCGCCACTGCGTGTCGGTGAGGTCAGTCGGGTACCGGCGAATGCGTGTGACACAGCCGCACGGACACGACACCCCGGTTACGGTCGTCGCGGCCGGATCCTCAGCGACACGTTGGGCGGCACGTGCCCGCACGACATGGTCGGCGGCAGTGTTCAATGACAAGGCGGACCCTTGGTGGGCAGCAGGTGTAGGAACCCATTGCCTACCAAGAGTTCGCCTTAATCGATCTTCGCCACGCCGAACCCCGCATGTACCACACCCAGCCGGAGGAGTTCAGACACAGGCTCTATAGCTTGATGTTTAAGGTGTCTTTGTCTTTTTCTTCCGCTTGGATGTGTCTACTTCGGACTGTTTGCCGACTGCGTAGCGGGGTGCCGGGCTGCTGTTTGGTACGCCTTTCGGGCGGCCGGGGCCGGGGCGGGAGGGTTTCGGCGCGGTGGCCGGACGGGCCGTGGTGCGGTGGATGCGGGGAAACCCGCGGCGGACACGACCAGGGGTCAGTTGCCGGGGTTGCAGCGGCTTCTCCCAGGGGCGGCGCAGGTCGTCGGTCAGGCCGCGGGGCCAGTCGTAGTTGGGTGTAGGCGGTCAGGATCAGCCAGGTCCACCGGTCGGCCTGGTCGGGGTGGCGCAGCCGGGGGCGGGTCCAGCCCAGTGTCTGCTTCAGGAACCGGAACGTGTGCTCCAGGTCGAAGCGGCGCAGGAACGCGTGGAACAGGCGCAGTGCGTCCAGGTCGGCCACCTCGGGGTGGGAGTGCCACAGCCAGACCGGCTTGGGGGCCCGGTCGCCGGGCAGCCGGTCGACCTGGACGCGGATCAGGGTACCTTCCACGATGGGTAGCCGCCCGGGATGCCGGGCCCAGCCGGCGCGGCGCTGCAACTGCGGGTGGTAGCGGCCCCACGCGGTGACCGCGACGTTGCCGTACCGCTCGTGCACACTGGTGGCCCGCTGTGCCGCAGCGGGCCAGGTGGTCGGATCGTCCAGTCGCATCGCCTTCCCGTGCCGGCCGGGACGGCCGGTACCGGCATACGCCTGGACCGGGGCGTAGAACACCCGGTCGCTGCGTACCCCGGGCCAGCAGCCGCACCGGCAGGTCGCGCAGCAGGAACGCCAGCCGGATCACGTCGTAGCCGGCGTCCATCACCACCAGCACGGGCGGGTCGCCGTCGCCCCACTGCCCGGCCTGCCGCAGCCGGGTCCACACCTGCCGGATCTGATCGGCGGTCACCTCCGTGGTGTCCTGCCCAGGGACCAGGCGCACCGCATCCAGCGGCGCCGTCCACGAACAGCGCCCGGACTCCAGCGCCGCGATGATCGAGTACGGCCACCCCGGGATCGTCTGGCGCACCCCGTCGCAGCGGCACGGCCGGTGCGCATGCGCCCGCTGCGGTGAACACTCCGCGTCCGGACGCGGCCACGGCGTCACGTCCACCGCCAACCGGATCTGCCCATCACCACCCCGCGGCAACACCAGACCGGCCAACGCCCTGCGCAGCCGGTCCACGTCCATCCGCCCGTCGGCCAGCGCCGCGTACGTCGACCCGTGACCACGCCGGTGCACCCCGACAAGCGACAACTCCGGTAATGAGGTAACCGGCCCGGGCGCACACAACACCGCGTCCGTCAGCTCGAACAACGCGTCCGGCCACCGCGTCAACGACCGGTACCACTCCCACCGGAACCCAGCCAGCCGCTCCCGACTCGCCGCCACATCCACACCCAACGGGTCGCGCCCGCCCTGCCCTGATGGCACACTTGCCCCCAACGGCCGTTGCTGTGATCTTCGGTGTTCTCGCAGACTCGAAGGATCACGACAACGGCCGTCTATGTCACGCAGAAACGCCGCAGCAGCACCAGAATCCGGACAACGGCCAGCCACGGACCTTAAAGATCAAGCTGAGGTTGTGGGGGACGACTTGGCAATCGTGTTCGAGCTTGTGATCAACTACGGGCAGGACGAGAGCGGGGTGGAGACGGCTCGTCGCCTGGTCCGTGCCTGCCCACCGTTGACCGCGGGTCGCCATCAAGTGCG
>DASULA010000263.1:0-7500 GCA_036278435.1 Mycobacteriales bacterium | reverse complement strand
ATCGGGAACCGACAGTGGTCCTCCGATCCGATTACGATCACGGGCCTACGGCCACCCTGCTCGCTACCCACAGGCTCGCCGAGATCAGCCGACCACACCTGCCACGGAGTGACGGTGATGCCTGGCTTCACGAGTTGTATTCCGGGTACTCGTCGCGAGCGTCGGGCAGTCCGTCTCCTGTTGTGACGTCCCACTCGGCAAGCTCGGACTGGTAGTCCGCCCACGCCTCAGGGTCCTGCTGAAGACGCGCGTAGCCGAGGTGTACCTCATGCATTTCATGCTCATCGATCAGACGGTTGAGGGCGGTCTCCTGACTGGCGCCGAACTCATGCGCCACTGCGGACAGCCGGTCACGCGTCTGGGTATCCAGCCGGATCGTTGTAATGCTCATATCAATCTGCTCACATAATCGTATGCCTTAGTTGACATATCTAGCTTAGCATACGGACCTCGGTGGCTACTGTTCGTGATGAACGTGTCCGCACACGACACCACATTGACCCGCCGACCGGGCGCCGCCGCGATGTCATGGTGTCACGGGTGTGGTGCTGTGAGCGCGCCGGCTGCGGCGATGGTTTCAACCATGCAACAGGGTCACCAGGAGGTGGCTATGTACTTGGACTCGGTGTAGTCGAGCAGGCCCTCGTGGCCGCCCTCCCGGCCCAGGCCGCTCTGCTTGACCCCGCCGAACGGCGCGGCCGGGTCGCTGACCAGCCCCCGGTTGAGCCCGACCATGCCCGACTCCAGCGCCTCGCTGACCCGCAGGCCCCGAGACAGGTCGCGGGTGTAGACGTAGGCGACCAGGCCGTACTCGGTGTCGTTGGCCAGCGCGACCGCCTCGTCCTCGGTGTCGAAGGTGACCACCGGGGCGACCGGGCCGAAGATCTCGTCGTCCAGGATCTCCGAGTCCGGGGCGACGCCGGCCAGCACGGTCGGCGGGTAGAAGAACCCGGCGCCGTCCGAGCGTTGCCCGCCGACCAGCACCGACGCGCCACCGCCCACGGCCGACCGGACCAGCTCGTCCACCTTGTCCACGGCCGCGGCGTTGATCAGCGGGCCGAGTTCGGTGTCGGGGTCCGCGCCCGGGCCCATCCGCATCGCGCCCATCCGTTCGGCCAGCCGGCGGGAGAACTCCGCGGCCACCCCGGACTGGGCGTAGAACCGGTTCGCCGCGGTGCAGGCCTCCCCGCCGTTGCGCATCTTGGCGATCATCGCGCCGTCGAGGGCCGCGTCCAGGTCGGCGTCGTCGAACACCAGGAACGGCGCGTTGCCGCCCAGTTCCATGGACGTGTGCACCACCTGGTCGGCGGCCTCGCGGAGCAGCACCCGGCCCACCTCGGTGCTGCCGGTGAACGACAGCTTGCGCACCCGCGCGTCGTGCAGCATGGCCGAGACCACCGGCCCGGACCGCCGGGACGGCACCACGTTGACGACCCCGTCGGGCACCCCGGCCTCGGCCAGCAGCCGGGCGATGGCCAGCGCGGTGAGCGGGGTGTCGCTGGCCGGCTTGAGGACCATGGTGCAGCCGGCGGCCAGCGCCGGGCCCATCTTGCGGGTGGCCATGGCGGCCGGGAAGTTCCACGGTGTGACCATCACGCACACCCCGATCGGCTGGCGCACCACCAGGATCCGGTTCTGCCCGGACGGCGCGGTGAGCACCGACCCGGCCGCGCGGACGGCCTCCTCGGCGTTCCACCGGAAGAACTCCGCGGCGTAGGCGACCTCGCCGCGGGCGTCGGGCAGCGCCTTGCCGTTCTCCCGGGCGATCAGCACGGCCAGTTCCTCGGCGTGCTGCGTCATCAGCTCGAATGCCCGGCGCAGCGTCTCCGACCGCGCCCGGGGCGCGGTGGCGGCCCAGCCGGGGCCGGCCCGGTGGGCCGCGTCCACCGCGCGCAACCCGTCGGCCACCTCGGCGTCGGCGACCGTGGCGAGCACCTGCCCGGTGGCCGGGTCGAGCACGTCGAAGGTCGCACCGGACTCGGCCGGCACCCACTTCCCGTCGACGAACAGCAGGGTCGGCAGATCGGATCCGTCGCCGCTCACTGGCGCAGCCTCCTCATGTCCGGTACGGGGGCGGTCGGGGCGGACCACTCAGGCCTGTCCCAGCCCGTCGTCGACCTCGGCGTCCTCGGAAGTGACCTTAAGGCCCGCCGCGGCGGCGTGCAGTTCCAACAGGGTGGCGAAGTCGTCGTCGGCGTGCCCGGCGTTGATCGCGGTCTGCACGAGCTGCCGGGTCATCGCCGCGATCTGCATCGGCACGTCCAGATCCCGGGCCAGGTCCAGGCCGAGGTCGAAGTCCTTGCGCAGCAGGGTCGAGGTGAACGTGGGCGTCCAGTCAAGCCGCACGAACGCCGGCGTCTTGTACCGGCTGAACGTCGAGCCCATCACGCTGTTGTTCAAAAAGTCCAGGAAGGCCGCGCGGGACACCCCGCTCTTCTCGGCCAGCACCGTCACCTCGGCCATCGCCTGGGTGACCACGCCGAGGAAGAGGTTGTGGCAGATCTTCACCAGTCGGGCGGCCTCACCCTCTCCCACGTACGTGGCGGACCGGCCGATCGCGGTCAGCAGCGGCTCCACCCGGTCGAAGGTCGCCCGCTGCCCGGAGACGACGAAGCTCAGCTTGCCCGCGGCGACCACCTTGCCGTTCCCGCTCACCGGCGCGGCCAGGAACTCGGCGCCGCGCTCGGCCGCCGCCGCGCGCATCGCCGCCGACGCGTCGGCCGACACGGTGGAGCAGTCCACCACGACCGGCGGAACGGTGTCGCCGCGCAGCAGCCCGCCCTCGCCCACCAGCACCTGTTCCAGGTCGCCGGAGGCGGCGACCATGGTGAACACGACGTCCAGGCCGGCCAACTCGGAGATGGAGTCGACCACGGTGACCCCGTCGTCGGCCAGCGGCTCGGCCTTGCTGCGGGTGCGGTTCCAGGCGGTCAGGTCGACCCCGCCACGGGCCAGGCGGCGGGCCATCGACGCCCCCATCCGACCGGTCCCGATCCACCCGACGCGCTCCGGCCGCACCTGTCCCTCGGTCATCCGCCCATCCTTTGCAATCGTTTGCAAAACCCTAACCACGAACCGGACAGGTGTCAAGCACCCAGCCGGGCGGCGACCCAGTCGGCCGTGAACGGCCGGTGGGCAGCCGCCAGGTTGGCGCAGCCGTGGTTCCCCCGATCCAGCAACAGCAGCCGCGACGGTCCGGCGGCCTCCTCGACCAGCCGCTGGGCGTGCTCCCAGGGGATCAACCGGTCAAGCCTGCCGGTGACCACCAACAGCGGGCACTCGATCGCGCCGGTCCGCCCGGCCAGACTCAGGGCGTGCGCCGCCCGCCTGGCCCCGGCGTCGTCGGCGCTGCGCGAACGGACCCGGAACGCGTCCCGGGTCAGCGCCGGGAGGATGTCCCAACACGCTCCGAAGTCGTACGGCCCGGCCAGCGCCACGCAGGCCCGCACCCGGGAGTCACCGCTGGCCACCCGGGGCGCGTAGTAGCCGCCCAGGCTCACCCCCCACACGGCCATCCGCTCGCCGTCCACGTCCTGCTGGGCGGCCAGGGCGTCCAGCAGCGCCGACCCGGGAACCTCCCAGTCGCCCCGGATCGGCAGGTCGTACTCGGCCTCGCCCTGCCCGGGACCGTCCACACTGAATGTCGCCACGCCCCGGTCGAGGAAGAGCCGCTCGGTGGACCGGAACTCCTCCTTGGTCGAGTCCAGGCCGGGGATCATCAGCACCGCCGGGTGCGGCCCCGGTCCGGACGGCAGCCGCAACACCCCCACCAACCTGGCCCCGTCGAACGGCACCTCCACCCGCCTGCCGGGCGGGTCCAGGTGGGGCAACGCGTCATCCAGGCAGCGCACCGCGCGCTCGTGCGCGGCGCGCATCTGGTCGAGGTCGTGGACAAAGACGAACTTGGCAAAGTGGTAGTAGACCGCCGCGGTGGCCAGGTGCTCGCCGGCCGAACGCGCCCGTCCCTCGGCCAGCGCGTCCCGCCCGAGCCGCTCGTGCTCGGCCCCGGCCCGGCACCACGCGGCGCACCAGTCCGGCCAACTTCGGATCCCACCGGTCACCTGCTCGAAGTCCCACACCGACACCCCGTTGGTGGTGAAACGGGGCGCCCAGTGCGAGATCGCCGAGGCCACCAGATCGTCCATGCCGCCTCCTCCGCCGGCTACCCACCGGCTCTGTGCCTTCCGCTGCCACCCGCCCGTCCCAGCCCGTGCCACCCGTGAGGTTTTCTCGCGAAAACCTCACGGGTGGGTGGGTGAGTGGGTCCGGCGGATTCGTGGTCACCGGGTCAGCCGCCGGATGACTCGTTCGGCCGCACCAGCCGGCCGCCCGCCGGACCCCCGGGCGCGCCGCCGCCGAGGTACAGGGCGGCGATGTCGGGGTGTTCGGACACCTCCGTGGCGGTACCGGTCAGCCTGACCAGGCCGCCCTCCATCACCACCCCGTGGGTGGCCAGCCCCAGGCCCAGCCGCACGTTCTGTTCGACCAGCAGCACGGTGGCACCGGCGGTGTGCAGCCGGCCGATGAGTCCGGCGACCGCGGCCAGGCTGGCCGGATCCAGGCCGAGGGACGGCTCGTCGAGCAGGATCACCCGTGGGTCGAGCATCATGCACCGGGCGATCTCCACCATCCGGCGCTGCCCGCCGGACAGGTTGCCCGCGGTGTCACCGGCGCGGTCGGCGACAATCGGGACGAGTTCGCTGACCGCGTCCAGCCGGGTCCGCAGCAGCGCCCTGTCCCGGCGGATCAGGTAGCCACCCATCAGCACGTTCTCCCGGACCGTCATGGCCGGGAACAGCGCCCGCGACTGCGGGACCTGGGTCACCCCGCGGCGGAGCACCTCCTCGGGGGACAGCCCCCCGATCGCCTCACCGTGCACCACCACCTCGCCCGCGCTCGGCCGGAGCAGGCCGCTGACCACCCGCAGCACCGTCGACTTGCCCGCGCCGTTGGGCCCCACCACACAGGTCACCGAACCGGTGGGGCACTCCACGTCCACACCGTTGAGGACGTTCCCGCCGCCGTATCCGGCCACCACGCCGCGCAGTGCCAGCATCGGTCAGCCCGCCCCTCGGCTGGGCGCCGCGTCACCGGTGGTCGGCGCCTGGACGCCGTCGGCCCCGGCCGCCGGGCGCCAGTCGTCGCCCAGGTAGGCGTCCAGCACCAGCGGGTCGGTCCGGATCGACTCCGGCGGGCCCTCGGCGATGACCCGGCCGCGGGAGAACACGATCACCGGGTCGCACAGGTCAAGCACCATCGGGATGTTGTGCTCCACGATCAGGAACGTGATGCCCTGGGCGGCCAGGTCACGCACGATCTGGGCCATCCGGTTGACCAGGGAGGGATTCACCCCGCCGGCCGGCTCGTCGAGCAGGATCAGCCGCGGTTCGAGCATCAGCGCCTGGGCCAGTTCGACCAGCTTCTGCTGCCCATAGGACAGCGTGGCCGCGGGCAGGTCGGCGAACCTGCCCAGCCCGACGAAGTCGAGCAGTTCACGGGCCCGGACCGCCTCGGACCCGCCGACCGAGTCGGCCAGCATCGGCCCCCACCGGTCGGTGGGCAGCGGCGCGACCACGTTCTCCAGCACGGTCATGGCGCCGAACAATCGGGTGAGCTGGAAGGTCCGGCCGACACCCAGGTGCCCTCGACCCCAGGCCGGCAGCCGGTCCACCCGCCGCCCGTCCAGCAGGATCCGCCCGGAGTCGGTCCGCAACCCGCCAGTGACCAGGTTGAACAGGGTGGTCTTGCCCGACCCGTTCGGCCCGATCAGCCCGGTAATGGTGCCCTGCCGCACGCTCAGGTCGGCCCGGTCCACGGCCACCACACCGCCGAACCGCTTGGTCACCCCGCTAACCCGCAGCAGCGGAACATCCGGGCGGGACGCCGCGGCCGGCTCGCGGCGTGGCCGCAGTTCCAGCCGGCCCATGCCCAGCGCGCCGGCGTGGTCGGTGTACTCGGTGGACACCCGACCCCTCCCGGTCCGCTGGGCCCACCGGGTCCACCGGGCCCCGACGGTGGGCAGCACCCCGGCCGGCAGGAACAGCACGACCAGCACCAGCGCGATCCCGAACAGCAGTACGGTGCTCTGCGAGTCGCCGCTGTAGGTGGTGGCCTCGGTACTGGCGATCTGCACCACGAAGGCGCCCAGCACCGGGCCGTACAGGGTGCCCCGACCGCCGACCAGGGCGGACAGCACGATGGTCACGCTGGCCAGGATGCTGAACGCGCCGACCGGGTTGAGGAAGGTCAGGTAGTAGGCGTAGACGCCGCCGGCGACGCCGATGAAGAAGGCGCTCAACCCGTAGGCCAGCACCTTGTACCGGGTGGTGTTGATGCCGATCGCGGCGGCCTTGCCCTCGTCCTCCCGGATCGCCAGCAGGCCGGTGCCGAACCGGGTCCGGCGCACCCAGGCCGACAGCAGCACGGCCAGCACCAGCAGACCCAGGAACGCATAGTAGAAGGGGATGTTCTGGATGCTGCTCGGCCAGAACGGCAGGCTCAGGGTGATGCCGTCCGAGCCGTTGGTGAGCCCGCGGAAGTTGACCACGAGCACCTCGACGGCGAACAGCAGCGCGATGGTGATGATGACGAACGCGTGCCCCCGGGCCCGCAGCACCACCAGGCCGACCAGCACCGCGGCGACCACCGCGACCACCCCGCCGACCGGTGCCACCAGCAGCGGGTTCACCCCCAGCCGGGTGGACAGGATCGCGGCCGTGTACGCCCCGATGCCCAGGAACACGCTGTGGCCCAGCGACACGTAGCCGGCGTAGGCGGAGACCAGGTTCCAGCTCACCGCCTGGACCCCCAGCAGGAAGGCCAGCAGCAGCACGGACTGGTAGTACACCGCGCCGGGCTGCACCAGCGGGTAGGCGACCAGGGCGACCAGCACCACGGCCGCGACCGCGTGCTGGTTGCGCAGCCGCCCCAGCAGGCCCGACGGCGCAGACGGCCCCGACGGCACTGGCTGGTCCGGCTGGTTCGGACGCTCCGGCCGGCTCAAGCGGTGTCCTCACGCAGCCGGGTGCCGAACAGGCCCTGCGGCCGGACCAGCAGCACCGCCATGATCACCAGGTAGAAGACCAGCGTCGACCAGGCCAGCGAGGCGTAGGTGGCGGTCAGGGTCTCGGCCAACCCCAGCACCAACGCGCCGACCATCGCCCCGGGCAGGCTGCCCATGCCGCCGAGCACGATGATGCCCAGCAGCCGGGAGATCCAGTCGTAGTGCGATGCCGGGAAGAACGGGAACAGCACCGACAGCACCGAACCGCCCACCCCGGCGGTGGCCGCGCCGAGCGCGAACGCCAGCGCGGCGGTGCTGGCCGCGCCGACCCCGACCAGCGCCGCGCCGGAGGGGTTCTGCGAGCAGGCCCGGATCGCCCGGCCGGTCCAGGTCCGGGTGAGCACCAGGTACAGCGCCACCAGGACCAGCACGGCCGCGACGAACCCGTACACCTGGGGCTTGGGCAGCGACAGCGGACCCACCCGGTAGGACTGCTC
>DASULA010000262.1:0-25572 GCA_036278435.1 Mycobacteriales bacterium | reverse complement strand
CGCCGCCCGGCGGCTCGGCGGGCTTGTCGCCGCGGCCAACCGCGGTGCCGAGTACGGCCTGGAGGCGTCGGTCGCGGTGCGCCGGAACGCGGTCGAACTGCACCTGCCGGCCGGCGCCGACCTCACCCCGGCGCAGCGTCGGTTGGTCACCTCGGTGCGCGGTCGGCGGGACGGCCCGGTGGTGCTGGCCGGGTCGACCGAACGGCACGTTCCCCAGGGGTGTTCCAGTCCGTACGCCTGCGACCCGCCGCTGCGGTCCGGCCTCGCGATCTACACCGCGCGGGCGCGCTGCACCAGTGGGTTCACCGCCACGGCGGCCGGCCGGTACTACCTGCTGACCGCCGGGCACTGCACCCAGGTTGGATCGGTGTGGGCGGCCGGCACGGCCAGCGTCGGCGAGCGGGTCATCGGTTCGCGGGCGGGCAGCGTGTTCGGCGCGGGCGGTGACATGGGCCTGATCGGGGTGGCCTACCCGGCGTACTGGCGGGCGTCCGGGCTGGTCTACCCGGCCTACCCGGTCCGGTCGGTGGGCACCGCGCTGGTTGGCCAGGTGGTGTGCAAGTCCGGGTCGACCACCGGGCTCACCTGCGGGACGGTCACCCGCACCGGCGCCACGGTGTACTACCCGGGCCGCACGGTGACCGGCATGACGGTCACCACCGCGTGCAGCGGGCCCGGTGACAGCGGGGCCGGGGTGTGGGCCGGCAGCACCGCGTTGGGCATCGTCAGCGGCGGGCCGGTCCGCGGCTGTGGCCTGATCTACCAACCGGTGGTACCGGTTGAGGCCGAGTTCGGGGTGCGGGTGTTGGCCGGCTGACCGGTTGCCGGCGGGCCGCCACGGGGCCGGCGCGGTTCAGAATCCGCCCCGACAAGGCCGGCGTCGGCGGCGGCATGGATGGATCGTAGCCCGGTATTGTCCCGCTTTACACCTGATCGGGTGATGGTTGTTCTGGATTTTCGGCTGCGCGGAACGCGCGTATCGGACATGGTGTGGCGATGAACGTCGCCTCCGCCCACCCCGCCCGATAGCACCGAACCGGGACGCGAGACGATGAACCCACAGTGATCGACTCGTCGCGATCCGACGAGCGTTGGCAGGCAGTCGCACCCGTTCGGCCCTCCCGGACCCGGTGCGGAAGCCCGACGGTGTACGTGTGGTTCGCCCGCCCGAGCGACCCACGTCCGACAGAGGGGGAGATCCGTGGCCGCGTTCGCCCTGGACAACCACCTGCCCGCGGACTTCCTCTCCGAGAAGCTGCGGTCCGACGTACGGGACGGGTTGACCGCCCAGCCGAAGGTACTTCCGCCGAAGTGGTTCTACGACGACCGCGGCGGTCGCCTGTTCGAACGGATCACCCAACTGCCCGAGTACTACCTGACCCGGGCCGAGTGGGAGATCATCGACGCCCACGCCGACCAGATCGCCGAGCGGGCCGGTGCCGGCACGTTGGTGGAGCTGGGATCCGGGTACGCCGAGAAGACCCGGTTGCTGCTCACCGCCCTGAACCGGGCCGGCACGCTGCGCCGGTACATCCCGGTGGACGTGAGCGTCACCGCGCTGGTCGAGGCCGGTGAGGCACTGATGGTTGAGTACCCGGGTATCGAGGTGCACGGTGTGATGGCCGACTTCGAGCACCAGCTCGGGTTGCTGCCGACCGGCGGACCGCGGCTCACCGCGTTCCTCGGTGGCACCATCGGCACGTTCGAACCGCGCGAGCGGATCCGGTTCCTGCGTGGGGTGCACTCCAGTATGGACGCCGACGACTGGCTGCTGCTGGGCGTCGACCTGGCCAAGAACCCGGAGGTCCTGCTGCGCGCCTACGACGACACCGCCGGGGTCACCGCCGAGTTCAACCGGAACATGCTGCGCCGGATCAACCGTGAGCTGCGCGCCAACTTCGACCCGGATGCCTTCGACCACGTGGCGCTGTGGGACGCGGCCAACGAGTGGGTCGAGATGCGACTGCGCGCCCGCCGGTCGCAGGAGGTCAAGGTCGGCGCCATCGGCCTGTCCGCGCGCATCGAGGCCGGCGAGGAAATCCGCACCGAGGTGTCGGCCAAGTTCCGCCGGGAACGGATCGAGGCGGAACTGGCGCGTTCCGGATTTGGTGTGCGCGAGTGGTGGACCGACGGCCGGGACCGGTTCGCCCTGTCGCTGTCCCAGGCCGTCTGAACCGGGCTGTCCGAACCAGGCTGCCGGAATCGGGACTGTCCGAACCACGCGGTCCGGTGTGAGTCGGCCCGGATGGCCGGGGCGGCTGGAACGGGCCGGGCGCTCGCTGCCGGACGGCGATGATGGAAACCATGACCACCCTGTCCGAACGGCTCACCGGGCGCGGCCTGCCGGCCGTGTACCGGCAACTGGACCATCCGACCGTGCGCGGGATCTCCCGCGGCGACCTGGACCCGGCGGTGTTCCGGTCCTGGCTGGAACAGGACTACCTGTTCCTGTGCGACTACGTGCGGGTGCTGTCCCGGCTGGCCGGGCAGGCCCCGGCCGGCCACCTGGGCGACCTGGTGGACCTGGCCCACTCGACCTGGCACGACGAGCTGGCCCTGCACCGCTCGCTGGCCGCCGACTTCGGCGCCGACCTGGACGGCGCCCGGCCCGGTCCGGCCTGCCGGGCCTACACCGCGTTCCTGCTGGACGCCTGCGCCGACTACGGCCGCGGGCTGGCCGCGCTGCTGCCGTGCATGTGGGGGTACTCCACGCTGGGCGGCCTGCTGGCCGCCGACCCGGCGGCGGTAGGCCGCTACCACCGCTGGGTGGCCAGTTACGCCGACCCGGCGTTCGCCGCGCTGGCCGCCCGGTGCGCGCGGATGCTCGACGAGGCGCACCGGGACGGGCTGGTCGACGAGCCCACCGCCAGCGCCGCGTTCGAGGCTGCCTTGGCGCACGAACTGGCGTTCTGGAGCGTGCCGTGAACCTGGCCGGGGGTGGAATTGGCCCGGGCGCGGCGGCCGAGCTGTGCGCGCTGGGCGAGCCGTTGTGGCCGCGGATCGTGGCGCACCCGTTCGTGCTCGCGACCGGCGCGGGCACGCTGCCGGCCGAAGCGTTCGACCGGTGGATCGGTGCCGACCACGCGTTCGTGGCCGGATTCCGGCGGTTCCTGGCCGGGCTGGTGGCGCTGGCCCCGGACGAGGCGGCCCGCGACATCCTGGCCGCGGCCATGGTCCCGTTGCGGCACGAGCTGGAACTGTTCCGGGAGCAGGCGGCCGGCCGGGGAGTCGATCTGGAGGCCGAACCGGCCCCGACCACGCTGGGTTACACCGCGTTCGTACAGGCGTCCCTGCTGGACGGCTATCAGGTCGCGCTGGCGGTGCTCTACGGCGCGGAGAAGACGTACTACGACGCGTGGGTCGCGGTACGGGCCCGCGCCGCCGACCGCTCCGGGTACTGGCCGTTCATCGACAACTGGTCCTCGGCGGCGTTCGGCGGCTGGGTCACCGACCTGGCCAGGCTGGTGGACGCGTCCGCGCCGGGCGGTGCCACCGGACGGATGCGGACGGCGTTCGACCGGGTACTCCGGTTCGAGCTGCGCTTCTGGGACGCCGTCCACACCGGTGAGAAGTGGTAGTCGCTGGCCGCCGCCGAACCGGTGGAGGGTCCGTTCCGGCATGGCAGACTGGATATTGTGCCCGAGCTTCCCGAGGTCAGCGCGCTCGCCGCGTTCCTGGGCGAACACGCGGTCGGCCGGGTGGTCCGCCGGGTCGACGTGGCCGCCCCGGCGGCGCTGAAGACCTACGATCCGCCGATCGGCGCGCTGGCGGGGCTCACCGTGACCGGCGCCGGCCGGCACGGCAAGTTCCTGGACCTGTCCCTGTCGGCAACCGCCGAACCGGCCGCCGAACCGGCCGTGCATCTGGTCGTGCACCTGGCCAGGGGCGGCTGGTTGCACTGGCGGGACCACCTGCCCGACACCCCGCCCCGCCTCGGCCGCGGGCCGCTGGCGGTCCGGGTCCGGCTGGCCGGGAACGGACCCGGCACGGCCGGCTTCGACCTCACCGAGCACGGCACCCAGAAGAAGCTCGCTGTCTACCTGGTGCGGGACGCCCGCCAGGTGCCCGGGGTGGCCCGGCTCGGCATCGACGCGCTCGACCCTGATCTGACCGTGGACCGGCTCGCCGACCTGCTGCGCGGCCAGCGCGGCCAGATCAAGGGCGTGCTCACCGACCAGACGGTGCTCGCCGGTGTCGGCAACGCCTACTCCGACGAGATCCTGCACGCCGCCCGGCTCTCCCCGTTCGCGATCGCCGGACGGCTGACCGGCGATCAGGTCGCCCGGCTGCATGCCGCCCTGGGCGACGTGCTCACCGACGCGGTGGACCGGTCCATCGGCCAGCGCGCCGCCACCCTCAAGGCCGAGAAGCGCTCCGGCCTGGCCGTGCACGCCCGCACCGGGCTGCCCTGTCCGGTGTGCGGGGACACCGTGCGCGAGGTGTCCTTCGCCGAGCGTTCGCTCCAGTACTGCCCGACCTGCCAGACCGGTGGCCGACCGCTGGCCGACCGGCGCCTGTCCCGCCTGCTCCGCTGACCGGCCGGGTACCTGTCGCTGGCGCGGCCTTTCCGGATAATGCCTACTCGGTCGGACCGTCGGGCGAAGATGAGGTATGCGGACCCTCGGTGCACTCGTCGCGCTGCTGGCCCTGGCCGGCGCGTCGGGGTGGATTCTGGTGCGACTGCGGCACCGCCGCGGGTTCGCCAGCCCGGCCGAGCGGGTCACGTTCGAGACCCTGCACACCGCGAACCTGGCCGCGCCGCCGCTGCGTGGCGGGCTGACCCAGGCCTCGGCGGCCCGATCGGCTCGGCATCTGCGCGCACTGCTGGGCACCCCGGCCATCGCGATCACCGACACCGAGCGGACGCTGACCTGGGAGGGTCCCGGCTTCCGGCACCGGGACCGGGTGCTGGCCGGGGCCCGGCGGGCACTCACCCACGGCCGACCGGTGGTGCTGCACGCCGACGACCTGGCCTGCGGTGCGCCGGACTGTTTTGTGCAGGCCGCCGTGGTGGTGCCGATCTCGGTGGAGGACCGGGTGGTCGGCACGCTGGCCGCGGTCACCTCCACCGAACCCGGCGCCGGGTTGGTCCGGGCCGCGTTGGAGACGGCCCGGTGGGTCTCCACCCAACTCGAACTGGCCGAACTGGACCGGTCCCGGGCCCGGTTGGCGCAGGCCGAGGTGCGCGCGCTGCGGGCCCAGATCAGCCCGCACTTCATCTACAACGCGCTCACCACGATGGCGTCGTTCGTCCGGACCGACCCGGAGCGGGCCCGCGAGCTGCTGCTGGAATTCGCCGAGTTCACCCGGTACAGCTTCCGGTCGCATGGGGACTTCACCACGCTCGCCGAGGAGCTGCGCAGCATCGACCGGTACCTGACCCTGGAACGGGCCCGGTTCGGCGACCGGTTGGAGGTTCGTCTCCAGATCGCCCCCGAAGTGCTGCCGGTGGCCGTACCCTTCCTCGCACTGCAACCCCTGGTCGAGAACGCCGTGCGGCACGGCCTGGCCGCCAAGACCGGGGTCGGCACCATCAGCATCGTGGCCGAGGATGCCGGCACCGAATGCCTGATCAGCGTGGAGGACGACGGGGTGGGCATGGACCCGGGCTCGCTGCGGGCCGGGTCCGAGCCCGACGGTGCGCACGTCGGCCTGGGCAACGTGGACGACCGGCTGCGGTCGGTGTTCGGCGACGACTTCGGTCTGGTGGTGGAGACCGCGCCGGGGGCCGGCACCAAGGTGAGCATGCGCATCCCGAAGTTCCAGGCCGGGGTGCGGGCGTCCTGACCGACCGGCCAGAGGGGAGCGAGATGGCACTCAGCGACACCGCGTGGCGGTGCCACACCAGGCCGACCGCGGGACCGGCATGACCGGGCGGGACGCCGCCGGGCTGCGCGTCCTGGCCGTGGACGACGAACCGCCGGCCCTGGACGAGTTGGCCTACCTGCTGCGGGCGGACAGCCGGGTCGGCGAGGTGCGCACCGTGGGCAACACCACCGACGCGCTGCGGATACTGCGCGACGGCGAGGTCGACGTGGTCTTCCTGGACGTGCGGATGCCCGGCCTGGACGGGCTGGAACTGGCCCGGGTGCTGCGCCGGTTCGCCGTGCCACCGCTGGTGGTGTTCGTCACCGCCTACGACGACCGCGCCGTCGACGCGTTCGACCTGGGCGCGGTGGACTACCTGCTCAAGCCGCTGGAACCGGACCGGCTGGGCGAGACGCTGCGCCGGGTGCTGGCCGCCCGGGGCCGGGCGCCGGCCCGGGACGGAGCGGGGCGGCTGGCCACGGACGACGAGGTGATCCCGGTCGAACTGGCCGGCCGCACCCGGCTGCTGCCACGCTCGGCGGTGCGCTGGGTCGAGGCGCAGGGCGACTACGCCCGGCTGCACACCGGCGAGGGCAGCCACCTGGTGCGGATCCCGCTGTCGGTGCTGGAGGAGCGCTGGGCCGACGTCGGGTTCGTCCGGATCCACCGGTCCTACCTGGTCGCGCTGCGGTTGATCCGCGAACTGCGGCTGACCGGCAGCGGGTACGTGGTGCGGGTGGATGACCGGGAGCTGCCGGTGAGCCGCCGGCACACCCGGGAGCTGAAGGACCGGCTGGTCCGCGGCGCCAAGGCCGGCTGGGTCCGCTCCTAGCCGGGCGGGTCCACATCGGCGTGCGGGACACCCGGACGGGGCCCGTCACACCTGCCCCGCGCAGCCGGCCGGGGCGGTAGCGTCTGGCTCATGGACATCCCGACCCGGGCCGGCACCGCGTCGACCCAGCCGCGCCGGGTCCGGGTGGTGCTGGCCGGGCGGAGGCAGGCCCGCCGGCCGCTGGCCCGCCGGGAGATCGAGGAGCAGACCCAGGTCGGCGAGGTGCTGGTGCGCGGGTTGATCCGGGCCCAACTGGCCCTGGCGGTGCGGCTGTCACTGGTCGTGGTCGCGTTCTTCGGCCTGCTGCCGGTGCTGTTCGTACTGGTGCCCGGGGTGGCCCGGATCCGGGTGGCCGGGCTGGAGGTTCCGTGGCTGCTGCTGGGCGTGCTGGCCTACCCGGTCGTGGTCGGGGTGGCCTGGGCCTACGTCCGGCTGGCCGAACGCAACGAGCAGGAGTTCGCCGAGCTGGTGGACCGGTCCTGACGCCGCGCGGCCGGCGTGCCGGACCGCACCCTGAGGGCGGGCAGGCCGACGGCGCGAGGAGGTGGGCCGCAGGTGTCCTCGCCGTACACGCTGCCGGCGATCGTGCTGATCACCGTGTTCACCCTGGCGCTGGGCGCGTTCGGCTACCGGTTCTCCCGCACCACCTCGGACTTCCTGGTCGCCTCCCGCACGGTAAGCCCGCGCTGGAACGCCTCGGCGATCAGCGGCGAGTACCTGTCCGCGGCGTCGTTTCTGGGCGTGGCCGGGCTGGTGATGAAGTTCGGCGCCGACGTGCTGTGGTATCCGGTCGGATTCACCGCCGGCTACCTGGCCATGCTGCTGTTCGTGGCCGCGCCGCTGCGCCGGTCCGGCGCGTACACGCTGCCGGACTTCGCCGAACTGCGGCTGCACTCCGCGGCGGTGCGGCGGATGTCCACCGCGTTCGTGGTGCTGATCGGCTGGCTGTACCTGGTGCCGCAGTTGCAGGGCGCCGGGCTGACCCTGTCCACCGTGCTGGGGGCGCCCGGCTGGCTGGGCGCCTCGGTGGTCGGCGTGGTGGTCACCGTCAACGTGGCGGTCGGCGGGATGCGCAGCATCACGTTCGTGCAGGCGTTCCAGTACTGGATCAAGCTGACCGCGATCTGCGTGCCGGCGGCGTTCCTGCTGCTGCACTGGCAGGCCGCCCGGCAGCCCGGTTCGCTGACCGGGCCGGAACTGCCGTCCTTCCCGGACCGGACCACGGTGCGGGTACGGGCCGACGCGGCGGTGACGGTGGACGAGCCGGTGACGTTCACCGCGCACGGCGTGCTGGACGGGCAGCGCCGGGACGGGCAGGTGCGCTGGTCACCGGGTCCGCACCAGATCGATCGGGACGCCGTGCTGACCTTCCCGGCCGGCGCTCCGGTGCCCCGGCTGCACGGTGTGCCCAAGCTGGACAACGCGACCTGGTCACAGCCGCTGTCCGGGCTGTCGGGCACCGGGCAGCATCCGCTGTTCGGGATCTACTCACTGATCCTGGCCACGTTCCTGGGCACGATGGGTCTGCCGCACGTGCTGGTCCGCTTCTACACCAACCCGGACGGCCGGGCGGCCCGTAAGACCACTCTGGTGGTGCTCGGCCTGCTCGGCCTGTTCTACCTGTTCCCGACCCTGTACGGGGCGCTGGGCCGGCTGTACACGCCGCAACTGCTGCTCACCGGGCGCACCGACGCGGTGGTGCTGGTGCTGCCCGGCGCGGCGCTTGGCGGGCTGGTCGGCCAGTTGCTGGCCGGTCTGGTCGCGGCCGGGGCGTTCGCCGCGTTCCTGTCCACCTCCAGCGGACTGCTGGTGAACGTGTCCGGGGTGCTGGCCACCGACGTGCTGGGACGCGGGTCGGTACGGGACTTCCGCCGGGCCGCGCTGCTGGCCGGGGTGGTGCCGCTGGTGCTGGCCCTCCAGGTGTCCGGGCTGGACGTGTCGCAGGTGGTCGGGTTGGCCTTCGCGGTGGCCGCGTCGACGTTCTGCCCGCTGCTGGTGCTGGGGGTGTGGTGGCGTGGGTTGACCGCGGTCGGGGCCGGGGTGGGGCTGCTGGCCGGCGGGGTGCTCAGCGCGGCGGCGGTGCTGATCACCGTGCTCGGCGCGGACTTCGGCGGGTGGCCCGGCGCGCTGCTGACCGAGCCGGCGGCCTGGAGCGTGCCCACCGCGTTCCTGGTCATGGTGGTGGTGTCCCGGTTGACCCGCGGCCGGGTCCCGGCCGACGTGGGGCGCACCATGCTGCGGTTGCACGCGCCGGAGACGCTGCGGTCCCGACCGGTCCGGGTGGCCGGACCCGATCCGGTCCAGCCCGCGCCGGGCGCGCCCTGACCGCCCCCGCCGGTCCTGCAGCCGTGTCCACCGTGCCTGTCGGCCGGCACGGGTGCGCCGGCGATGACAGGATGGGCCGATGACCGGAGACGGTGTACCCGAGTGCGAGGTGGCCGACCTGCCCGCCGGCGCGGTGTTGCTCGACGTCCGGGAGGACGACGAGTGGTGGGCCGGACACGCGCCCGGGGCGGTGCACGTGCCGATGAGCGCGCTGCCGGCGCGGCTGGCCGACGTGCCGGGCGGGCGGGAGTTGGCCGTGGTGTGCCGGGTGGGGTCGCGTTCGGCCCGGGTCACCGGCTGGCTGCGGGCGCAGGGCTACGACGCGGTCAACGTGGCCGGTGGCATGCTGGCCTGGGCCGCTGCCGGCCGTCCCCTCACCACCGACGCACCCAGCCCACCGGTCGTCCTCTGACCGCCGATCCTGGTCTGTGGATGCTGTTGTTCAGCGGGTTCCACCGGTGTCGTCGCCAGGATCGACGGTGTTGGCCCACAGGTGCACGGCGGCGTAGGCGCGGAAGGGGCGCCAGCGGGCGGCGTGTGCGGTGAGGGCGGCGGCGGTGACCTGGCCTCGTTGGGCGCCCCGGGTGCTCTGGGCGCCGGGCAGGGCGCGGCGCAGGATCAGGTCTCCGGCGGGCAGCGCGTCGGTGTCGCCCAGTGCCCGCATGGCCACGTACGCGGCGGTCCACGGCCCCACGCCGGGCAGTGCGAGCAGTCGGCGGGTGGCCTCGTGGTGGTCGGCGCCACGGTCGAGTACCAGCCGTCCGCCGGCCACCGCGCCGGCCAGCGCGAGCAGCGCCCCGGCCCGGGCCCGGGTGAGTCCCAGCCCGGTCAGGTCGGTCTGGCTGGCGCCGGCCAGCCGGTCGGCAGTGGGGAACAGGTGGCTGATCTGCCCGCGTGGGACCGGCAGCGGCCGGCCGAACGCGGCCACCATCCGGCCGGCCAGGGTGCGCGCCCCGGCCACGGTGATCTGCTGGCCGAGGATCGCCCGGCAGGCCAGTTCGAATCCGTCCACGGTGCCGGGTACCCGCAGTCCCGGGCGGGCGGCAACCATCGGGGCCAGCAGCGGGTCGGCGGCCAGCGCGGTGTCCACCTCGGCCGGATCGGTGTCCAGGTCGGCCGCCCGCCGGCAGAGCGCCCGCGCGGCCGGCAGGTCGGCCGGGTCGGCGCCGTGCAGCCGCAGCGTCACGTCGTCGCCGGTCAGGCTCAGCTCGGCCACGGCCGTGGAGTTCGGCAGCCGCAGCGACCGCCGGTACACCCCGCCGGACACCGCCTCCACCCCGGGTGCGGCCCGGGCGGCCAGCCAGCCCAGCAGGGCCCCGGCCTGCAACGGCGGCCGGTAGGGCAGCCGCGACACGACGCCGCCCCGGGCGGTGTGGGCGGGTCCGCCGGGTATGGCCACGCCGTCGAGTCTGCTCCACGCCCGGCCGGCGCTGGCCGTGGGGTCGACCCCATGTCCCCTCAACCGATCAACCGCCGCTGGTTTGGTACTCTGAATACAGGCTATGTAGAGTGCAGGTATGACTAAGGGTCCGCGGATGACGTTGCAGACCCAGCTCACGCTCCGGGCGATGCTGGAGAAGCCCACACAGGCGCGGTACGGGCTGGAGCTGTGCGAGCTGACCGGGCTGCCGTCCGGCACGATCTACCCGATCGTGACCCGGCTGGAGCAGGCCGGTTGGCTGGAGAGTTTCTGGGAGTCCCCCGAACAGCACGTGACCGAGGGCCGCCCGCGTCGCCGCTACTACCGTCTCACCGAACGCGGCGCCGAACTGGCCCGGCAGGCCCTGGCCGCGTCCTACCGCTCCGGCGCCACCGCCGCCCGCCTGTGGGCCATACCCGAGATTCCGGGGGGCTCAGTATGAGATCTGCGGTGAAACCGAGTACATCAGTCGATGCCAGCTCAGATATTCGGATTGCCCTGGCCCAGAAATGCAGTGTAATGGCAGAGGGATTCCGGGCGGCAGCACATGAAATCTCAAGCGCGGAGTGGCCCCACGAAGTACTCGAAATGGATATCAGTATCGTCACCGGCGAGGATATGGCGGCGATGTTGGGCGAGATAACGGCGACCTGTCCAGGACGTATGACATCTGAGATTGCCGACCTGGTGATCGGCCAGTTCAATGCCTACAAGGGCACTGCGGCAGGGCAGGGGTCCGCGGCATTTTACGGCCGGCTTGGCTCAAATCATTGGGACGAAGCACTTCAGTTAACTAATTTGTTGGCAGCAGGGGCACGTGGCTGCGCAGAGGCGTTGGATGTGCTGACCACCGTTGTCTCCTATTATCGCTTTGACGATCAAATTTCACTGACCGCGGTCCGGGCGCCTAACATGTCGATTCGATTGCTGGCCTGGTGGGCGCACTTGTTGCCAACCTCCCAGCGTCAATTGTGGTTTGATGTGTGGTTTGCTGAGCTTTATGTACTAACCTGCTGGCGGCGAATACAGTTCACCATATCTACTTTGATCGGCCTACCGCACCTGATTTGGACGGTGCGCTATCCGCTGTTGCGGAGGGTCGAACCGTGAAGGCGGTCGGGGCCGGGCTGGCCGGGACTGGCGTGGTCGGGACGGTGGCCGGGGTGGCGCGGTTCGGCGGGATGGGTGCGCTCATCCTGCTCGGTGCGTTCGTCGTGGTACTGGTCTTCGCGGTGCTGGTGTTCCTCGGTCGGGTGGTGTTCGCCGCACGCGACGACGCGGCCAGCCGGTTGGAGCGGCTGCTGCGGGTACTGCTGGACCGGCCCGGCTCGCCCACGTCCTGAGCCCACCGGCTGGGACGCCGCGCGTCCGGGGCTGGGGCGGCTCGGCGGGCGGGATGGGGTGCGGTCCGGATAATGCGAGGTAGGAGGTTCTCGCCGACCCAGCGTGGAGGCCGTGGTGGCGTCAGTTCCGGTGAGCCGCCGCGAGCGGCACCGGGTCGAGACCCGCGACGAGGCCAAGCGGTTAGCCCTGGCGCAACTCGCCGAGTCGGGCTGGTCCGGCCCGTGCGCGCTGTCGCTGACCGCGATCGCCCGGCAGATGGGGATCACGGGCCCGGCGCTGTACCGGTACTTCGCCGGGCGGGACGAGTTGCTGGCCGAACTGGCCGGTGACGCCTGCGAGGATCTGGCCGATGCCGTGCACGCCGCGGCGCGGCAACCCGGCCCGCCCCGGGTCCGGGTTCGGGCGGTGGCCACCGCGTACCGGGACTGGGCACTGTCCCAGCCGCACCGGTACCGGCTGCTGTTCGGCGCCGGCACGTCACCGGACCTGGGCACCGAGCCGGCCGCCCGGCGCACCGTGGCCGCGCTGCTGGCCGCCCTGACCGGCTCGGCTCCCCCGGGCGGCCGGATCGCCGATCGTCCGCCCGGCGGGTCCCACTTCGCGCTGGAACGACTCGGGGCCACCGCGTGGACCCGCTGGCACGGCGTGCTCAGCCTCCAGATCGACGGGCACCTGGGTGCGCTGGGCACCGACCCGGGACTGGCATTCCAGATCGAGGTGGACAGTGTGGCCGACGACGCCGAACGCCTCGCTGCTGCCGCCGGGCCCGGACCGAACCGGCCGTCCACGGGCTGAGGAATCCTCGGTGCCTGGCTGGCCCCGCGTCCCGCCCGGACGGCGCTTGGGCGTGCGGCTGGGTGTGGTCGGCTGCGGATACCAGCCCAGTCCTCCCCGGACGGCGCCCGGACCGGGATTCCGGGGAAGGTGCTGAGGCCCCTTTGACCCGCGCCATATGTGGAGCAGGTCAAAGCTCTGCGTCGTGCGTGGCGTAGGGCTTGCGCTGTCCCGGATATGGCGCGGGTCCATGACCTGCCCACGACGCGGAGCAGGTCATGGACCTGCCTCCGACATGGAGCAAATCAAGGACCTGCTTCCGGCCTGGAGCGGGTCGAGTCCTGCTCTGGTTCTGGGGCCGCTCACCGACCTGCTCCATGACCGGAGCAGGGCTGGCGTTGCCCCGTGTGTGGAGCGGGTCAAGGACCTGCTCACAATGCGGAGCAGGTCGATCCTGCTCTGGATGTGGAGCAGGTCAAAGGGACAGCAGGGCACACCAGCTTCGGCGCTTCGAGGCGCATCGCGCCCGGTGAACGAGGAACCGATCGCTCGCCGGGTACCTGCCACGGCCTTCGTCAGCCGGTAGCCGTGGCGGGGTGACCCGTTCGCCGGCTCGCATGCCCGCCGGTTTCTCGCCTTGGACGTTCAGGGATGATTCGCCGCCCGCCCATGTTCCCGCGCCACGAGTGACCCGCTACCGCCCGTATGGGCGGGCAGGGTTCGGCGGTCCGGGTGCCCCACGGTCCGGGCGGTCCGGGTGCCCCGCGCTGAGGGCACTGGAACCCATCGGCTACCGAAGGTTGAGCAACCCGATACCGGCCACCACCAGCACGGTGGCCACCACCCGGGCGCGGCCGAACCGCTCGCCGAACCACACCGCGCCGATCCCGGCGCCCACGATCACGCTGCACTCGCGCAGCGCCGCCACCGTGGCCAGCGCTCCCCGGGTCTGCGCCCACAGCACCAGTCCGTAGGCGGTGATCGACAACACCCCGGCGGCCAGCCCGGTGGCCCGGTGCGGACGCAGCGCCGACCAGCTCCGCCCGCCGTGCCGGGCGAGCACCAGCGCCGGCACCAGCGGCCCCTGGAACAGGAACAACCAGGCGGCGTACCCGAACGGGCTGCCCGAGGCACGCACCCCCACCCCGTCCACCACGCTGTAGGTGGCGATCACCACGCCGGTACCCAGCGCGGCCCGCACCGCTGGCAGGTGCGCCCGGCCGGGCAGTCCACCGACCAGCACCAGGCTGGCCAGCCCGACGCAGATCACCACCACCCCCAGCGCGTGCGCCGGGGTCAGCCGCTCGCCCACCACCAGCGCGGCGGCCAGCGCGACCAGCAGTGGCGAGGTGCCGCGGGCCAACGGGTAGACCTGGTTGAACTCGCCCAGCCGGTAGGTCCGCATCAGCAGCAGGTTGTACACGCCGTGCAGCCCGACCGAGACGGCCAGGAACGGTCGGGCCGGCGCCGCGGGTGCCGGTAACAGCAGGACCAGCGGCGGGCCGACGAGCAGGTAGGCCACGCCCAACCAGCAGAACGCCAGCAACTGGTCGTCCAGCCGGTGGGTGAGCGCGTTCCAGGTCGCGTGGCACACCGCCGAGCCGAGCACGATCAGCGTGGCCGCCGACACGATCACGGCGCGACCGTGGCGCCGACCGGCCCGCCAGACCCGGCCGGTCGGGGCCGTGGGGACGTCCCGCTCTCGTGCACCGATGTCATCATCCCGGCCATCACGCGCGGATAGGTGGTATTCGCGCTAGTTTGCTCATGTCACCACGGGAGTCCGGTGCTACCGGGCTGAGAGGGCGGCTGGAAGCCGCCGACCGTTCAACCTGTCGGGTTCATACCCGCGTAGGGAGCGTGTTCCATGTCCACCTCCACCGCCGCGTCCCAGGCCGCCACCGCGCCCACCGAGGCGCCCCGGACGCTCACCGCCGACGTGCCCCGCACGCTCGGCTTCCTCGACCAGCTCGGCCTGTGGGCGAACCTCGGCATCAGCCTGCTCATCCCGGTCACCGCGTCGTTCCTGGTACCGGCCGGCCAGTCGTTCGCCGCCTCGGTCACCGCGATCCTGCTGGGCAGCGCGGTCGGCTGCCTGTTGCTCGGGCTGGTCGCCCGGGCCGGCGCGCAGACCGGGGCGCCGACCATGGTGCTGCTGCGCGGGCTGTTCGGCCGGCGCGGGTCCTACCTGCCCACCGCGCTCAATTTGGCCCAGTGCGTGGGCTGGGCCACCTACGAGGTCTGGATCATCAGCGTGGCCGCGCACGCGGTGTACTCCCCGGTGCCGCGCTGGGTGTACGTGCTGGCCGCCGGCGCGCTGGCCACCGGGATGGCGCTGCGCCCGCTCGGCTCGGTCCGGCTGCTCAAGCGGATCGCCGTGGTCGCGGTGCTGGCCTGCACCGCGTACTTCTTCTACTCCGCGCTGCGCCGGTCCAGCGGGGCGCCGACCGGCGGTTCGTGGACCGGATTCTGGACGTCGACAGACCTGGTGATCGCGCTGCCGGTGTCGTGGATTCCGCTGGTCGCCGACTACTCCCGGTTCTCCCGCACCGGCCGGGCCGCGTTCACCGGCACCTTCGTCGGGTACTTCGCCTCCTCCGCGGCGTTCTTCCTGCTCGGCGTGCTGGCCCTGCGGGCCTACGCGGTCGGACCGGGAAACGACGTGATCGGCGCGCTGCTGGCCGTGCCGGCCGGCGCGCTGGCGCTGTGCATCCTGGCCGCCGACGAGGTCGACGAGGCGTTCGCCAACATCTACTCGACCGCCACCAGTGCGCAGAACGTGCTGCCCCGGGCCGACCGGCGGGTGCTCGCGGTGGCCGTCGGCGCGGTGGCCACCGTGTTCGCGCTGATCCTGGACGGCAACGCCTACGAGCCGTTCCTGCTGCTCATCGGCGCGGTGTTCGTGCCGCTGGCGGCCACCTTCCTGGTGGACTACTACCTGCTCCGGCGGGGCGAGTGGGACGTCAGCGCGGCGGCCCCGCGGCGCTGGGTCATGGGCCTGCCGTGGCTGGCCGGGTTCGCCGCCTACCAGGTCGTGGTGCCCAGCCAACTGGAACAGTGGCCGGCCTGGGGGACGTTCTGGACGCAGGTCCAGTCGGGGCTGGGAGTGCCGGCCACGAACGGGTTCTCCGCCTCGCTGGTGTCCTTCGTGGTGGCCGGGGTGCTGGCCGTGGCCGGTGGCTCGGCCGAGCGCGCCTGGCGTCGGCGGGACCGGTCGGGCCGCACCGCCGGCCCGGCCCGCTGATCCGTCGCCGGCACACCGGACCGACCCGCCGCTGCCGGCCCGACGCGGGCAGCGGCGGGTCCGGTCCCGGTCAGGCCGTGGGCAGCCGGTAGTCGGCGAACTGGTCCCGCAGTGTCTTCTTGGAGAACTTGCCCACCGACGTCTTGGGGATCTCCTCGACGAACACCACGTCGTCGGGCAGCCACCACTTGGCCACCTGCGGGCGCAGGTGTTCGATCAGGTCCTCGACGGTGGCCGCGGCGTCGGGCCGCAGCACCACGCAGGCCAGCGGCCGCTCGTCCCACTTCGGGTGCGACACCCCGATCACGGCTGCCTCGGCCACCGCCGGGTGGGCCATCAGCAGGTTCTCCAACTCCACCGAACTGATCCACTCCCCACCGGACTTCACCAGGTCCTTGGTGCGGTCCACCAGTCGGATGTTGCCGTGCGGGTCCACCGCGGCGACGTCGCCGGTGCGCAGCCAGCCGTCGGCGGTGAAGCTGTCGACGGACCGGTCGTCGTTGTAGTAGGAGCGGGCGATCCACGGCCCGCGCACCTGCAACTCCCCGGTGGCGGTGTCGTCCCAGGGCAGCTCCTCGGTGCCGCCCGGTTCCACGATCCGAATGTCCACCCCGACCGGTGGGATGCCCTGCCGGGCCCGGGCCTCGGCGCGCTCGGACTCGGATTTGTCGTCGTAGGAGCGGGGGAGCACGTTGGTCGAGCCCAGCGGACTGGTCTCGGTCATCCCCCACGCCTGGGTGATCGGGATGCCCAGCTTGACCCGGTACGCCTCGGACAGCGCCTTGGGCACGGCCGACCCGCCGCACAGGATGGTGCGCAGCGAGGACAGGTCGTGGTCGTCGAGCAGCGGCAGCATGCCGATCCAGATGGTGGGCACCCCGGCGGTCAGCGTCACCCGTTCCCGCTCCAGCATGTCGGCGATGGCCGCCGGGGCCATGTTCGGGCCGGGCAGGACCAGGTCGGAGCCGGCGAACAGTGGGGCCTGGGCCAGGCCCCACGCGTTCGCGTGGAACATCGGCACCACCGGCAGGATCACGTCCCGCTCACCGATGCCGATACCCCCGGCGTTGGACAGTGACTGCAGGGCGTGCAGGTAGGTGGAGCGGTGCGAGTACAGCACCCCCTTGGGGTTGCCGGTGGTGCCGCTGGTGTAACACATGGCCGCGGCCCGGTTCTCCTCGTCGATCCGGAACCGGACCGGTTTGGCGTCGGCCAGCAGGTCCTCGTAGTGCACGATCCGCGGGTCGTCGGGGATCTCGGTGGGCGCGCCGTCGTCCATCACCACGAAGTGCCGCACCGTGGTCAACGTCGGCACCACCGGCCACAGCACGCCCAGCAGGGACCGGTCCACGAAGATCACCTCGTCGCCGGCGTGATTGGTGATGTAGGTGAGCTGGTCGGGGAACAGCCGGATGTTCAGCGTGTGCAGCACCCGCCCGCTGCACGGCGCGGCCCAGTACAGCTCCAGGTGCCTCGCGGTGTTCCAGGCGAACGTCCCGACCCGTCCGTCGGAGCTGACGCCCAGTGTGTCCAGCATGCCAGCCACCCGCCGGGTTCGCTCGGCCCACTCGCCGTAACTGGTGCGCTCCACCCCGGTGGCCGTGGCGGTGATGATCTGCTTGTCGGAGTACATCCGCTCGGCCCGGTCGAAGACCGGGGCCAACGTGAGCGGGTAATCCTGCATCAGGCCCTGCATCCGTAGACTCCTCCCTAGCCTGCACCGAGGCGAGTCCAGTGGATCCACGCCTCTGCTGAGGCGAGCGTGGATCCTCGTGACCGGTGCCACAAGCCCCTTGACCAAGTCGGGACAACCAACGGAGCACTCCCACCGGTGCGGCCTCGCGGTAGAGGTGAGACTCGTGTCAGAGTGGTACCGCCGAACGGGTGACATCTGTCGTAAGGTCGCCCTGTCACCGGCAGACCGGCATCCCGAGGAGGTGGGGTCGTAGGTCGTCGGCGCGCGGGGACCGGTCAGGCGGACCGCACCTTCGGGTCCGCGGTCCAGGCCGGGTGGTGAACCGGCCGCCCCGGCCGCACCGTCCCGTGCGCCCGCGCTGACCCGACTGCGCATGTCCGTCTCCCGGTCTCCGCTGGTCATCGCCCACCGAGGGTCCTCGCACGCCGTCGCCGAGCACACCCTGGCCGCCTACGCGCAAGCCATCGAGGAGGGTGCCGACGCGCTGGAGTGCGACGTGCGGTTGACCCGGGACGGCCACCTGGTGTGCGTGCACGACCGGCGCATCGACCGGACCTCCAACGGGCGCGGGCCGGTCTCGGAGTTCGAACTCGCCGACCTGTACGGCCTGGACTTCGCGTCCTGGCACGGCACCCGGGCTGTGGGGTACCCGGGGGAGCCTCCCGAACCGCCGCCACCCACCGCGGTGCTCACGCTGGAGGAGCTCCTGGGCGTCGTGGTCGACGCGCCCCGCCCGGTCCGGATGCTCGTCGAGACCAAACACCCCACCCGCTACGCCGGGCTGGTCGAGCAGCAACTCGTCCGCACGCTGCGGCGGTTCGGGTTGGACAACCAGCCCGACCGGGACGCCGCCACGGTGACGGTGATGAGTTTCGCCCCGATCGGGATCCGCCGGATCCGACTGCTCGCGCCGTCGCTGCCCACGGTGCTGTTGATGGACCGGGTGCCGCCGATTCGCCGGGACGGCTCGCTGCCCGCCGGGGTCGGCATCGCCGGGCCGGGGATCCGGGTGATCCGGGCCCACCCCGGCTATGTTGCCAGGGCGCACGCGCGCGGGCACCGGGTGTACGTGTGGACGGTGGACGAGCCCGACGACGTCGAGCTGGTGCTCGCCCTGGGCGTCGACGCGGTTATCACGAACCGGCCGGTGCAGGTGTTGCGGCGGCTGGGCCGGCGGTGAGGTGGCGCTGCTCCGGTCCCGCGACCGGCGGGTGCGGCCCGCCGGCGGGCGTGGCGGGGCGTGGCCCAACGCTCCCGGTGGCGGTGCTCGCGATCCCGTGCTAGCGCGCGGTTATCGGCCGGCGGACGTGGGTACGTGTCCGGCGACCAAGGACATGCCGGTTCGGGCGGTCGCCGTGCCCTGTCCGCAGCCGTACCTGGAGGTGGCACTCTGGCAACGCTCACCGTGCCGCATGCCCCGACCAGCGCCGGCGAGGTCAGACACAGCCTTGTCGGCGACCTCAGGCGGCTCGGCCTGACCCGCGACCAGGTGGACGACGCGGCCCTGCTGGTCAGCGAACTGGTCGGCAACGCGGTGCGCTACGCCCGGCCGCTGGCCGGCGGGGTGATCCGGGTGTCCTGGCTGTGTGACCACAACCGGCTCGTGGTGCGGGTGACCGACGGCGGTGGCCTGGACGCGCCGCACCTGCGCCAGGCCGGTCCGGCCGACACCCGGGGGCGGGGGTTGGCGATCGTGGACGCGCTGGCGTACGCGTGGGGGGTGGACAACCACAGCGACACCAGCACGGTTTGGGTCGAGTTGCTCCGCCGCTGAGGCCGTCGGCCACGGCCGCGGCGGATCCCACTGCCATCATCGCCCGGTGTTCCCCTACGCTGCGCACGTACGCATGACCCGTTCTTGTGGAGCCACGCCGTGACCCGTCGAGCACGTACCCGACCCAGGACCAGCGTCGCTGATCCCGCCGACCCCGCCGTGTTGGCCGCCCTGGCCGCCGGAGCCGACGGCACCTCGGCCCGCCAGCCGTGCCCGTGCGGGTCGGGCAAGCGTTACAAGAACTGCCACGGCCGGCGGTCCGACCTGGTGGTGCCCCGCCCGTTCGAGGGGCGGGTGGACGAGGGCGACTGGATCGCGCTGCGCGAACTGGTGCCGTCGGCGACCGCGCCGCTGCGGCTGGCCGATCCCACCCACGCCGACCGTTCGGTCACCCTGGCCACCGTGCTGCCGCTCGCGCTGGCCGCGATCGTGCGCGACGACGGCCGCATCATGCTCGGCCTCCAGGTGCACGGCCGGTCCGGTGACATCAGCCGTGACATCGCCCAGGTGCTGGAGCAGGCGCTGGCCGCCGACCCGGGCGCCATGCTGTCGACCACCGGCCTGCCCGGACCGGGACCGCGGCTCCAGGACCTGCTCGACCCGGCCCCGATCGAGATCACCGTGCACGACGACTTCGGGTTCTGGCTGGACGGCGCGGCCGAGCCGACCCCCGAGGTGCGTGCCTCGCTGGAACGCGCGAACTCCGCGGTCACCCCCACCCGCCGGCTGGAGTCGGTGGACGCGGCGTACTGGTGCGACGCCGGGGACAAGGCGCACCTGCGCTGGGCGATGACCCACGATGAGGACCGGCTGCTGGACGGGATGGCCCGGCTGGCCGCCGCCGGCTCGCTGGGACTGGGCGAGGGAACCCGGCACGTGGGGTCGTTCCGGGCACATGGCCGGTTGGTTCCGGTATGGGACCTGCCCCGCGACGCCAAACCCGAGGAGTGGGAGGCTCCGGCGGTAGCCTGGCGGGACCGGCTGGCCGAGGCGCTCGCCGAGGACTCGCCGTTCACCGACGAGCAGCGCCGCTGCCGGGAGGGCCTGCGCGGTCGCCAACTCGTGCTGCGCTGAGGCACCGCGCCCGGGGCCGCCCGCGCGTGGCCCCGGGCGCGAACCGATTCAGCGGACCACCGGATCGCGGACCACCGGGCAGGACATGCACCGTGGCCCGCCGCGCCCGCTGCCCAGTTCGCTGCCGGCGATGCGGACCACCTCGATGCCGGCCTCCTCCAGGCGCGCGTTGGTCTCCACGTTGCGCTCGTAGGCCACGGCGAGCCGGGGCGCGATACACAGCGTGTTGTTGCCGTCGTCCCACTGCTCGCGTTCGGCGGTAACCGGGTCCAACCCGGTGTCGATGACCCGCAACTGGCCGATCCCCATGGCATCGGCCGCCGCGGCCAGGAACGGCCGGGGTTCGGCGACGGCCAGATCCCCGCCGTCGCCAAGGCCGCGGGTCACCGGGTAGGCCAGGAGTGTGTCCGCCACCGGCGGGTACATCACCACGGCGTCGACGTCCACCATCGTGCACACCGTGTCCAGGTGCATGGTGGCCCGCTCCTGCGCGATCGGCACGACCAGCACGGTGTGTGCCACCCCGGCGACGAACGCGTCCCGGGCCAGCGACTCCACCCCGGCCGGAGTGGTCCGCTGCCCGGTCCCCACGGCCAGCACGCCCGGTCCGAGCAGCAGCACGTCGCCACCCTCCAGCCACTCCCGGTTCGGCGGGTACACGAACTGCGCGCCGGCGAACCGGGGGTGGTGCCGGTAGACCACCGACACCAGGGACGCCTCCCGTCGCCGGGCCAGGGTCGACGGGCTGGCCACCGCCGCCCGATCCCGCACCCAGACGCTGGAGTCGCGGGTGAACAGCAGGTTCGGCAGCGGGTCGATCACGAACGAGTGCTCACCCATCAGCCGGTAGGCGATGCCCCGCCCGGTCTTGAGTTCGCGCTGGGCCAGCCCGGCGGTGAGCACCACGGCCAGTTCGGCCGGGTGCAGGTCGGCCAGGAAGCCGCCCACCACGTCGCGCAGGGTGGCGCCCAGCCGCCGGTCGTCCAGCGCGGCGGCGATCGCCTCGGCCCTGGCCGGCGGTGACTCCAGCGCCTGTTCGAGCAGCGGGACCAGGTACAGCACCTCCACGCCCCGGTCGGCCAGCGCGCCGGCGAACGCGTCGTGCTCCTCCTGTGCCCGCCCGACCCACGGGATGCCGTCGAACAGCAACTGGTCGTTGTTGCGCGGGGTGAGGCGGGTGAGCTCCGGCCCGGGGCGGTGCAGCAGGACCGTGCGCAACCGGCCCACCTCACTGTCCACGTACGGCGGCCGAGCCACCTGGGGCGGGCGAGTGTCGGTCACCCGGCGAGGGTATCCGGATGGTCGTCCGGCCGCCCGCGGGTCGGACCGGGCGGGCCAGCCGGCGGGATCAGCTTGCCCGGGTTGCAGATGCCGTCCGGATCCAGCCGCGCCCTGACCGCGCGCAGCACCTCGACCCCCAACTCGCCGATCTCGGCGGCCAGCCACTCCCGGTGGTCCAGGCCAACCGCGTGGTGGTGGGTCATGGTGCCCCCGCCGGCCATGACGGCGTCACCGGCCGCCCGCCTGGCCCGCAGCCACTGGCCGACCGGATCGTCCCGGTCGCGGGCGGCCAGTACGGTGAAGTACAGCGACCCGCCGGTCGGGTAGGCGTGCGACAGGTGACAGCCCACCACCGGGCGGTTCGCGCTGCCCGGCACCCCGTCCAGCGCGCCGTCCAGCGCGCTGGTGACTGTCGCGCGCAGCCCGGACAGCCCGGACCAGTCCGCGGCCGTCTCCAGCGTCTCGACCAGCATGCCGACGTCGAGCAGGGCGTCGCGCAGGCGCGGCCCGGCGAACCGGTGCCGTCGCCAGGACCGTCCCGGCCGCTGGCCCAGGTATGCCGCGCCGTGCCGGCGGAGCACCGGCGCCGCCGCGGCCCGCCGGGACCGCACCGACCCGGCGGTGCCCTCCCAGCCGAGCACCAGCAGGCAAGGGTCGGTCTGCCCGCGGGCACGCAGGTAGAACCGGCCGCCGACGGTCGCCAGGTTCGGCCCGGCCAGCGTGAAGGTCATCTGGGTCTCGGTGGGGTCGGACAGTCGGACAACGTCGGGCGGCGGGCCGTTCTGGACGAGTGTCCGGACGGCGTCCGCGCCGGCCCGGAACGACGGCAGCGACCACGCCTCGTAGCGGCGGCGGTCCGGGTGCGGCCGCACCCGCACGGTCACCTCGGTGACGATCCCGAACGTGCCCTCACTGCCCAGCACGAGGTGGCGCAGGTCCGGCCCGGCGGCCGAGGCCGGTGCCCGGCCGAGCACCAGCTCACCGGCCGGGGCGACCAGCCGCAGGCCGGTCACCATCTGGTCGAACCGGCCGTACCCGGTGGAGGCCTGGCCGGCCGACCGGGTGGCGGCGAACCCGCCCAGGGTGGCCCGTTCGAAGCTCTGCGGCAGGTGGCCCAGGGTCAGCCCGTGCGCGCCGAGCAGGGTCTCGGCCCGGGCCGCGGTCAGCCCGGCCTGCAACGTCGCGGTCAGCGACTCGCGGTCCACCGCCAGCAGCCGGTCCAGCCGGGCCAGGTCCACCGCGACCACCGCGGCGTGCCCGCCGCGCAGCGCGTCCACCCCGCCGACCACGCTGGTGCCGCCGCCGAACGGGACCACCGCCACGTCGTGCCGAGCGCACACCCGGAGCAGCTCGGCCACGTCGTGGCCGGCGGGCAGCACCACCGCGTCGGGGACCGCGCCGGGCTCGCCCCGCCGGCGGTCGACCAGGTCCAGGTAGGACATCCCGCCGGCGTGGGCCAGTCGGTCGGCCGGGCCGGTGCGCAGGTTGTCCGTGCCGAGCAGGCCGCCGAGTTCGGTCCGGGCCGCGGTGGGCAGCGCCGACTCGGGCAGGTTGGACTCGGGCGGGTCGGCCGGGTCTGGTGCGCCGGAGCACTTCGGGCCGACCCGGGCGCGCAGCCAGCGCACCGCCGACCCGGGAAGCGCGGCGCGGTCCACCGGCGACCAGCGTTTCTCGAAGTTCGGATCCGTCACGGGGTACAGTGTGACATATGTCGTCCCAGCGTCACATAGATGACACCGAGGTCGCCATCCTGGACGCGGCCCGGGAGTGCGTGCTGGCCGTCGGTGTCCGCCGCACCACGCTCACCGACGTGGCCAGGCGGGCCGGGTTGAGCCGGATGACGCTGTACCGCCGCCACCCCGACGTGCGCTCACTGGTCGCCGAAGTGATGACCCGGGAGTTCGGCGCGCTGCTGGCCGCCGAGGACCGTCGTGACCTCACCGCGCCCGACGAGCGGTCCCGGCTGGTCGGGCACACCGTCGCGGCGGTGGCCGCGCTGCGCGCCAACCCGTTGCTGGGCAAGGTCCTCGACGTGGATCCCGAACTGCTGCTGCCCTACGTGATCGACCGGCTGGGTGGCACCCAGCGGCGGGCCGAGGCGTTCTTCGTCGACCGGGTGACCGCCGGCCAGCGGGACGGCTCGGTGCGCGCCGCCGAGGTGACCGTGCTCGCCCGCACCCTGCTGCTGACCACCCAGTCGTTCGTGCTGTCCCTGGGCCCGGCCAGTGAGGGCCTGGACCCCGGTGACCTGTACCGCGAGCTCGCCCGGCTGCTGCACGGATACCTCACCCCGGAGCGGGCACCGTGACCGGGCCCGTTCGCTCCACCTCGCTCAACCGGGACCGCCGGGCGGTCGACCTGGACGCCCTGGCCGGCGGGGAGGTGCTCGACCTGCTGGTGGTCGGCGGCGGCGTGACCGGCGTCGGGGTGGCGCTGGACGCGGCCACCCGCGGCCTGCGGGTCGGCCTGCTCGAACGGCACGACCTGGCCTTCGGCACCAGCCGGTGGAGTTCCAAACTCGTGCACGGCGGCCTGCGCTACCTGGCCAGTGGAGACGTGCGGCTGGCCCACCAGAGCGCGGTGGAACGCAACGTGCTGCTGCGGTACACCGCGCCGCACCTCACCCGGGCACTGCCCATGGTGGTGCCGATCACCGACCGGATGTCGCGGCGTGAGATCCGCCAGGTGCGGGTCGGGGTGCTGGCCGGCGACCTGTTGCGCGCGGCCGCCGGCACCCCGCGCGGTCTGCTGCCCCGGCCGCGCCGGCTGTCGGCGACCGAGACGCTGTCCGTGCTGCCGGCCGTCCGGGCCGCCGGGCTGCGGGCCGGCGTGCTCACCTGGGACGGCCAGCTCACCGATGACGCCCGGCTGGTGGTCGCACTGGCCCGTACCGCCGCCGGTCACGGAGCCCGGGTGCTCACTCGGACCCGGGTGACCGCGCTGGACGGCAGCGGCGCCCAGGTCACCGACACCCTGGGCGGCGGTACGTTCGAGGTGCGGGCCCGCTCGGTGGTCAACGCCACCGGGGTGTGGGCCGGTGCCCTCGCCCCCGAGGTCACCCTGCGGCCCAGCCGGGGCACCCACCTGGTGGTGCGGGCCGCCGCCCTGGGCAACCCGGGCGCCGGGCTCACCGTGCCAGTCCCCGGAGAGCGCAACCGGTACGTGTTCGTGCTGCCGCAGCGGGACGGCCACGTCTACGTCGGGCTCACCGACGAGCCGGTCGACGGCGACCCGCCGGACCTGCCCGAACCCACCCGGCGCGAGATCCGATTCCTGCTGGACACGGTGAACGCGGCGCTGGACCTGCCGCTCGCCGACACCGACGTGCTGGGCGCGTTCGCCGGCATGCGGCCGCTGCTGCCGGGCAGTGCCGGCGCCACCGCCGACCTGTCCCGGCGGCACGTGGTGGCCCGCGGCCCCGACGGCGTGCTCACCGTGGTCGGCGGGAAGCTCACCACCTACCGCGCGATGGCCGCCGACGCGGTCGACGCGGCGGTCCGGCACGCCGGCCTGCCCGCCGGCCCGTGCCGCACCCGCCGGCTGCCCGCGGTGGGCGCCGCCCCCCGCGGCACGCTGGCCCGGATCCGCGCCCCGCGCCGGCTGGTCGACCGGTACGGCACCGAGGCCGGCCGGGTGCTGGCCGAGGCGGCTGAGACGGCTGGGGTGGCCGAGCCAGCGGGGCGAACGGGGCTGGCCCGGTCGGCCGGAACCGGGCACCTGCTCCGCCCGCTGGCCGAGGGGGTGGAGGTCACCGGTGCCGAGGTGCTCTTCGCGATCCGGCATGAGGGCGCCCTGGACGCCGAGGACGTGCTGGACCGGCGTACCCGACTGGGCCTGGTGCCGGCCGAACGGCGGGCCGCGCTGCCGTGCGTGCGGGACCTACTCGCCCGCTGAACCGGCCGCCACCGGCGGCCGTGCGCCAGGATGGCCCAGCCGTCACCGGTGGTGCGGACCGGGGCCGCCGCGCCCACCGGTCCATTTGGTCCCGGACTCCGGCAGT
>DASULA010000261.1:0-20766 GCA_036278435.1 Mycobacteriales bacterium | reverse complement strand
GGTCTGGGCCAGCGGCCGGCCGAACACGTCGTAGTCCTGGGTGGTGTCGTGCGCCAACGCGTCGGTCACCGTGGTGACCTCACCCCGCACGTCGTAGACGAACGACGTCGGCTCACCCAGCGCGTCGGTGATGGTCTGCGGGTACCCGTTGGCGTCGTAGTCGGCGTAGCTGGTCGGGTTGCCGTTCGCGTCGGTGGCCGTGGTCAACTGGCCGAGGCCGTCGTAGGTGTAGTGGGTGGTGAAGTCGTCGGGCACCGCCGGGGTGGCCGTGCCGGCCGGGTCGGTGACCGTGACCAGGTTGTGGGCGGTGTCGTACCCGAACGCCCACTCCCGGCCCTCCGGGCTGGTCTTGGTGGCCAGGTCCGCGGTGTGACCGTTGTCGAACGTCTGGTAGGTGTACGCCGACGCGGCGGTGGCGTCGTGGTTGGCCTGCGCGTCGGTCATCGACAACGGCAGCCCGGTCGCCGGATCGTAGGTGAACGTGGTGACCGCGCCGTTGTCCTCGGTCAACCGGTCCACGTTGTTGTCCGCGTCGAAGTGCACCTGGCTCAGATGCCCGGCGGCGTCGACCACCTGCTCGGGCCGGCCGAACCCGTCCATCAGGTAGGTGGTGTCGTGTGACGCCGGGTCGGTCACCAGCGTCTGGATCTGTGACCCGGCCGACCCGTCGGGATCGGCATAGGTGAACGTCGTCGGCTGGCCCAGCCGGTCGGTGGCCGTCTTGGCCCACCAGTGGAACGCCGGGTCGTCGGTCGGCAGGCTGTAGTAGTCCAGCCCGGTGGTGTGGCCGCGCGGGTCGGTGACCGAGACGAGTTTGACGTTCTTGTTGCCCTGGGTGGCGTCGTATCCGAACCGGAACGTCTTCGCCGCCGGATCCCCCGCACCGTCGACCAACTTGGCCATCAGACCCTTGTCGGTGTAGGTGAACGTGACCGTCCGCCCGGAGATGTCGGTGATCGAGCGGAGCTGGTCGATGATGAACGGGTTGGTCAGATTCGACGCGGACTGCTCGGTGCCGGTGTCGTCGATGAACGTGTAGTCGTCACCCTTGGCGTAGTAGTCCAGGGTGAGGGTCTGCCGGCCAGCCGGGTCGGTCAGGTACTTCAGGAACTTGATCGGCTTGTTGTTGGACTTGCGCGACTCGTAGGTGAACAGCAACTCGTTACCGTTGGCGTCGGCCACCGCCGACTGGTAGCCGTCGGCGTCGAAGAAGAACGTGGTGTGATCCGGCGACACCATCGACCAGGTCCGGGTCGGATCGGTGCTCCCGGTCTTGCGCAGGTACAGGTGCACCCCGGCCGGGTGGTCGTAGTCCCAGTCCGCCTCGTTGGCCGACCCGTGCTTGTCCAGGCTGAACACGTGCGACGTGCCGTCCCCGTCGGTCAACGTGACCTCGGTCGGGAAGTCCTGCCCCGGCGGATGGAAGTCCAACGGCGAGCCCAGCCGCATCACACTGGACGCCGACAGCGACCAGCCGAACCCCATCGACGACGCGGAGGTGTCCTGGGAGTTGTAGGTGATCCGCACGAACGACGCCACACCCCGGCTGGGGTTGGAAAACGCGTTGTAGGACCACACCAGGTTCCCGGCGAACAGGTTGTCCGCCACACTCCCGCCAGCACCGGTAGGCGCCCCGGCGTACTGGTAGAACTTCTCCAACCCCAACTGGTCGGAGCTGGGATCCTCCACCGACACGTTCTGCGCCAGACCCGGGATACCGTCCGATGTGGACAGGAACACGCCGGTCGAGGTGTTCTTCAGGTCCCAGGTCAGCACGTACTGCTCGCGCTTGTTACCGGCCGCGGACTGGATCGGCGTCTTCACGGTCGCGTTCACCGTCACCGTGCCACCGGCCGGCAGATCCGCGGCCAGCGGGGTGTCCACCTGATTGCCGGAGTTCGTGACGTCGGTGCCGTCGGGCAGGGTCCAGTGGTAGGACAGCGCCCGGTCGGCGGCCGACCAGGTGTCCGAGGTGGTGTTCGTCAGCGTCACCGGGATCGTGTACTGGTCGCCGGGGATCATCCGGGACGGCGTGGACGGTGCGAAGTAGGTGTCCGCGGCGGTCGGCTCGGTGTAGGTGACCACCAACTGCGGGCGCAGTTGCGGCTCGGACGCCTCACTGGACAGGAAGATGGTCCGCTCGGACACGCCCGACTCGTCGGCGAGTTTGAGCAGGGCGCCGTGGTTGGTGGCCGGGTCGGACACCCAGCCCTGGGCCATCGCGGTGGCGTCCCAGTCAAGCCGGTTCGGGTCGTTGGTCAACCCGGACACCGACCCGGACACGGCCGAGGAGAAGTCCCCGCCGGGCGAGGTCCACGCGGTGCCGGTCGACGCGCTGTTCCACGTCGCCGTGGTCTGGTCGAAGTTCCGGTTCAGCGCGTGCAGGTCGTAGCTGCCGGCCCCGGTGGTCGGGCCGATGGTGGTGAACTGCCACAGGTGCACCGTCGCGTCGAGCACATGCGCGTTCGCGGGCAGCGCGGACAGGTCGGGGAAGTCCAGCAGAACCCGGGTGGTGCCGAACGTGCCGCTGTTGTCCCCGACCATCACCCACGGCTGGCCGGTCAGCGCGTTCTCGTTGCTGGTCGGCAGCGTGCTGGAGATGGTGGTGTCCGGCTCACCGCCCTGGAAGATGCGGACCACTCGGCCGGCCTTGGGTAACCGCACCAGTTGGGTGGGCCCGCCGATGACCTGCCCGTCGCGGGTCTTCACCGCGATCATGTAGTAGTAGGCGTTGCCGGCCGGGTCGGGCGAGTCGGCCGGCGTGGGGGTGGCGGTGGTGTCCGTATAGGACAGCGTGCCGGGCGACAGCGGCGCGACCAGGGTGGACGGCTGCGGGGTGAAGGTCTGGAACACGCTGCGGTGCACCTGGTACTCGACGACGTCGTCGGCCGGGTCGCCGCTGGGGTCGGGGTAGGCCGACCAGTGCAGCTCAGCGCCGGTGGCGTGGATCACCGTGGGCGCGGCCAGTACGGCGGACGGGCGGCCGTAGGTGAGTACCAGTTGCGGGTAGTTGGCGGTCTCGCCGTTGTAGGCGAACTCCGAGGCCTCATAGCGCGGGCCACCGAGGTTCAGGATGGACTCGTCGGCGGTCTTCAGCACGAACCCGTTGTTCTGCGCCGTTCCGTCCAACCAGGACTGCACGATGTTGCGGACCGGGAAGGTGTGCCAGATGTTGCCGTCGTCGGGGTGGCGGACCACCGAGGCGTCCCGGGTCCACCGGACCGCGTCGGCGATCACCGAGGCGGACGACCCCACGTCGTGCAGGGTGACCTTCGACGTGGTCCCGGCAACGAACGGGTGGGTGCCCAGCGGCCCCCACACTCCCACGTTGGTGCCGCCGGACGTCTGGTCCAGCGTGGTGTTCGACGTGCCGGTGCCCACGATCGTGTAGGGCGCGGCGGTGGACCGGTCCGAGGCGGTCACGTAATGCGCCTCGACCCGATAGTTGCCGTCCTCGGTCAGCCGAGGCACCCAGGTGTAGCTGTCACCGGTGGGCGCGTCGTTGTTGAACGCGTAGTCCCCGTTGACCGCCAGCGGGGTCAACCCGGTGTTGGTCGAGTACGGCCACGTCCCGGTCGCCGACGTGCCGGCGTCCCCGTCGTCGACGGTGACCTGATTGGCGCCCAGTTGCCCGACGTCACCCTGCGCGGAGTTCCAGGTCACCGTGGACTCGTCCCACGGCGCGGTCGCCTGGTGCGCCTCGATGGTCTGGGTGGCCTCGGCGCCGAAGTCCTGGTCGTAGTAGACGCGCAGGTCGGCCGAGTCCAGGTTCGTGCCGGCCGGGACTCCGGTCAGCGGGAACTTCAGCATCGCCCGGTCGGCACCGGTGGACGTGGTGCCCACCGACAGCCGCCAGTTCCCGTCGAAGTTGGTGGTCGGCGAGTCCGCCAGGATCATCGCGTCCTGCGACTCGGTCGGCGTGGGTTGGATCGCGATGGTGGGATCAATGACCACCGGGTAGGTCCGCTTCGGGTCGGCCAGCCAGCCCGCGTCCGGCCGCACGGTCACGGTCAGCGTGGACCCGCGCGTGGTCGCCGACTGGGACACCCTGTCGCTGTAGGCGACGCCCAGCGGCGAGTTGTGGTCCACTGTGGAGTCGGTCATGAACGGGCGGGGCATGGTGAACAGCACCGAGTGCGATTCGGGATCCTCGAAGGCGATCGAGCCGTCCCGGCGTGGCCTGGCGATCAGGCCGGTCATGTTCACGGTGAACCGGAAGGCCGGGTCGGCCGAGTCCCTCGCCGGTGGGCGGGTCAGGATGATCCGTTCCTTCAGGGACTGCGGCGTCACCTGGTACGACACGTCCGCCCCCGGGAACAGGCCCGGGTAGATCAGCGTGTTGCCCGCCACCGTGGGGGTCAGGGCCGAACGCGGTCCGGCCTTGCCGATGGTCAGTCTCCGGCCGCCCAGGTCGAACCGGGCCAGGTGGTCCGAGCGGGCACCGAACCGGCTGGTGTAGACGTTCGTGTGGTTGGCGAAGCCGTACCCGGCGGCCCGCTCGGACGGTGTTCCGGGGCGGATCGCGCCGTCGACGTCCTGCCACCGTCCCGCGTTGTCGCGGTAGTGCGACGGTGTCGAGGACACCGCGACCTGCCGCCGCCCGTCGGCGAGCAGGTAGGTCGAGGAGAACTCGGTCCGCGACGAGGCGAGTTCCCGCACCCGGCGCGGTGCCGGCATCCGGTGCGCCGGCAGCGTCGGCCGGGTGCGAGCCGGCACCGGTGCCGGAGCGCCGGAATGGCCGTGCGCGGCGGGCGTGCGCGGCGGGGCGGACGGTACCGCCGACACCGGTGGTGCGGTCAGCCCCGACCCCAGCAGCGCCGCCACGACGAGACCAACGACCCAGACCAGCCACCTGCGCACGAGCAACCGCCTCCGAACCCGAAAGGGCAAAACGGACTAAGGCCACTCGCCATGCTCTCAACGCGCCAAGCACATATCTATGCAGCTAAACAGACAGTTTTATGACAGAACAGAACTAATGCTACAAAGACCCCAATACAAGACCGAAAACCAGCAAAGGAATGGCAATGACCGCGTCGCCGCGGTCGGCACGCGGTGAGCGCTACCCGACCACGCGGAGCAGGCCCTCCTGCACGACGGTGGCCACGTGCCGGCCCTCCCGGGTCCAGAACCGGCCCTCGGCCAGGCCACGCCCCCCCGACGCCGACGGGCTGCGCGACTCGTAGAGCAGCCACTCGTCGGCCCGGAACGGCCGGTGGAACCACGTCGCGTGGTCCAGGCTGGCCCCGGCCACGTCCAGTCCCCAGCTCACCCCGTGCCCCACCATCACCGAGTCCAACAGCGACATGTCGCTGGCGTAGGTGAGCGCGCACACGTGCAGAAGCGGGTCGTCGGGCAGCCTGCCGTCGGCGCGCACCCAGACCCGCGACAGCGGCTCGCGCGGACCGTGGCCGCGCTGCTCCCACGGCGGCGGATCGACGTAGCGCAGGTCGATCGGCCTGGGCAGCCGGGCGAACGGTCCGAGCTTGTCGATGAACGGGGCGTAGCGCTCCGGCAGCGTGGGCAGCGTGTCGGGCTCGGGCACCAGCGGCATGGCCGTCTGGTGGTCCAGACCGTCCTCAATCCGGTGGAACGACGCGGACAGGCTGAAGATGGGTAACCCGTGCTGGATGGCCACCACCCGCCGGCTGGTGAACGACCGGCCGTCGCGGATCCGGTCCACCGAGTACACGATCGGTACGGACGGATCACCGGGCCGCAGGAAGTAGGCGTGCAGCGAGTGCACCGGCCGCTCGGTGGACACCGTCCGGCCGGCGGCGACCAGTGCCTGACCGGCGACCTGCCCACCGAACACCCGCTGCAACGAGACCTGCGGGCTGACCCCGCGGAAGATGTCGACCTCGATCGCCTCCAGGTCGAGCAGCCGTACGAGCTGGTCGAGCACCGGCTGCCCCGACCCGTCCCGCGAGTCAACCGCCAGATCGGCCGCCTCGTCGTCAGGCACCGCCCACCTCCGTATCGGCCACGGTATCGGCCGCCGTATCGGCCGCGGTGTTGTCGTCTACGTCCTCGGTGTCGTCGGCGCACCGCGGCAGCCGGTCGCCGAGCCGCCACACCCGCAGCGCGTTGGTCGAACCCGGCACGCCGGGCGGGCTGCCGGCCACGATCACCACCTGCTCGCCGACGCCGAGAAGGTTCCGCGACAGCAACACCTCCTGGACCTGCCGGACCATCTCGTCGGTGTTGCCGACCGGCGGCACCAGGAACGTGCGTACGCCCCAGGTCAGCGCCAACCGCCGGCGGACGCTCGCCTCGGGGGTGAACGCCAGCAGCGGCAACCGGGACCGCAACCGGGCCAGCCGCCGGACTGTGTCGCCACTCTGGGTGAAGCACACCAGGGCGCCGGCGCCGATCACCTCGCCGACGTCCTTGGCCGCCCGGGCGATCGCACCGCCCTTGGTCCGTGGCCCATGCCGCAGCGCCGGTACCTCGAACGGCCCGGCGTCGACCGTGGTCACGATCCGGGCCATGGTCTGGACCGCCTCCACCGGATACCGCCCCACGCTGGTCTCCCCGGACAGCATCACCGCGTCCGCGCCGTCGAGCACCGCGTTGGCCACGTCGGATGCCTCGGCCCTGGTCGGCCGGGGGTTCTGCATCATCGAGTCGAGCATCTGGGTGGCCACGATGCACGGTTTGGCCGCCTCCCGGCACATCCCGACCGCCTGTTTCTGCACGATCGGGACCTGTTCCAGTGGCATCTCCACGCCCAGGTCCCCGCGCGCCACCATCAGCCCGTCGAACGCCTCCACAATCTCGGCGAGTTCGTCCACCGCCTCGGGCCGTTCCACCTTGGCGATGACCGGAACCCGCACACCCGCGGCGTCCATCACCTCGTGCACGGCCCGCACGTCGTGCGCGGAGCGGACGAACGACAGCGCGACCAGGTCGACGCCCAGGGACAGCCCGAACGCCAGGTCGGTGGCGTCCTTGTCCGAGAGCACCGGCACCCCCACCCGCACGCCCGGGATGCTCAGGCCCTTGTGGTCGCTGACCTGGCCGCCCTCCAGCACCGTGCACCGCACGTCGTTGCCCCGCACCCCGACCACCTGGAGCACCAGCCTGCCGTCGTCGACCAACAGCCGGTCGCCCCGGTCCACATCGCCCGGCAGGTCCAGGTATGTGGTGCAGACCCGGTCGGCGGTGCCCAGGATCTCCTCGGTGGTGATGACCACCTGCTGGCCCGGTGCCCACACCGCGGACCCGCCGTCGAAGCATCCCAGCCTGATCTTCGGGCCCTGCAGGTCGGCGAGCACGCCCACCGCGTGCCCGGTCCGCTCGGCGGTGTCGCGCACCATCCGGTACGTCGCGGCGTGGTCGGCGTGACCGCCGTGGCTGAAGTTGAGCCGCGCCACGTCCATGCCGGCTCCCACCAGCGCGTCGATCCGCTCCGGCGAGGCGGTGGCCGGACCGATGGTGCACATGATCTTGGTGCGACGTGACATGGCACCGAGCCTACGGCGCGGTCCGGCCCGGACCGGGCCAGACCGGCCGGCCGGCCGCGGCGGGTCCGACCCGAACCGGGCCGGCGACCCGAATCGAACCCGGACGGGATACCGGACCAGAGCCCTCAGCGCAGGGCCACCGTGCCCGGCTGGATCGGCGCGGACAGGTCGGTGCGGCCGGACAGGTGCGCGTCCACCGCCGCCGCGGCCGAACGGCCCTCCGCGATGGCCCAGACGATCAGCGACTGCCCGCGGCCCATGTCGCCGGCCACGAACACGCCCGGCACGCTGGTCTGCCACCGCTCGTCCCGGGCCACGTTGCCGCGTCCGTCCAGTTCCACCCCGAGCTGGTCGAGCAGCCCGGCCCGGGCCGGGCCGACGAACCCCATGGCCAGCAGCACCAGCTCGCAGGGCAGCTCCCGCCGGCTGCCCGGCACCGGTTCGAACCGCCCCCCGGACAGCGCCACCTCGGTCAGCACCAGCCCGGCGACCCGGCCGTCGGCGTCGCCGACGAACCGGTCGGTGCTGACCGAGAACACCCGCTCGCCGCCCTCCTCGTGTGCGCTGGAGATCCGGTAGGTCATCGGGTAGGTCGGCCAGGGCATCGCCTCATCGCGGACGTCCGGCGGTCGGGACATGATCTCCAGTTGGTGGACCGAGCGCGCGCCCTGCCGGTGGGCGGTGCCCAGGCAGTCCGCGCCGGTGTCCCCGCCCCCGATGATCACTACCCGCTTTCCCGCCGCGGTCACCGACGGTTCGTCCAGCTCGCCGTTGCGCACCCGGTTCGCCGGAGTCAGGTAGTCCATCGCGAAATGCACGCCGGACAGGTCCCGGCCGGGCACCGGCAGGTCACGCGGCACGGTCGAGCCGCCGGCCAGCAGCACCGCGTCGTGACCGGTCCGCAGATCCTCGACGGACAGGTCGGTACCAACCTCGCAAGCAGTGACGAAACACGTGCCCTCCGCCCGCATCTGCTCCAGCCGCCGGTCCAGGTGCCGCTTCTCCATCTTGAACTCGGGGATGCCGTACCGGAGCAGGCCGCCGGGTCGGTCGGCCCGCTCGTAGACGGTCACCTGGTGCCCGGCCCGGGTGAGCTGCTGGGCGGCGGCCAGCCCGGCCGGCCCGGAGCCAACCACGGCCACCCGCCGGCCGGTGCGCCGGGCCGGGGGGCGCGGCCCCACCCAGCCCTCCGCCCAGGCCCGGTCGATGATCTCCACCTCGACCTGCTTGATCGTCACCGGGTCGGAGTTGATGCCCAACACGCAGGCGGACTCGCACGGCGCCGGGCACAGCCGACCGGTGAACTCCGGGAAGTTGTTGGTGGCGTGCAGCCGCTCGACCGCGGCCCGCCACTCGTCCCGGCGGACCAGATCGTTCCACTCCGGAATGAGGTTGCCCAACGGGCACCCGTTGTGGCAGAACGGCACCCCGCAGTCCATGCAACGGCTGGCCTGCCGACTCACCGCCCCCGCGTCGAAGTCCCGCTTGTCCGGCGGGTAGACCTCGCGCCAGTCCTGGATGCGGACCGGCACCGGCCGGCGTCGCGGCAGCTCCCGGCCGTGCCTGAGGAAACCGGTCGGGTCAGCCACGTGCGGCCTCCATGATCGCCTCGGCCACGTCCCGGCCGTCCCGCTCGGCCCGGCCGGTCGCCTCCAGTACCCGCCTGTAGTCCCGCGGCATGATCCGGCGGAACTCCCGCACCCGCCGGTCCCAGTCGGCCAGCAGTTCCTCAGCCACCGTCGACCCGGTCTCCAGCAGGTGCCGCTGCACGGTCTCGCGCAACCAGGCCGCGTCCTGGCCGGGCACCTCCTCCACGTCCACCAGCTCGCGGTTGACCCGCAGCGGGTTCAGGTCGAGCACGTAGGCGAGGCCGCCGGACATCCCGGCGGCCAGGTTCCGCCCGGTCTCGCCGAGGATCACCACCCGCCCACCGGTCATGTACTCACAGGCGTGGTCACCGACACCCTCCACCACCGCGGTCGCCCCGGAGTTGCGCACGCAGAACCGCTCCCCCACCGTGCCACGCAGGTACATCTGCCCGCCGGTGGCCCCGTAGCCGATCACGTTGCCGGCCAGCACGTTGTGCTGCGCGGCGAACGGCGCCTTGTCGTCGGGGCGGGCGACGATCCGACCACCGGACAGGCCCTTGCCCAGGTAGTCGTTGGCGTCCCCGTACAGGCGCAGGGTGACACCGCGGGGCAGGAACGCGCCGAAGGACTGCCCGGCCGAGCCTCGCAGGGTGATCTCGATGGTGTCGTCGGGTAGCCCGGCGCCGCCGAACCTGCGGGTGACCCGCGACCCGAGCATGGTGCCCACGGTGCGGTTGACGTTGCGCACCGGCAGGTCCAGCTTGACCGGGGTGCCGTCGGACAGCGCGCCCTCGCACAGGGCGATCAGGGTGTTGTCCAGCGCCTGGTCCAGGCCGTGGTCCTGGGCCACCATCCGGCGCCGGGCCGCACCCTCGGGCAGCGCGGGCACCGCCAGCAGCGGCCCGAGGTCCAGCCCGGCCGCCTTCCAGTGCGCCACGGCGGTGCGCACGTCCAGCAACTCGGCGTGGCCGACCGCCTCGTCGAGGCTGCGGAAACCCAACGCGGCCAGGTACTCCCGCACCTCCTCGGCGAGGAACTCGAAGAAGTTCACCACGAACTCCGGCGCCCCGGTGAACCGGCGCCGTAGCTCCGGGTTCTGGGTAGCCACCCCGACCGGACAGGTGTCCAGGTGGCAGACCCGCATCATCACGCAGCCGGACACGACCAGTGGGGCGGTGGCGAAGCCGAACTCCTCGGCGCCCAGCAGGGCGGCCACCACCACGTCCCGACCGGTCTTGAGCTGGCCGTCGCACTGCACCACGATCCGGTCCCGCAGGCTGTTGTGCAGCAGGGTCTGCTGGGTCTCGGCCAGCCCCAGCTCCCACGGCGCGCCGGCGTGCTTGAGGCTGGTCAGCGGCGACGCGCCGGTGCCGCCGTCGTGGCCGGAGATCAGCACCACGTCGGCGTGCGCCTTGGCCACCCCGGCGGCGACCGTGCCCACGCCGACCTCGGCGACCAGCTTGACATGCACCCGGGCGTCGGAGTTGGCGTTCTTCAGGTCGTGGACGAGCTGGGCCAAATCCTCGATGGAGTAGATGTCGTGGTGCGGCGGGGGTGAGATCAGGCCCACGCCCGGGGTGGAGTGGCGGGTCCGGGCGATCCACGGGTAGACCTTGTGCCCGGGCAACTGGCCGCCCTCGCCGGGCTTGGCGCCCTGGGCCATCTTGATCTGGAGATCGTCGGCGTTGACCAGGTACTCGCTGGTCACCCCGAACCGTCCACTGGCGACCTGCTTGATGGCGCTGCGGCGCAGGTCGCCGTTGGCGTCGGGGCGGTACCGGTCGGCGTCCTCGCCGCCCTCCCCGGTGTTGGACTTCGCACCGAGCCGGTTCATCGCGATGGCCAGGGTCTGGTGCGCCTCGGCCGAGATGGAACCGTAGGACATCGCCCCCGTGGAGAACCGGCGCACGATCGAACTGACCGGTTCGACCGTCTCGATCGGCACCGGTGGCCGCGCTCCGGCACGCAACTCGAACAGGCCGCGCAGGGTGGCGGCCCGCCGGGACAGCTCGTCCACCGCCGAGGTGTACCGCCGGAAGACCTCGTACCGGCGGGCCCGGGTGGCGTGCTGGAGCAGGAACACCGTCTCGGGGTTGAACAGGTGCACCTCGCCCTCGCGGCGCCACTGGTACTGCCCGCCCACCTCCAGGTTGCGGTGCGCCCGGCCGGTCGGGTTGTCCGAATGGGCCAGCCGGTGGCGGGCCAGCACCTCGCCGGCCAGCACGTCCAGGCCGATCCCGTCCAGGCGGCTGGTCGTCCCGGTGAAGTACTCCGCCACGGTGCGCCGGTCCAGCCCGAGTGCCTCGAAGACCTGGGCCCCGGTGTAGGAGGCGACCGTGCTGATGCCCATCTTGGACATCACCTTGAGCACGCCCTTGTTCAGCGCCTGGATGTAGTTGCGTTCGGCCCGTTCGGGGGTGACACCGGTCACGACGCCGGTGCGGGCCAGCTCGCGCACGGTGTCGAAGGCCAGGTACGGGTTGACCGCGGCGGCCCCGTAGCCGAGCAGCAGCGCCACGTGGTGCACCTCGCGGCAGTCGCCGGACTCGACGACCAGGCCGACCCTGGTGCGGGACTTCTCCCGGACCAGGTGGTGGTGCACGGCCGCGGCGGCCAGCAGCGACGGGATCGGCGCCCGGTGCCGGTCCGCTCCCCGGTCGGTGAGCACCAGCATCCGCGCGCCGGACGCGATCGCCTCTGACGCCCGGACCCGGATCCGGTCCAGGGCGTCGGCCAGTGCCCGCCCGGCCGGGTCGCCGGCCGACACGGTGTCGGACCCGCTGTCGGGCACGTCGAACAGGCACGGGATGATCACCGGGGCGAATCCGGGCAGGTCCCCGTCGTCGTTGAGACCGGCGATCCGGGCCAGCCCGCCGTTGTCCAGCACCGGGTAGGGCAGCACGATCTGCCGGCAGGACGACGGCATGGGTTCCAGCAGGTTTCCCTCGGCCCCGACCGTGGTCGTCAGCGAGGTGACCAGTTCCTCCCTGATCGCGTCCAGCGGCGGGTTGGTCACCTGGGCGAACAACTGGCTGAAGTAGTCGTAGAGCAATCTGGGCCGCTCCGACAACACGGCCACCGGCGTGTCGCTGCCCATCGACCCGAGCGGTTCCACCCCGGTCGCGGCCATCGGCGCCAGCAACACCCGCAGTTCCTCGTCGGTGTAGCCGAACGCGCGCTGCCGGCAGGACAGGGACGCCACCTCGCCCACCGGGTCGGCCGGCGAACCGGTGGGCGGGCCGGTGCGGACGTCCACCCGCCCCGGTGCCGGTTCGCGCTCGGGCAGATCGGCCAGGTGCACCAGCCCGGCGGCCAGCCACTCGCCGTAGGGATGCTGCCCGGCCAGTTCCGCCTTGATCTCGTCGTCGTCGACGATCCGCCCCTGCCCGGTGTCCACCAGAAACATCCGGCCCGGCCGCAGCCGGCCCTTGGCCACCACCCGGTCGGCCGGGATGTCCAGCACGCCCACCTCGCTGGCCAGCACCACCAGGTCGTCGTCGGTGCGCCACCAGCGCGACGGCCGCAGCCCGTTGCGGTCCAGCACGGCGCCCACGACCGTGCCGTCGGTGAACGCCACGCAGGCCGGCCCGTCCCACGGTTCCATCAGGGTCGCGTGGTACTCGTAGAACGCCCGGCGGGCCGGATCCATCTCGGCGTGGTTCTGCCAGGCCTCCGGGATCATCATCAACACCGCGTGCGGCAGTGACCGCCCGGCCAGGCGCAACAGTTCGAGCACCTCGTCGAAGGAGGCCGAGTCACTCGCCTCAGAGGAGCAGATCGGAAACAACCGGTCGATTCCGCCGGGACCGTCGGCCAGCGCGTCACAGCGCAGCATCGCCTCGCGGGCCCGCATCCAGTTGCGGTTGCCGCGCACCGTGTTGATCTCGCCGTTGTGCGCGACGTAACGGTAGGGGTGGGCCAGCGGCCAGGACGGGAACGTGTTCGTGCTGAACCTGCTGTGCACCAGCGCCAGCGCGGAGGCGAACGCCGGATCGGTCAGGTCGCCGAAGAACTCGCCGAGCTGGTCGGCGGTGAGCATTCCCTTGTAGACGATGGTCCGGCCGGACAGGGACGGGAAGTACACCCCGGCGCCGGTGGCCGCAGACTCCCGTTCGACCCGCCTGCGCACGCAGAACGCCCTGCGTTCCAGGGTCATGCCGCTGGCGCCGGACAGGAACAGTTGCCCGAACGCGGGCATCACCGAGCGGGCGGTCGGCCCGACCGTGCGTGGATCGACCGGCACCTCCCGCCAGCCGAGCACGCTCAGCCCCTCCTCGGCCGCGATCCGTTCGACCAGCGCGACCGCCTCGGCCCGGCGCGCGTCCTGGACCGGCAGGAAGGCGATACCGCAGGCGTAACCAGGCTCGCCGGCCGGGCCGGGTCCGGGCAGGTCGAAGTCCACCACGGACCGAAGGAACCCGTCGGGGATCTGCACCAGCAGTCCCGCGCCGTCACCCGAACTCGGTTCGCAGCCGGCCGCGCCCCGATGCCGCATGTTGCGCAGCGCGGTGAGCCCCTCGGCCACGATCCGGTGCGACCGGCGACCGCGGGCATCCACCACGAACGCCACACCGCAGGAGTCGTGTTCGAACTGTGGGTCATACAGGCCCTGGGGACCAGGGACGGCAGCGAAGTCCATGAACGCTTCCCGTCGTCGGTGGTTTGTGAGAAACCAGGGACGACGTCGGCCCAGGCGCTTCCCCCAGATTACAGTGCGGGCGGCACGAATTGCCTCTCCGGGCAACGTGATGGTGACATCCGGCGACCCGGCCGGTCCTGACGTACCGTCGCCGGGTGAGTTCGATCACGGGACTGCTCACCCTGCTGGAGCGCTACTTCGACGCGGTTCCGCGCGCGGACGCAAGAGCGGAGGATCACGGTCCGCTCACGCTCTTTGTCCGGGACGCGGCCGGATACCCGTACTACGCCAGACCCCGGTTCGGACAGGACGCGGTGACGCCCCGTGATGTCGCGCTGGTCTGCGCCAGGCAACGGGAGCTGGGCGTGCCCGAGACGTTCGAGTACGTCCGGGAGACCACCCCGGCGATGGACCGGGCGGCCCGGTCCACCGGCCTGCTGGTCACCGAGCACCCGCTGCTCGTGCAGTCCCTCCCGGCCGGCCGAGAGGGACTGGAAGGCTCGAAGGACTCACAGGGCGCTTCGGAGGGCTCCGCCGGGCCGGTGGCGCTGACGGTGCGAATGCTGGCCGCCGACGCACCCGACCGGGACCTGGCGATAGCGCACGCCGTGGCCAGGCTGGGCTTCTCCACACCAGGGACAGGGGGCGGCCCGCTGGGTCCAGACGCGGTCGCCGAGGCCCTGGAAGAGGTGCCGATCGCCCAGGTGGGGTCGATCCGTCACCGGCTGAGCAGCGGGCTGACCGCGACCGCGGTGGCCGAGCTGGACGGAGCGCCGGTCGGCGTGGGCAGCCACCAGCCGATCGGCGAGGTGAGCGAGATCGTGGGCGTGGCAGTGCTGCCGGCGGCCCGGCGCCGCGGCGTGGGTGCGGCGCTGACCCGCACCCTGACCGGGGACGCGCTGGCCCGCGGCTGCCGCACGGTGTGCCTGTCGGCCGGTGACGATGACGTGGCCAGGGTGTACGAGCGGGTGGGTTTCCGCCGGGTGGCCACCGCGTGCGTCGGCTACGCGGGCTGACCGATGGCACCGACCCCACCCCAGCGTTGCCAGCGTCCCGCCGGTGTCGCGGTAAGCATTCAGCAACATAGGAAACACACCACAGAGCCAACAGGCAGAATTCCGGTATGACCGACGTGTTCCAGGCCGTTGCCGCAGGCGACACCGATGCAGTGAGCGACCTGCTGCGCTCGGACCGGGACTGCGCCCGAGCCCGGAACGGAGACGGCATCACCGTGGTGTTGTGGGCGCTGTACGTCGGGCAACCCGCGCTGGCAAAGGTACTGGCGCACGCCAAGCGGGACCTCGACGTCTTCGAGACGGCCGCCCTCGGCGAGACCGATCGGCTCGGTGCGCTGCTGGACACAGAGACCCAGCTCGCCTACGCGCACAACGCCGATGGCTACGCACCGCTGCACCTGGCCGCGTTCTTCGGCTGGCCGACCGCCGCGCAGCGGCTGCTGACCGCCGGGGCGGACGTGGACGAGATCGCGCAGAACTCCACCGCGGTCGCCCCGCTGCACAGCGCGGCGGCCGGCCGGCATCCCGACGTGGTCCGGGTGCTGCTGGACGCCGGCGCCCGGGTGGACGTCCGCCAGCAGGGCGGGTGGACCCCGCTGCACTCCGCGGCGCAAAACGCCGACGCCGAGTCGGTGGAGTTACTGCTGGCCGCCGGAGCCGACGCCCTGGCGGTCAACGACGCCGGGCACACCCCGGCCGACCTGGCCCGCGGCCAGGTCCGCGACCACCTGCTCCGCGCGTCCCGCCCGTAGCCGGCGGATCCGGACGCGGACCGGCCGACACCGACCGGGGGCGTCGCCGGCGCGGGGGTCGCTACCGGTGGTGGTGGCGGCGGTGGCGGATCAGCAGGACGAGAAGGACCAGCGCGAGGAATGGCGCCACCCGCCGCAGCGCCGGGACACCACCGGCCTCCGGCAGGTCGACCGACCGGTCCACGAAGCTGGCCATCGGCGTGCCCATCCGCTCGGACCGGGCCGGCACGACCAGCGGATCTGGTCCCCGACCGCCCGCCGGATCGGCGTCGGTGTGCACCACCGGTGCGGGTTCGCCGGCCGCCACCGCCGGCCGGCGGGTCGGGATCCTGTCGGTCCCACCGGCATCCGGGGCGACATCGGTGTCGGCGTCGGGAGCCGGAGCGGGATCGGAACCAGAGTCGGTGGCCAGCAGGTCGGGCAGCTGGCCGGCGAACCGGGCCAGCAGCCGGGCGCCGACGTCGTGCAGCACATCCCGCCCGGCCGGGCCGAGCCGACCGGTGATCGACAGGGTGGTGTCCACGGTGACCCGGGAGCCACCGTCGGACTCGTGCAGTCGCGCGGTGACCGTGGCCCGCACACTGCCCTCCCCCCGGGCCTCCTGGCCGCGCACGGAGATGACCGCGTGCCGGTCCCGCTCGTCCAGTTCGGTGATACCGGCGCTGCCGTGGTAGGTGACCGTGACCGACCCGACCCGGACCCGCAGCTTGCCCTCCACACCGCGTCCGGTCACCGAGGTCAGGGTGACACCGGGCAACAACGGCACGACCCGTTCGAGATCGCTGAGCACCGGCCATGCCACACCGGCCGGAACCGGAACGGTGAACTCGTGCCTCAACCGCATGCCCTCAGCCCTCCCATGACGCCGGAACGACCCTCGCCTCCGCCGTACCCGGTGGATGTCGAGGGTGCCAGATCCGGCGGGAGGATCCACCGCGGACCCCCAAAATGAGCGATTCGTGCCTCACCAGGGACCGGTCAGGGGGACAACTCCTCACGCGATGACACCGAGCCGGCGAGCCGGGCCAGGTCTGCCGGGGTGTCCACGTCGGCCGGATCGCCGGCATCGTCGCAGGGCACCGGCACGACCCGGTCGGGGTGTGCCCGCAGCCAGTCCCGGGCCCCCCGGTCTCCGTGTACGGCCGCGGCCACCTCGGCGAACACCGGCCGGGTCAGCAGCACCGGGTTGCGCGGCCGGCCGGCGTAGGTCGCCACCGCGGCGCCGGCCCCGGCCGGCACGGCCGCGACGGCGCGTACCAGCCGGCGAACCACCTCGGCGCCCACCAGCGGCTGGTCGGCCAGCGCCACCACCACGGCGTCCAGGTCGGCCGGCAGCGCGGCCAGCCCGGCCCGCAGCGAGGAGCCCATCCCGGTGGACCAGTCCGGGTTGAACACCGTCGTGGGCAGTGCCACCGCCCGCCGGATCGCCTCGGCGTTCGCGCCCAGCACCGCCAGAACCGGGTCACAGCCGCCCTGGACGAGCGCGTCCAGGGCGTGTTCGAGCAGGGTGCGGCCGGCCAGCCGGGCCAGCACCTTGGGCGGGCCGTACCGACTGGCCGCGCCGGCCGCCAGCACTAGGCCGCCGACCGGCGCCGGTCCTACCACGCCTGCCCGGCGGTCAGGCGGTGCCGGTGGATCTCCCCGCTGGTCTCCGACAGCGGGCGCCCGGAGCCGCCCCAGCGGTGCGAGACCAGTTCGGCGGCCACCGCGATCGCGGTCTCCTCGGGGGTGCGGGCACCCAGGTCCAGCCCGATCGGGGAACGCAACCGGGCGAGTTCGGTATCGGTCAGGCCGGTCTCGGCCAGCCGGGCCAGCCGGTCGTCATGGGTCTTCCGGCTGCCCATCGCGCCGACGTACCCAGCAGGTGTGCGCAGCGCCACCTCCAGCAACGGCACGTCGAACTTCGGGTCGTGGGTGAGCACGCAGATCGCGGTGCGCGCGTCCACGGTGGTGCGGGACAGGTACTGGTGCGGCCACTCCACCACCACCTCGTCGGCGTCGGGGAACCGCTTGGCCGTGGCGAACACCGCACGGGCGTCACACACCGTCACCCGGTAGCCGAGGAACTTGCCGACCCGGGCCACCGCGGCGGCGAAGTCGATCGCGCCAAAGACCAGCAGCCGGGGCGGTGGCGCGAACGCCTCGACGAACACGGTGACCTCGTCACGGCGCCGCTCGCCGTGCGGACCGTAGTGCCGCTGCCCGGTCGAGCCCTGTTCCAGCATGCCGCGGGCGTCGTCGGTGACGGCCACGTCCAGCCCCTCGTTGCCCAGGCCGCCGGCCACCCGGTCCGGCCACACCGCGAGCCGGGCACCCAGCCTTCCGTCCCCGGAGACCAGGGTGGCCAACGCCACCGGCTGGCCGGCGTCGATAGTCTCCATCACCGGGCCGAGTTCGGGGGTCCGGTCACGGTCCACGGCCTGCACGAACACCGTCACCATTCCGCCGCAGGTCAACCCGACGGCGAACGCGTCGGAGTCGCTGTAGCCGTAGGTGTGCAGGACCGGCTCGCCGCTGCCGACCACGTCGGTGGCCAGTTCGTACACCGCGCCCTCGACACATCCGCCGGACACGCTGCCCACAGCCTCGCCGGCGCCGCCCACCGCCAGCGCCGCACCTGGCTGGCGGGGGGCGCTGCGGCTCACCCCGACCACGGTGGCCAGACCGATCGTCTCGCCCGCGTCGTACCACGCCCGAAGCGAACCCAGGATGTCACGCACCTGGCCGCACCTCCTCCGACCGATCCTGCATGCCCGCCACCACCTCTGCCAGCCGCCGCAACGAGTCCAGGCTGTGCCCCTCGACGAAGTCGTCCACGTACGGCAACGCCGCCGCCATACCGGCCGCCAGCGGTGCATAGCCTGGACGCCCCTTGCGCGGATTGGCCCACACGATCCGGTGTGCCAGTCGGGACAACCTCGCCATCTGCCCCCCGAGCAGGGCGGGGTCCTCCCGCTCCCAACCGTCGGAAAGCACAACAACAACCGCGCCTCGGGCCATACCCCGCTGACCCCACTGATCCAGAAAATCCCGAAGCAGCACCCCTAGCCTGGTACCGCCGCTCCAGTCCGGCACCGACTCGGCCACCGCGGTCATCGCCGCCTCCGGATCGCTGGTGGACATCGCCCGGGTCACCCGGGTGAGTCGGGTGCCCACGGTGAACACCTCGGTCGAGGCCGCCTGCCGCCGCGAGGCGGCGTGGGAGAACCGCAGCAGCGCGTCGGCGTAGGCGCTCATGGACCCGCTCACGTCCACCAGCAGCACCACCCGGCGCGGCCGGCGACGGTGCGCCCGGTGGTGCAGCCGGGCCGGTTCGCCGCCGGAGTGTAGCAGCGCCCGCACGGTCCGGCCGGCGTCCACGGCGCCGTGGCGCGCCGGCCGCCACCGGCGCGACCGGCGGGACTCCCCGGGCATCCCCAGCGCGACCAGAGCCCGGTTGAGCGCCTCCCGCTCGGCCGCCGACAGGCGGGCCACGTCCCGGTGCCGGAGCACCTCGACGCTGCTGGCGGCGGCGCGCAGCGTGGTGGAGTGCTCCTGGCCACCCTCGCCCCCGGGCCGCCGGTCACCCTCGGCGATGGCCACCGGCACCGCCCTGGTCACCGCCACCTGGCGGGGCCGCGCCACCGGAGCGTTGCCGTCGAACACCGCGTCGAACACCGCGTCGTAGCGGGCCAGGTCGGCCGGCCCGGCGCAGAACGTCAACCGGCCGGCCCAGTACACGTCCGACCGGCGGTCCGGGTCGAGCGCGGCCAGCGCCCGCACCGCCTGCTGGACCCGGTCCGGGGTCGCCGCCACACCGGCCGCGCGAAGTGCGCGGGCAAGGCCCACCATCGCGACCACCGCGTCGGCCGTCCGGTCGGGCACCGGGTCAGCCACCCCGCCGGCCCGCCGTCCCACTGCCCGCGCCCGGCGAACCCGCGCCCCCGGCTCGACCGGTTCGTCTGGTTCGTCCGCCCCGATTCGTCGAGCGCACGTCAGCCGCCGGCTATCGCACGCGCCACCAGTGCCCCCACGTCGATGTCCCGGGCCCGCTGGGTGTCCTCGCGGTACTTCACCACCGCGCCCAAGGTGGCCGCGGCCAGCCCCGGATCGAGCCGGTCGGCGCCCAGTGCGGCCAGCGCCTGCGCCCAGTCGATCGTCTCGGCGATGCCGGGCGGCTTGTGCAGGTCCTCCGCGCGCAGCACGTGTACCGCGGCGGTGACCTCCCGGACCAGCCGGTCGGCGGCCTCGGGTACCCGCAGCCGCACGATCTCGACCTCCCGGTCGAAGTCGGGGAACTCGATCCAGTGGTAGTAGCACCGCCGCTTGAGCGCGTCGTGGACGTCGCGGGTCCGGTTCGAGGTGACCACCACCATCGGCGGCGCCTCCGCGGCGATGGTGCCCAACTCGGGCACGGTCACGGTGAAGTCGCTGAGCACCTCCAGCAGGAACGCTTCGAACTCGTCGTCGGCCCGGTCCACCTCGTCGATGAGCAGCACCGACGGCCGGCCCGGCGCGCTGGTCTCGATGGCGGCGAGCAGGGGGCGGGCCAGCAGGAACCGCCGCCCGTACAGCTCGCCCTCCAGGGCGGCCACGTCAGGCACCCCGGCCGCCTCGGCGGCGCGCAGGTGCAGCAACTGGCGGGGGAAGTCCCAGTCGTAGAGGGCCTGGCTGGCGTCGATGCCCTCATAACACTGGAGCCTGATCAGCGGGGTGTCCAGCAGGACGGCCATCGTCTTGGCCAGCTCGGTCTTGCCGACGCCGGCCTCGCCCTCACAGAACAGCGGCCGGTGCAGGGCCAGGGCCAGGTAGGCGGCGGTGGACAGCCCCTCGTCGGCGAGGTAGCCGAGGTCGGCCAGCCGGGCGGACAGGCCGGCCGGGGAGGTCACGTCCGCCGGCCGGGTCGGTGTGCCCGACCCGGCCGGCGGGACGTGTTCGCCGTTGGTCATCTAACCCCGGCCAGCGCGTGCCGCACGGCACGGCCGGTCAACACACCGGCCAGGTGCCGGCGGTAGTCCGGCTGGGCGGACAGGTCGGCGGCCGGGCTGGTGCCCTCCCCGGCCCGCCGGCAGGCCGCCTCCACCGCCCCGGCGTCGGCCACCGGCACACCGGCCAGTGCCCGCTCGACCGCGCTGGCCCGCAGCGGGGTCGAACCCATGTTGGTCAGCCCGATCCGCGCCTCGGCGATCGTGCCGGCCTCGACGCGCACCAGCGCGGCCACACCCACGATCGCCCAGGCCTGGGCGACCCGGTTGAACTTCTCGTAGTGCGTTCCCCAGCCGGCGCCGAGCTTGGGCACCCGCACGGCCACGAGCAGTTCGTCCG
>DASULA010000260.1:0-17195 GCA_036278435.1 Mycobacteriales bacterium | reverse complement strand
TCGCCGGCCGCGACCGGCCGATCGGAGGTAGTTGTGGACCCCTCTCGGCTCGCCGTGCTGCGGCACCAGGCGCACGTCGCCTGGACCCTGTGCGAGTACCACCTGGACGGGCTGGGCGACGCCGAGTGCCGGTGGGAACCGGCCGAGGGCGCCTGGACGGTGCGGGCCACCCGTTCGGGTGTCTGGCACGCCGACTGGGTCGAACCGGAACCCGACCCCGTCCCGGCGACCACCATCGGCTGGTTGACCTGGCACCTGGGATTCTGGATGTCGATGGTGTACGACCACGCGTTCGCCGAGCGCCGGCTGACCCGCCAGGACATCACCTGGCCGGGCAGCGCCGACGCCACGGTGGAGTGGATCCGGGGCTGTCACCGGCGCTGGACCGGCGCGGTGGAGTCGCTGGTGGACGCAGACCTGGACGACCCGGCGAGGGCTGACTGGCCGTACCGGGACGGACGGCCGTTCGGGTACTTCCTGGCCTGGTACTCGGTGGAGCTGACCAAGAACGCCGCCGAGATCGGGCAACTGCGCACGCTCTACCGGGTGGCCGGCCCGTCGGCCGGCGGGCGGTGACCGGGCCGCCGACGTGACCGGCCGAGGACCGACGTGCCGGTGGGCCCGCCCCCTGCGAGGGGACGGGCCCACCGGTCGGACGGGTCGGTCAGGTGCTCACGGACAGGCGGGATCTGGTGTGGTCACGAAGATGCTGATCAGTTGATCCCCTGGGCTGATGGTCGTCTGGATCGTCTCGGGTTGCCAACCGGGCAGGGAGGCCTTGAGGGTCAGCGGGCCGTCGGCCGCGGCCAGCGACAGGTCGAAGGTGTGAGTGGTGTCGGTTCTCAGGGTGAAGGTGGAGTTGGTCAGGATCGCCTGGATCGTTGCCCCGGCGAGCGGGACGACCGTGCCGGAGCAGTCGAGGCCCACCACCGTGCCCACGGTCTCGGCCCAACTGGCCGGCGGTGTGACGACCATCGTCACGCCGATCGGGGAGATCTGGTACGGCGAGTCGGTCTGCACCGCCAACTGGGCGGTGTAGGGGCCGGGCAGGTTCAGCGTCGGCCCGCTCGCGTCCAGCGTGGTGGTGACCGTGATGCTCTGACCGGGCTGGAGGGTGAACCCGGTGGTGCTCTCCGACAGCCAGTTCACGTCGAACGTGCCGTCGCACTGGTTGAGCCCGGGCAGTTCCTTGTTCAGCGAGACCGCGTCGAACCCGTCGGTGGCACCACCGATGGTCACCAGGCCGCAGGCGGCACCGCTCCGGTAGAGGGCGGTGTCGGCGTTGGGGGCCGACTGCCAGGACCCGATCCGCGGGTCGAAGACGAAGCCCTGGTTGGTGATGGTCGCCGTGTTGTCGGTCACCCCGCCGGACAGGACCAGGGTGCCGTTGGCCGAGATCGCGGCCATGCCCCACAGGTCGATCGGCAGGATCGGGAGCTGCGTCCAGGTGTTGGTGGTCGGGTTGTAGGAGTAGGCGTTGCGGGTGTCCCCGAAGTCGGTGTCGCCACCGGCGCAGTAGATGAGGGAGTTGATGGTGCCGCAGCCCTCCCACGCGATCGCCTGCGGGTAGCCGCGGACCTGGGTCCAGGTGTTCGTGGCCGTCTTGTAGGCCATCACGTCGAGCACGCCGCAGGTCGCGACGTTGCAGCCGCCGATCACGTAGATCGTGCCGTTCAGCACCGACACGGCGGTGGCGGCGTGCGGCCTGGGGTCGGCCGCTCCGGTCGACCAGGTGTTGGTCGCCGGGTCGAAGATCTCCGTGCTGGAGACCAGGGCACCGGTGGTGGCGTTCCAGCCGCCGATCACGTAGAACTTGCCGCCGACGTAGGCCACGCTGGGCTTGTCCCGCATGGTGGTCATCTCGGGGATGGGCGACCAGGTCTGCGTGGTCGGGTCGTAGACCCTGCTGCTGGCCGGGATGTTCGCGTTCTGCATCCCGCCGAACGAGTACACCTTGCCGTTGTCGGCGACGGCCACCGCGCTGTCCATGATCGGGGTCGGGAAGTCGGCCAGTGGCGTCCACGGCTCGGTGTGCGGCAGGGTGACCGCCGGTGCCGGACTCCCGCCCGGGTCGGTTCCGGCGAAGTACGGGCTGAACGTTCCGGACACCCGCTGGAGTGGAGCCCCCTGCGGGATCAGGGAGGCCGATCCGCCGTGCTCGTCCAGGGTGACCTTCACCGGTGCGGTGCCGTCGTTGGAGAGCGTCACCGGATGGCTGCCGGTGGTGCCCAACACCTGCGTGGCGTTGACCCCGCCGGAGGTGACCACGACGTGACCGGCGGTCAGCGCCAGGTCTGCCCCGGTCACCGTGTCGGCGGTCACCGAGACCGGCGCGGTCGTGTCGTGGTAGGCGTCCTTGGACGCGGTGAAGGAGTGCTGGCCGGTCACCGAGGAGAACACCGAGTAGTAGCCGTCACCGAGGTTCTCATCGTCCGGGGTGACCACGGAGGTGGTCGTTTCGGCCGGCACGTCGACGCTGGTCACGGTGGCGCCGTCGACGGTGCCGCCGGTGTTGGCGTCGGTGACCTGGCCGGCCACCAGGCCGCCGGGGACCGGCGCGCAGGCACGCTGGCCGACGTACACGTTGTCGACCTCCCACCAGAAGCCCCAGGTGTCCTGGAAGTGGAACCGCACCGTGACGTTCGCCTGACCGGCCGCCTGCGGGATCGCGACGGTCTGGAACGACGGGCCGCGCACCGAGCTGGTCGTGTGGTGCCAGACGTTCGACCAGGTCGTGCCGCCGTCGGTGCTCACGTCCACGTCGGCAACCGACACCGAGAAGGAGCTGTAGTCGTTGTTGAAGCCGACCACCGGAGCGCTCACCCCGGTCAGGTCGACCGTCGGGGTGACCAGCGAGGTGTCCTCGTGCTTGTTGGGACCGATGAGGTCGCTGTCGATGATGGCGAAGTTGCCGGTGCCTCCGGTCAGGTTGCCCCGTGGCTTCGGGTCGTTGAACACCCATCCGCCGTTGCCGGTGGCGTCGGTGACTGTCCAACCGGCCGGCGCCGCGCTGCCGTCGAACGTTTCGTTGGCCAGGCCGTTGTAGTGATAGGCGTACCCGGGCGCGACGCAGGCGACGGCGTCGACGGGCAGCGCGACGTTCTGGGTGAACTGACCGCTACCCAGCGACAGCGGTGTGTTGACGCTCTGGTAGCCGGTCGCCTGGGCGGTCGTGCGCAGGGTGTAGCTGGCGTTCGCCGGGATGGTGAGGTGGTAGACCCCGGTGAACGGGTCGGTGAACGCCGCGGGCACCGGGGTTCCGACCGCCTGGACCTGGGCGTACAGCGGCCAGCCGTGTCCGGACCCGTCGGTGACCGTGCCCGAGACGGTGACCGTGGGTTGGGCCACCATGGCGAAGTTCTGGACCGTGTTCCCGCCGTCGGTCACGGTGACGCCGGTGGCGCTGGCGTCGGCGTACCCGAACACCGAGGTCACAGTCATGTTGTAGCTACCCACCGGCAGCGACACCACGTAGCGTCCCTGTCCGTCGGTGGTGGCCGAGGAGGTACCGGCGGTCACGTGCGCACCGGCCAACGGGTGGCCGTCGACGCTGTCGGTCACGGTGCCGGAGATGAGGCCGTGCGCCCCGTTCTGGGTGAAGGCCCTGACACCGTTGGGGGTACCCAGGCCGGTCGGCCCGTCGTAGCCGGTTCGGGCGGTGCACAGGTAGCTGCCGCAGGCCCCGTTCTCGCCCGACGTGACGTCGTTGAGGCTGCCCGCGGGGGCGTCGTAGGGGTAGGAGTTCGCCTGGTCGTTGCTGCCGGGAAGCCCGGCCAGCGCGTAGGTCGAGGCGATGATCGGGGTGGCCACCGAGGTGCCGCCCAGGACCTGCCACCCAGGCTCGCCGAAGGTGTCATACATGGCCACGCCGGTCTGCGGGTCGGCGACCGCGGACACGTCGGCGACCGTCCGCATCGAACAGCCGGTGTCCTGCTGGAACGGGGGCTTGCTGTCGAACTGCGAGCAGCCGCTGCCGGTGCCCGACCACACCTTCTCGCTCCACCCGCGGGCGCTGCTGTCCTTGGTCAGCGAGGTCCCGCCGATGGCGGTCACGTACCGCGACGCGGCCGGGTAGGACGGGCCGTACCCGGTGTCACCCGAGGCGACGGTGATGGCCACGCCCGGGTTGTTGAAGGTCTGCTCGTCGGCGGTGGGGTCGTCGAAGAACTCCGGGCCGTTGTAGCTGTTGGACACGAACTTGGCGCCGAGCGCGATCGCCTCGCGCACACCGGCGAACAGGCTCGCGAAACTGTTGTCGTCGACCTCCACCAGCAAAATGTTGCACTGCGGGCAGACCGCGGACACCATCTCGGTGTCCAGGGCGATCTCCTGGGCCCATCCGATGTCGGTCACCGGGAAGTCCGTGCCGCCGCGCTGGTCAACCTTTCGGAAGCACCCGTTGGTCGAGGCGCAGGCGGGCAGTCCGAACTGGGTGCGGTAGAGCGCCAGGTCGTCCTCGACGGTCGGGTCGTCGAAGGCGTCGACGATCGCGACGGTCTCGCCGGCGCCCGTGCCCGCCGTGGTCGACGGCAGGTTGTAGGCGTCCTGCAGGTCGGCCGGGCCGAATCCGGTCGGGCTCTGGCCGGCCGGCAGCAGGCCCTTGGGTCCCTGCACGTCGGTCCGCATCACCGCCATGCACTCCGCCTTGCCCGCACTCGGCTGGCCGCACACCGGCTGGGTCGGGTGTGCCTGCGGGGCGGTGCCGGGGTCGGTCGCCGGGGACCCCGCGGCGGATGTGGATGCCGGCGAACTGGCGCCGGGCGCGGCCAGCGCCGGACTCGGTGACGACAGTCCCGTCAGGACGGCGAGGGCGATCACGGCGAGCGCCGAGACCCCCGGCCGTAACTTCCCGGTGCGATACATCAGGCGTCCTCCAGCCTCGTTGGCGCCGGGCTGCGACCGGCGTCGGCCATGTCCAGCGACGACGCGGAAGGATGGGTGGCTCCCGGCAAGGCCCACCCCAGACGGGAACGCTACGAGCAGCGATACCCACATACAAGGTCACAACGCGGGCGGTTCCTGGGCATTACGGGGACGCCGTCCGGGCCGTCCGGGCCCTGCCGGACAGCACGGCGGACCCAACACTGATCTGGGTCAAGGAAGCGTTATGTGGGTGTGTTTTATGGCGCCGTAATTGCGATCGGCGCGGGTTGTGGACGCGCTCCGACTGGTACGGCGGTGGGCCCGCCCGGAGCGGGCGGGCCCACGATCAGCCGGGGTCAGATACCTATGGACATACGGGGTTCGGCGAGGTTGCGAGGATACTGATGAGTTGGTCGCCCGGACTGATGGTGGTCTGAATTGTCGTGGGTTGCCATCCGGGCATTGTTTCCTTCAGCGTGAGCGGGCCGCCGGGTGCGGCCAGCCAGATGTTGAAGGTGTGCTCAGAGTCGCTTCTGAGGGTGAAGGTGGAATTGGTCAGGACGACCTGCACGGTGGCCCCGTTCACCGGGACGAGCTTGCCGGAGCAGTCCGTGCCCACCACCGTGCCGACCGTCTGCGCCCAACTGTCGGGTGCGGTGACGGTCATGGTCACGCCGATCGGGGAGACCTGGTATGGCGAGTCGGTTTCCAGTGCCATCTGGGCGGTGTAGTCGGCGGGCACGTTCAGCGTCGGACCGTTGGCGTCCAGCGTCGCGGTGACCGTGATGTTCTGTCCGGGTTGGAGGGTGAATCCGGTGTTGTTCTCCGACAGCCAGCTCACGTCGGGGGTGCCGTCGCACTGGTTGAGCCCGGGCAGTTCCTTGCTGAAGTCGACCGCGTCCAGAGCGCTGTCCGTGGCACCCCCGATGGTGACCAGGCCACATGCGGCGCCGGCCCGGTAGACGGCGTTTTCGGCGTTCGGGATGTTCTGCCAGACTTCGGTCCGCGGGTCGAAGGCGAAGCCCTGGTTGGTCACGGTCGTGGTGCCGTTGGTTATCCCACCGGACATCACCAGGGTGCCGTTGGCCGCGGCCGTGGCCATGCCCCACAGGTCGATGGGCAGGTCCGGGATCTGACGCCAGGTGTTGGTGGCCGGATCGTAGGAAAAGGCGGACCTGGTGCTCGTGTCGCCGCTGATTCCGCCGGCGCAGTAGATGAGGGAGTTGATCGTGCCGCAGCCCGCCCACGAGGTGGCCTGTGGGTACCGTTGGGCCTGGGCCCAGGTGTTCGTGGCCGGGTTGTACACCATCACGTCGAGTGAGCCGCAGGATGCCGACGAGACGTTGCAGCCGCCCACGACGTAGATCCTGCCGTGCAGGACCGTCACGGCGGCGGCCGCGTGCGGTCTGGGGTTGGCCGCTCCGGTCGACCAGGTGTTGGTCGCCGGGTCGAAGATCTCCGTGCTGGCGACCAGAGCGCCGGTGGTGGCATCCCAGCCGCCGATCAGGTAAAACCTGCCGCCGACGTAGGCGACGCTGGCGGCGTCCCGCGGAGTGGTCATCTCCGGGATGGGTGCCCAGATCTGCGTGGTCGGGTCGTAGACCGCGCTGTGTGCCGGGCTGTTGTTCTCCTGTCGTCCGCCGAAGGAGTACACCTTGCCGTTGTCGGCCACGGCCACGGCGCTGTCCCGGACCGAGGTCGGGAAGTCGGCCAGCGCCACCCACGGTGCGGTGTGCGGCGCGGTGATCGCTGGCGCCGGAGTCCCACCCGGGTCGGTACCGGTGAAGAGTGGGCTGAAGGTGCCGGCGATCTGCTGGAGCGGGGCACCTTCCGGAGCCAGGGGTGCCGACCCGCCGCCCTCGGCGAGGGTGACCCGTATCGGGGCGGTGCCGTCGTTGGAGAACGTCACCGGTTGGCTGCCGGTGGTGCCCAGGGTCTGGGTGCCCCTGATCTGGCCGGGGGCGACCACGACATGGCCGGCGGGCAACGCGAGATCGGCTCTGATCACCGCGTCGGCGGTCACCGACACCGGTGCGGTCCTGTCCTGGTAGTGCTGCTTGGACGCGGTGAACGAGTGCTGACCGGTCACCGACGAGAACAGTGAGTAGAAGCCGTCGGCGAGGTTCTCATCGTCCGGGGTGGCCGTCGAGGTGGTCGTCTCGGCCGGCACGTCGGCGCTGGTCACGGTGGCGTCGTTCACGGTTGCGTTGGTGTTGGCGTCGGTGACCTGACCGGCCACCAGGCCGCCGGGGATCGGCGCGCAGGCCCGCTGGCCGACGTAGACGTTGTCGACCTCCCACCAGAAGCCCCAGGTGTCCTGGTAGTGGAACCGCACCCGCACGTTCGACTGCCCGGACGCGGTGGGGATCGGCACTGTCTGGGGAGGTGTGTTCCGCACCGAGTCGGTCGTGTGGTGCCAGACGTTCGTCCAGGTGGTGCCGCCGTCGGTGCTCACGTCCACGTCGGCCACCGTCAAGACGCTCGTGAGCAGGTCCGTGTCGAAGCTGACCACCGGAGCGCTCACCCCGGTCAGGTCGATCGGCGGGGTGATCAGCGAGGTGTCCTCGTGGTTGCCCTGGCCGAGGAAGTCGCTGTCCAGGATGGCGAAGTTACCGCCGCCGCCGGTCAGGTTGGTGCGCGGCGGTGAATGCGGGTCGTTGAACACCCACCCGCCGTTGCCGGTGGCGTCGGTGACGGTCCACCCGGGCGGCGGTCCGGTGCTGCTGTTGAACGGTTCGTTGGCCAGTCCGTCGTAGCGGTAGGTGTACCCGGGGGCCACGCAGGCGCCCGGGTCAACCGGGACCGCGACGTTCTGGGTGGCCTGCCCGCTGCCCAGCGACACCGGGATGTTGACCAGTTGGTAGCCGCTGGACTGTGCCGTGGTGCGCAGGGTGTAGCTGGCGTTGGCCGGGAGGGTCAGGTGGTAGACCCCGGTGAACGGGTCGGTGAACGCCGGTGGCGCCGGGGTTCCGACCGCCTGGACCTGGGCGTACAGCGGCCAGCCGTGTCCGGACCCGTCGGTGACCGTGCCCGAGACGGTGACCGTGGGTTCGGCGACCATGGCGAAGTTCTGGACCGTGTTCCCGCCGTCGGTCACGGTGACGCCGGTGGCGCTGGCGTCGGCGTACCCGAACACCGAGGTCACAGTCACGGCATAGCTGCCCGACGGCAGTGACATGACGTAGCGTCCCTGCGCGTCGGTGATCGCGCTGGCCGGCCCGGCGGTCACGTGCGCACCGGCCAGCGGGTGGCCGTCGGTGCCGCTGGTGACGGTGCCGGAGATCAGGCCGTGCGAGCCGTTCGGCTCGAACGCCTTGAGGCCGTTGGGCGTGCCCAGGCCGGTGGGACCGTCGTAGCCGGTTCGGGCGGTGCACAGGTAGCTGCCGCAGGCGCCGTTGTCGCCCGAGGTCACGTCGTTGAGGCTGCCGGCGGGGGCGTCGTAGGGGTAGGAGTTCGGCTGGTCGTTGCTGCCGGGCACGCCGGCCAGGGCGTAGGTCGAGGCGATGATCGGGGTGGCCACCGAGGTGCCGCCGGAGACCATCCAGCCAGGCTCGCCGAAGGTGTCGTACGTGGCCACGCCGGTCTGCGGGTCGGCGACCGCGGACACGTCGGCGACCGTCCGCATCGAACAGCCGGTGTCGTGCTGGAACGGGGGCTTGCTGTCGAACTGCGAGCAGCCGCTGCCGGTGCCCGACCACGCCTTCTCGCTCCAGCCCCGGGTGCTGCTGTCCTTGGTCAGCGAGGTCCCGCCGACCGCGGTGACGTACCGCGACGCGGCCGGGTAGGTCGGGCCGTACCCGTTGTCGCCCGCGGCAACGGTGATGGCCACGCCCGGGTGGTTGAAGGTCTGCTCGTCGGTGGTCGGGTCGTCGGAGAACTCCGGGCCGTGATAGCTGTTGGACACGAACTTCGCGCCGAGTGCGACGGCTTCGGCCACCGCGGCGAACAGGCTGGCGAAACTGTTGTCGTCCGCCTCGACCAGCAGGATGTCGCACTGCGGGCAGGCCGCGGACACCATGTCCACGTCCAGTGCGATCTCCTCGCCCCATCCGGTGTCGGTCACCGGGTAGTTCGTGCCGCCGCGCTGGTCAACCTTGCGGAAGCACCCGTTGGCCGTGGTGCAGGCGGGCAGCCCGAACTGGGTGCGGTAGAGCCCCAGGTCGTCCTCGGCGGAGGGGTTGTCGTAGGCGTCGACGATCGCGACGGTCTCGCCGGCGCCCGTGCCCGCCGTGGTCGACGGCAGGTTGTAGGCGTCCTGTAGGTCGGCCGGGCCGAATCCGGTCGGGCTCTGGCCGGCCGGCAGTACGCCTGTGGGACCCTGCACGTCGGTCCGGATCACCGACGCACACTGTGCCTCGGCGGTGCCCGGGCTCGGCAGGGCGCACACCGGCTGGATCGGGTGCGTCCTGGGCTCGGCGTCGGGGTCGGACCCGGCGGTGGGTGCCGACGAACTGGCGCCGGGCGCGGCCAGCGCCGGACTCGGTGACGACATTCCGGCCAGTCCCGCCAGGGCGACCGCGGCGACCGCGGCGATCCCCGGCCGTAACGTCCCGGTGCGATACATCAGGCGTCCTCCAGCCTGGTTGGCGTCGGGCTCGCGAACGGCGTCGACCATTCACAGCCGCGACGCGGAAGGATGGGTGGCCTGCGGCAAGACCCACCCCCGGATGGCGAACGCTACGAGTAGCGATACCCGTACACAAGGTCACAAGGCGACCGATTCCTGGGCGTTGCACCGGCAACGCGGCCACACTGGTGCGGTCTCTCATTAACCAATAAAACATGACAAAAGTCTTTTACCAAATCTTCCCACTCATAAAGCAATATATTTATCGAGCAAATCCTGGACGTATCGACCTGGACGATGATCTCTGCCCCCGGCTCGACAGGTGGAGCGGTACGTCACCGATGACACGGTGAGGTTTTGGGGGGTGACGATGACACTGCTGGATGTCGACATCCACGGAGGCGGCGAGGATCACTCCATGGGGGAGGTCCCGCTCGTGGTGTGCATCGCGGGGAATCTGGAGAACCGGGTCAAACTCACCCGGCTGCTCGACGGGTACGGCGTCGTGCTCATGGTTCCCGATGCGAGCACCGCCCGGTCCGTGCTCGGCGAGCGCGTCGAGCAGCGGGTCCGGACCCACCGGCCGGTGATCCGGCTGGGTTACCTGCGGATCGACCACTCCCGCCTGGAGGTGACCTGGCGAGACGTTCCGCTGGAGCTGACCAACCTGGAGAGGGAGGTGCTGACCTGTCTGGCCGACGAGCCGGGCCGGGTCTGGTCCTACGAACAGCTACACGTGGCAGTGTGGCGTACCGACTTTGTCGGGGACCGTTCCAGCATCCATTCGGCGGTCAAACGGCTGCGTCGCAAGCTACGGGATGCCGGGGTGGACCTGAGGATTCAGGCGAGCCGCGGGATCGGGTTCCGGCTGACGTCGACCGACCCGGTGTCCTGACCGATTCGGCCGTTGTCGCTGGTTCACCACCGGGTCCCCGAGCGGCCAGCCAGGGGCATTCGTCGGGTCCACGGCGGGTACCTGGTGGGCACCGGATGGGCACGTCCGGGGCATCAGACGGGCATGTCCGGGGCACTGGATGGGCACTGGATGGGTCCCCAGTGGGCAGGTCGTGGCGCGCCGAGGCGGGTTCGGCCATCGCCTGGCCGGCCACGGCTGGCCGTGGATGCCATGACGGGTCGACCAGGTCGCGGGCGGTCGGACCCGAGGGGGCTTCCGGCTGCCCGTCCCTCGCCCGTCAGCAGCGCGTCGGAGTAAGACGTGTTTGCCTCATCTGAAGTTATTGTCTGATATTAGCTGTCGTAAACATCAACTTATATCAGTCAAGAGCGAAATGTCGTATCCAACGCGATATTGTGGTGAAGGCTAGCCATGCTGAGCGGCTTCGCACAGCAGCAGGATGTCGCCGACAGGGTCTGGCGGCTCCGTCGGCCGCGGCGGTGCCGGGCCGGCCGTGACCGGACAACGACACCTGGATCGCGGCGTGCTGCCTGACGAAGGGCTGCCGCTGGCGACGCACAACGTCAAGGACTTCGTCGACTTCGCCGATCACGAAGGGCTCGTGCTGCTGTAGTTCCGGCCACGGCCGGGTGTGGTGAGGGCGGAGCGGGCGACGGGAATCGAACCCGCATGGCCAGCTTGGAAGGCTGGGGCTCTGCCATTGAGCTACGCCCGCATGCGCGGCGCCGGCGGACCGGTGCCGTGACGCGTGTACAGCGTAGCGGCTGGAACGGCCGGGTCCGCGCGACTTTCCCACCCGCCGGACGCGTCCGGCCACGGTGGTGCCGGGTCGCGCCCTGGGCAGGAAGGGGCGGGGTCCATGTACGCTACGGGCGGCCGGTCGGCCAACGGCAGGCAGTCAGCCGCCGGTCACCGGGATGTGGCGCAGTTTGGTAGCGCGTCCGCTTTGGGAGCGGAAGGTCCTCGGTTCAAATCCGGGCATCCCGACCAGCACACGTACATTCACGGGCATAGTCTGGCGGTGTGCCGCAGCGCCGGTACGGACGCCGCGGGCAGGGCTACCGCGTGAGCGCGCCCCGGTGCAGCCGATGGCCGGACCGGGGCTCGCGTGAACGCCCCGGTCGCCTACACTCGGCGACGCCGAAGACACACCGGCGACCGGACGACCGCGCCGGACATCCCCCATTCCGCCCCCAACCGAGGAGACGCGTACGTGAAGAGCACCGTCGAGACCCTGAGCCCCACGCGGGTACGGCTCGCCGTAGAGGTGCCCTTCGACGAGCTCGGGGAGAGCCTGGCCCGGGCATACAAGTCGATCGCCGGGCAGGTGCGGGTACCGGGCTTCCGGCCGGGCAAGGCCCCGGCCCGGATCATCGACCAGCGGGTCGGGCGGGCCGCCGTCCTGCAGGAGGCGGTGCAGGACGCCGTTCCGCGCGCCTACGCCGACGCGGTGACCGCCAACAACGTGCGGGTGCTGGGTCAGCCGGACATCGAACTGACCAAGCTCGACGACGGGCAGACCATCGAGTTCACCGCCGAGGTCGACGTGCGCCCCGAGGTGAGGCTGCCGGACATGTCCGGCCTGACCGCCAGCGTGGACGACGCCGAGGTCACTGAGGAGGACGTGCAGGAGCAGATCGCCGGCCTGCGGGAGCGGTTCGCGGTGCTCAAGGCGGCCGACCGGCCGGTGGCCGAGGGCGACTACGTGTCCATCGACCTGATCGCCACCGTGGACGGTGCCGAGGTGGAGGGCGGCAGCACCACCGGCATGTCCTACCAGGTCGGCAGCGGTGACTTGGTGCCCGGCCTGGACGACGTGCTGGCCGGCATGCTGGCCGGCGGGTCAGCCACCTTCTCCACCGAACTGGTCAAAGGCGAGCAGGCCGGACAGGCCGCCGAGGTGACCGTGACCGTCCGTTCGGTCAAGGAGAAGGAACTGCCCGACCTGGATGACGAGTTCGCCCAGAGCGCGAGCGAGTTCGACACCCTGGACGAACTGAGCACCGACATCCGGGACCGGCTGGGCCGGGTGAAGCTGATGGGCCAGGCCGCCGAGGCGCGGGACAAGGTGCTGGACGCACTGCTGGCCGAGGTCGAGATCCCGCTGCCCGAGTCGGTGGTGTCCGGCGAGCTGGAGTGGCGGGAGCAGGCCATCACCCGGCAGCTCGACGAGGTCGGGTCGACCCTGGAGGAGTACCTGGAGCACGAGGGGCAGACCTCCGACGAACTCCGGGTGGAGATGCGGCAGGGCGCCGAGCAGGCGGTCAAGACCCAGATCCTGCTGGACGCGGTGGCCGACACCGAGCAGGTCGGCGTGTCCGACGCGGAGCTGACCGAGCACATCATCATGCAGGCCCAGCGGTATGGCATGGCCCCGCAGCAGTTCGCCCAGCAGATGTCCCAGGCCGGCAACCTGCCCACCCTGGTGGCCGACGTGCGGCGGAACAAGGCGCTGCTGGCGGTGGTGGACGCCGCGACCGTCACCGACGCGTCCGGCCGGCCGGTCGACGTGGCGGCGATCCGGCGGCAGGCGACCGGTGTGGACGACGAGGCCGGGCCGCCCGAGGCCGGACCAGCCGGAGCGGATGCACCCGAGGAGACGCCGGCCGGGGCGGACTCGCCCGAACCGGAGTCGGCCAGCGGCCCCGCGCCAACCTCGGAGTGATCAAGTGACCGGAGTAACGGCGTGACGGAGTAACCCGAGGTAACCCTGCGCTCAGAGCGAACACCCCGTCGCCGGGGACTCCCGGCGCGGGCCGCCACGTTAGGGTCGATGGAGACGAACGACGGGGAGTGCCCCGAGTCCCGGTACCAGTACCAGTTCGAATGTTCGCGAAGGCAGGCACCGTAGGTGAACCAGATTGAACCTGTGAGGACCACCCGTCCGGTTCCGGTGATGCGCAGCCCGGGCGCCGGGATGTCGCTGAACGATTCGGTCTACGACCGGCTGCTGCGGGAGCGGATCATCTTCCTGGGCCAGCCGGTGGACGACGCGATCGCCAACACGATCTGCGCGCAACTCCTGCTGCTCGCCGCGGAGGACCCGCGCCGCGACGTCAACCTCTACATCAACTCTCCCGGCGGATCGGTGACCGCCGGCATGGCGATCTACGACACGATGGAGTTCGTCGAGTGCGATGTGGCCACCTACGCGATGGGTCTGGCCGCCTCGATGGGGCAGTTCCTGTTGTCGGCCGGCTCCCACGGCAAGAGGTACGCCCTGCCGCACGCCCGGATCCTGATGCACCAGCCCTCGGCGGGGGTGGGCGGCACCGCGTCGGACATCTCCATCCAGGCCGAGCAGTTCAGGCTCACCAAGCAGGAGATGGCCGAACTGATCGCCCAGCACACCGGCCAGACGGCCGAACAGATCACCCGGGACTCCGACCGCGACCGGTGGTTCACCGCCCAGCAGGCGCTGGAGTACGGCTTTGTGGACCGGGTCCTCGAACGCGCCGGGCAGCTTCCCAACGGTGGCGGTGTCAGTCCGGCCTGACCTGGGACCACCGCGTTTGACAGCTCCAGAACCCGGAGGAGTCCAGTGAGCGAGCTTTATTCACCTTCCAGCCGTTACGTGCTGCCTTCGTTTGTCGAACGCACCAGCTACGGCGTCAAGGAGTCCAACCCGTACAACAAGCTCTTCGAGGAGCGGATCATCTTCCTCGGAGTTCAGATCGACGACGCCTCGGCCAACGACGTGATGGCCCAGCTCCTGTGCCTGGAGTCGGCCGACCCCGACCGCGACATCGTCATGTACATCAACTCGCCAGGCGGCTCGTTCACCGCCCTGACCGCGATCTACGACACGATGATGTACGTCCGACCGGACATCCAGACGGTCTGCATGGGCCAGGCAGCCTCGGCCGCCGCGGTGCTGCTGGCTGCCGGCACACCGGGCAAGCGCTTCGCCCTGGAGAACTCCCGGATGCTCATCCACCAGCCTTCCGGGGGCAGCGAGGGCCAGGTCAGCGACCTGGAGATCCACGCCGCGGAGATCCTGCGGATGCGCGGGCTGCTGGAGACCATCCTGGCCCGACACAGCCGGCAGACCGTCGAACAGGTCAGGATCGACATCGAGCGGGACAAGATCCTGACCGCGCCAGAAGCCAAGGAATACGGCATCATCGACGATGTTCTGACAACCCGCAAGCTCTCCGCTGTTACCAGCGGCTGAACCGCTCACGGATCGCAAGACGCGCCCGTGAAAGGGGGTGCAACCCGCACGGGAGGAGGTAACGTCGGCCAATGCACCGACTCGGCGCACAGGGTCCCGGCCGGTGGGGTGGAGCCGGGGCGGCGACGTTGCCCCCGCTGCTCCCCGACACCGGAGACGGGGTCGCACGCCCTACCGTGGCCCTGGACGTCCGACGGCGACACCCCGACAGGATCGACCCGGAGACCGGGGCCGGCCGCAGCGGGCCGGCCCGAATCAGGGAAGGTGTCCACGGTGCCCACCATGGTCACCCGAACGGAGAGGTGCGGTAGTGGCACGCATCGGCGACGGTGGCGACCTGCTCAAGTGCTCGTTCTGTGGCAAGTCGCAGAAGCAGGTGAAAAAGCTCATCGCGGGCCCGGGGGTCTACATCTGCGACGAGTGCATCGACCTGTGTAATGAGATCATCGAGGAGGAGCTGTCGGAGTCCTCCGAGCTGAAGTTCGACGAGCTGCCCAAGCCGGCGGAGATCTACGACTTCCTGAACAGCTACGTGGTCGGCCAGGACGTGGCCAAGAAGTCACTGGCCGTGGCCGTGTACAACCACTACAAGCGGGTGCAGGCCGGCGGCGACGCCGGGCACCGGGGCAGCCCGGACGGCGGCGTCGAACTGGCCAAGTCCAACATCCTGCTGCTCGGGCCCACCGGCTGCGGCAAGACGCTGCTGGCCCAGACCCTGGCCAAGATGCTGAACGTGCCGTTCGCGATCGCCGACGCCACCGCGCTCACCGAGGCCGGCTACGTCGGCGAGGATGTCGAGAACATCCTGCTCAAACTCATCCAAGCTGCCGATTACGACGTCAAGCGCGCCGAAACCGGGATAATCTACATCGACGAGGTCGACAAGATCGCCCGGAAGAGCGAGAACCCGTCGATCACCCGGGACGTGTCCGGGGAAGGTGTGCAGCAGGCCCTGCTCAAGATCCTGGAGGGCACCACCGCCTCGGTGCCGCCGCAGGGCGGACGCAAGCACCCGCACCAGGAGTTCATCCAGATCGACACCACCAACGTGCTGTTCATCGTCGGCGGCGCCTTCGCCGGCCTGGAGAAGATCATCGAGCAACGGGTCGGCCGCAAGGGCATCGGCTTTGGTGCCGAGCTGCGCGGCAAGTATGACACCGACTCGGCCGACATGTTCGCCGAGGTCATGCCCGAGGACCTGCTCAAGTTCGGCATGATCCCGGAGTTCGTCGGCCGGCTCCCGGTGATCACCAGCGTGCGCAACCTGGACGGCGAGGCGCTGATCCGCATCCTCACCGAGCCACGCAACGCGCTGGTGCGCCAGTACCGCAAGCTGTTCGAGCTGGACGGGGTGGAACTGGACTTCAGCGACGACGCGCTGGAGGCGATCGCTGACCAGGCCATCCTGCGCGGTACCGGCGCCCGCGGCCTGCGCGCGATCATGGAAGAGGTCCTGCTTTCGGTGATGTACGAGGTGCCCAGCCGCGATGACGTGGCCCGGGTGGTGATCACCCGGGAGTCGGTGCTGGAGCACGTCAACCCGACGATCGTGCCGCGCGAGCCACCCAAGCGGGAACGCCGGGAGAAGTCCGCCTGACCGCCGCTCCGGCCAGTCGCGACCACCGGGCCACGCCGCCGCCGGCCGGCCGACGGGTAACCGTGGTGCGGTGACCCGCGAGGCATCATTACCATTTCCCTGTGACCGCGAACTTCCAATCCCCCGGTGCCCGCTCCGACCTACCGACCCAGTACTCGCCCGCCGAGGTAGAGGGCCCGCTGTACGAGCGCTGGGTGGAACGCGGCTACTTCACCGCCGAGGTCGGCAGCGACCGGCCGCCGTACTGCATCGTGATCCCGCCGCCGAACGTGACCGGCTCGCTACACATGGGGCATGCGTTCGAACACACCCTGATCGACGCGCTGATCCGACGCCGTCGGATGCAGGGCTACGACGCGCTGTGGCTGCCGGGCATGGACCACGCCGGCATCGCCACCCAGAACGTGGTGGAGCGGGAACTGGCCGCCCACGGCCTGTCCCGCCACGACCTGGGCCGGGAGGCGTTCGTCGAACGGGTGTGGACCTGGAAGGAGCAGTCCGGCGGCACGATCCTCGGTCAGATGCGCCGGCTGGGCGACAGCGTGGACTGGACCCGCCAGCGGTTCACCCTCGACGAGGGGCTGTCCCGCGCGGTGCGCACCATGTTCAAACGGCTCTACGACGACGGGCTGATCTACCGGGCCGAACGGATCATCAACTGGTGCCCGCGCTGCCTGACCGCGCTGTCGGACATCGAGGTGGAGCACAGCGAGGACGAGGGCGAGCTGGTGTCGATCCGCTACGGCGAGGGGGACACCTCGATCGTGGTGGCCACCACCCGGGCGGAGACCATGTTGGGTGACACTGCGGTGGCTGTGCACCCCGACGACGACCGGTACGCCCACCTGATCGGCCGGGACGTGGAGCTGCCGTTGACCGGTCGGCGCATCCCGATCGTGGCCGACGAGCACGTGGACCCCGCGTTCGGTACCGGCGCGGTCAAGGTGACCCCGGCCCACGACCCGAACGACTTCGAGATCGGCCGGCGCCACGACCTGCCCGCCCTCACCGTCATGGACGAGCACGCCGTCATCACCGCGCCCGGGCCCTTCCAGGGGCTCGACCGCCTGGAGGCGCG
>DASULA010000259.1:0-16002 GCA_036278435.1 Mycobacteriales bacterium | reverse complement strand
TCGACCACGCCGACTGCCACACCGCCCCGCGCCAGTTCCCAGGGCGCCAGTCTTGACACGGTCCCCTGGCGGACCGGGCAACCCAGTAACACCAGTTCCGGTGACCGGAGGACAGTCATGAGGACCCGCATCGCATCGCTCGTCGCGGCGGCCACCGCGACCCTGCTCGTCGGTTCTGCCTGCGGCGGCGGGGCCGCCGACACCGGCAACGTCGGCGGCTCGAAGCCGTCGGGGTCGGCCGGCAACTCGGTCTACGACCAGATCAACGCACTCCCGAAGGCCAAGCAGCGATCCAAGGCTGTCCAGTTGGCCAAGAAGGAGGGCTCGCTGTCGTTCTACACCTCGATGACCCAGGACGTGGCCGACGCCGTGTCCAAGGCTTTCCAGCAGAAGTTCGGCATCAAGGTAAGCGTGTTCCGGGGCAACTCCGAGACGGTGCTGCAACGCGTCCTACAGGAGTCGTCGGCCAACAAGCTGGGCGCCGACGCGGTGGAGACGAACTTCCTTGAGATGGAGACCATGTCCAAGCAGGGCCTGCTCGCCCCGTACCAGGGCAGCGGGCTGGACAAGGTCGTCCCCACGGCCAAGTTCACCGACTGGACGGCCAGCCGGTTCAACGTCTTCCTGCCAGCCTGGAACACCGACCGGATCAAGCCCGGCCAGGAGCCCAAGAGCTGGGAGGACCTGGCCAGCCCCAGATTCAAGGGCAAGATCACCGTGGAGCTGTCCGACAGCGACTGGTACGAGAACGTGACCGCGTACTGGCTGGGCCACGGCAAGTCTCAGGCCCAGGTGGACGCGCTGTGGAAGAAGATCTTCGCCAACTCCAAGACGGCCAAGGGCCACACCACGATGATGCAGTTGCTCCAGGCCGGCCAGACCCCGATGGACGGGATGAACTACACCTACATCACCGACCGGGCGGCCGACCAGGGCGCGCCGGTGGCCGACCGGGGAGCCGACGGCACCAACCCGATCCCGGCCTTCCCCCGTCCCAACGGCGTGGGCGCGTTCACCCAGGCCAAGCACCCGGCCGCGGCCTGGCTGTTCTACGACTGGCTGCTCAACGAGGGTCAGCAGACGCTGGTTGACCTGCACCTGACGCCGTCCACCAAGGTGGCCGGTGACAAGAGCCTGGACGGCATCAATCTGGTGCCCTTCGACGTGAAGACGCTGACCACCGACGCCACGACCTGGGAAACCAAGTACGACAACGCGCTGCGTGGCGTGGCCGCGACCAAGTAGCGACGCCCGCGCACAGTCGAGGTGAGGTGAGGCGAGGCGATGGCGGCCACGAACGTACCGGCTCACACCGGGCGGGCCGGACCGGTGGCCGCCGTGGCCGGCCGGCTCCGCCGGCTCGGCACCGGACAGGGGTTGCTGGTCACCGGCGCGGTGGTGATCGTGGGCTACCTCGCGGTGGTCCCACTGGTCTACCTGCTGCACGACACGTTCACCGGTAACTCCGGCTTCTCCCTGCACGCCTTCGCCCGCGCCTACGGCGGCACCTCGCAATCCGGCACCATGATGCTGAACTCGCTGCGGTTCGCCTTCGGCTCGGCCGCGCTCGCGCTGGTCGTGGGCACCTGCCTGGCCTACGTGCAGGTCCGCACCGACGCGCCGTTCAAGGGGTTGTTCTTCGCCGCGTCGCTGGTGCCGCTGATCATTCCGGCGATCCTCTACGCGGCGGCGTGGATCTTCCTCGGTGACCCCACCATCGGCCTGGTGAACACCCTGTTCTTCAAGCCGCTGTTCGGGGTGAGCCCGGTGAACGTGTTCAGCATCTGGGGGATGACCTGGGTGCAGGGGCTGCACCTGGCCCCGGTCGCGTTCCTGCTGATGGCCGCGGCGTTCCGGGCGATGGACCCGTCGCTGGAGGAGTCCGCGGCCATGTCCGGGGCGGCCAGGCGGACGATCCTGCGCCGGATCACCGTGCCGCTGCTGCGGCCGGCGCTGATCTCGGCGGCGCTGCTGATGTTCGTGCAGTCCCTGGAGAGTTTCGAGGTGCCCGGCCTGCTGGGGTTGCAGAACGGCATCTACGTGTTCACCAGCCGGATCTACTTCGTGCTGCGCCAGTTCCCGATCGACTATGGCTCGGCCGGGGCCTACGCGGTCGGCCTGCTGGCGATCGCGGCGGTCGGCGTGCTGCTGTCCGGCTGGCTGTCGCGCAACGCGCGCAACTTCCAGACCGTGACCGGCAAGGCGTTCCGCCCCCGGCCGGTGGAACTGGGCCGGGCCCGCCCGTGGGTGGGCGCGGTGGTGATCGGCTACTTCGTGCTCACCGTGGTGCTGCCGGTGGCGGTGCTGGTGTACGCGTCGCTGCTGAAGTTCTACCAGGCCCCGTCGGTGAACGCGCTGCGCACGCTGTCGCTGGACAACTACCGGAAGGTGTTGCACACGCCGCTGGCGTTCACCGCGCTGAAGAACTCGCTGATCCTCGGGCTGGGCTCGGCCACCGTGGTCATGCTGATCACCTCGGTGGTGTCCTGGTTGGTGGTGCGGACCAGGGTTCCTGGGCGCCGGCTGATCGACACCCTGGCGTTCCTGCCCATCGTCATTCCCGGGCTGGTGCTCGGCCTGGCACTGTCCTTCGTGTACCTGCGAGTGTCGCTGCCGATCTACGGCACGCTGCTCATCCTGCTGATTTCCTACTGCACCCGGTACCTGCCCTACGGGATGCGCTACGCCTCGGCGGCGATGGGGCAGATGTCCAGGGAACTGGAGGAGTCCGCGCAGGTGTGCGGGGCGTCGTGGTTCCAGACGTTCCGCCGGGTACTGGTGCCGCTGGCCAGCGGCGGGATCCTGGCCGGCTGGGTCTACATCCTGGTGGTGTCGTTCCGGGAGCTGTCCAGCACCATCCTGCTGTACAGCCCGGGCAAGGAGGTGCTCTCGGTGCTGATCTGGGAGCAGTTCGAGAACGGCCAGTTCACCGTGCTGGCGGCGCTCGGGGTGTGCATGGTCGCCATCCTGGTCACCCTGGTCTTCATCGCCTACCGGCTGGGGGCGCGGGTGGGCCTACAGGCCGGATCGACGTCGTAACCGAGTCGTAGCGGGAGGGCCGCCATGCTGACCATCGACAGTCTGGTCAAGACCTACGACGCCGAACGCGCCCGGCGTCGGGCGCGGACCGGTCAGGCCGGGCGGGTACACGCCGTGGACGGGGTGTCCTTCGAGGTCACCGAGGGCGAACTGTTCACCCTGCTCGGACCGTCGGGGTGCGGCAAGACCACCACGCTGCGGGCCGTGGCCGGTCTGGAGCGGCCCGACTCCGGGCGGATCAGCCTGGCCGGCCGGGTGCTGTTCGACGGCGCCGCTAAGGTCAACGTGCCGGCCAACCGCCGCGACCTGGGCATGGTGTTCCAGTCCTACGCGATCTGGCCGCACCTGACGGTGTTCAAGAACGTCTCGTTCCCGCTGGACGTGCTGCCCCGCGGCCGGCGGCCCAGGCGCCACCAGATCGAGGAACGGGTCGGCAAGGTGTTGGAGCTGACCGAACTGGGTGCCTACGCGCAGCGCCCGGCCACCAAGCTGTCCGGCGGGCAGCAGCAGCGGCTCGCGCTGGCCCGGGCGCTGGTCACCCAGCCGGTGCTCATGCTGCTGGACGAACCACTGTCCAACCTGGACGCCAAGCTGCGGGAGAGCATGCGGTTCGAGCTCAAGCGGCTCCAGCGGGAACTGGGTCTCACCGCGATCTACGTGACCCACGACCAGTCCGAGGCGCTGGTGATGTCCAGCCGGATCGCGGTGATGAATGAGGGCCGGATCGTGCAGGTCGGCAAGCCGCGTGAGGTCTATACCAATCCGAGCACCAGGTTCGTGGCCGAGTTCGTCGGCACCTCCAACTTCGTCCGGGCCACCGTGGTGTCGACCCAGGGTGGGCAGGTCACGGTCGACACGGTGGAGGGCCGGCTGAGCATCCACGGCGCGCTGTCGGCCCCGCCGGCCGGTTCGGAGGTGCTGGTGTCGATCCGACCGGAGTGTGTCGACATCAGCGTCGACAAACCGGATGCGGCGGCCAACCAGTGGGCCGGCGTGGTGGCCAACCGGGCCTTCATGGGCGACTCGGTGGACCACGTGGTGTCGGTGGGCAAGCTGGAGATCCGGACTCGGGCCAATCCGACCGTGTCCATCCCGCAGGGCACCGGCGTGCACCTGAGTATCGACCCGGCCAAGATCATGATCGTCCCGCTGGACTGAGGGTGGCGGATCCGCAGACTCCGGCCCGACGCCGGTCGGTGCCCGTGCCCGACGTGCTGCGCAACCGGGACTTCGACCTGTACTGGGGCGGGGTGATCCTGTCCCAGATCGGCACCCGCGGCGCGGTCGCGGCTAACCTGTACCAGGTCTACCAGCTCACCGGGTCCACCGCGCAGGTCGGCCTGGTCGGCCTGGCCCAGGCCGTCGCCCTGCTGGTGCTCTCCCCGCTGGGCGGGGTCTACGCCGACCGGCTGGACCGCCGCCGACTGCTGCGCTGGACCCAGGGAATCGCGCTGGCCGTCTCGGCGGTGCTGGCCGCGGTCACCCTGTCCGGCCGGGCCACCGCGTGGATGGTGTTCGTCTCGGCGCTGCTGGCCACCGCCGCGGCGACGTTCGATCAGCCGGCCCGGCAGGCGCTGATCCCGGCCATGGTGCCCAGGGAGAAGCTGGTCGACGCCTTCGCCCTGCTCAACCCGTCCCGGGAACTGGCCATCCTGGTCGGCCCCGCGCTGGCCGGTCTGCTCATCGCGCTGGGTGGCCCGGGCCTGGTGTACGTGCTTGACGCGGTCACCTACGCGGCCCTGGTGGTGATCCTCGGGCTGCTGCGGGTGCCTCCGCTGGTTCCGGACGCGGTGCGGACGTCGGTACTGCGCAGCATGCGGGAGGGCGCGGGTTACCTGCGTCGCCGGCCGGTGATCTGGCAGTTGATGGGGCTGGACGCCTCGGCCACGGTGTTCGGCGCGTACCGGGTGCTGTTGCCGGCGTTGGCGCTGACCGTGCTCGGGGTGGGGCCGGCCGGGTACGGGTTGCTGTCCGCGGCCCCGTCGGCCGGGGCGCTGCTGGGTTCGGCCGTGGTGTTCCGGCTGGTCCGCTCGTCCCGGTCCGGGCACATCGTGTTGGCCGGAACGGCCGGCTACGGGTTGGCGGTGGTGGGGCTGGCCCAGGCCCGGGTGTTCGGCCTGGCGCTGGTGGCGGCGTTGCTGCTCGGGTTGGCCGACGCGGTAGCCACCACGGTGCGGCATGCGGCGGTGCAGGTGGAGACCCCCGACACGCTGCGTGGCCGGGTGTCGTCGATCTACCAGATGGCCTCCCGCGGCGGCCCGGCGCTGGGTGACACCGCCATGGGCGGGGCCGCCGCCCTGGCCGGCCCACTGGTCGCGCTCACCGTGGGCGGCTTGGTCCCGGTCGCCGCCAGCCTGTTCGCCGCGGCCCGCGTCCCCGCACTGCGCGCCTACAGCGTCACCCAACCCGACCCCGACCCAACGCCCAACCGACCGGCCCCTGACCGCGGTGCCGCCGGCCCGTGATTTTGCATTGCCAGAGTCAGCCTGTTCGGTCAGCCGATCGAGCGTCCGGGTCGCGGCGGGTGGTCAGCCCGCTTCGGCGATGAGGCGCTCCTCGGCACGGCGTACCTCCTCCAGCAGCCGGTAGGCGTGGGTGAGCTTGCCGCGAATCAGCGTGGTCTCGGCCCGCTCGCCACGGGCGGCATCCTCCTCGTCCAACCGTTCCAGCACCCACCGTCGCATCAGGACGGATGGTTCGACGTCCTGCTCCTCGGCCAGTGACCGCAACTCCTCAAGTCGCCTGACCGGGATCCGAAGGCTGTAGACCTGGGACGGATCGCGGGCCGGACGTCGGTGCCGCACGTAGGGCAACTCGTCGTCCCGACTCGACTCGCGGCCTCCGCCTCCTGCGAGAGCGCCTGCTCAAGCGATTCCTCATTCATTTCCACATCCCTCCTCCCGTCTGGTACATGCGGGCCTTACGGGTGTTGGACGCCCATGCGTTGACTCCCCACCACGCGCCGTCGGGTGGGTGGGTCTTGGGGAGCAGTACTACGGTAAGTGTGCGCCGTGCGCCCGCCGACCAGCCGACAACGCGTATGGTCATTCCGGACTTCGACGCTGGATCGCGTGGCAACGAGGCGCGGTAGCGTGCGCGCTGAGCACCTGGTCCAAGCGGTTTCACGCGACGACGAACGCCTCCACGAGCGGCTCGAACTCTTCGTCGAGGTCAACGTCGATCCATCCCCGAAGGGCGAGGATGACAAGCGCACTGGCTATCGATTCCCGTGTCAGCGGCGGCCTGCGGCGGATTTTCCATCTCTCCACCGCCCGTACCGCCTCGCTTGCGGTGGGCCGGCGCCGAAGTCGCCGCCCCAGGCTCATCGCGGCGAAGTGGACGGATGCGGCGGTCTCAGCGGTCTGTGAATTCATCCGTGACATGAGATCGGCAGTCCGCTCCACCGCCGGTCGCCACGGTTCCATCGACTCGCGGAACCGCTCGACGGCATCACGGTACGTCGGACCTACCCGGACCTCGAACATCTTGCCCTGCTGGCGTTCGATAGCGAGACCATTATTCTCCAGCCGTGTGACCATCCGCTTGAGATCGGCCGCGTATGGTCCGTAGCTTTTCGCTTCGAAGGTGAGTCCAGTCGGCACGCCAGCCTGCGTTGCGAAGTAAACGAGCTTCTGGAACATGATCCGCCCCACCGGCCAATGGTGTACCTGCCGCTCAAGACGGTCGAGGATCGCGACCACGGCGACCCATTGCGGCGTGACGAGCCGCTCCTGTCTCGTCACGGTGTCGTCGTCTGGAGTGCCGAGCGTCAGTTGCGCCTGTGTTGGTGACTGGTCGTACGGTGCGTAGAGCGTCACCGGGATGTTGAGTCTGGAGAGGTGCCGGTACAGCGTGGGACCGACCACCTCCCACTCAAGTTGGCCGTTGCCGCAACCCAGTGGTGGGACGGCGATGGACGTGATGCCCCACTGGCGATAGTGATTCTCGAGGTAGTGAAGCCCGGTGACAATGTCCTCCAGACGACTCACGGCGCGCCAGTGTCTCTTCGTTGGGAAGTTGACAATAAGGTGATCGTCAGCACGGAAGAGGTAGGGTTCACCGAGACGTACCTCTCCTCGGTCGCATCGTCGGACGTAGTCCTTGAACATGTCTGGGTAGCGATGCTTGAAGGCGAGAGCGATACCCTTCCCCATGATCCCGACACAGTTGACGGTGTTGACGAGGGTTTGTGCGGTGGACTCCAGCAGATTGCCGGAGGTCACCGTGACAAGCGATGGCTCAGCAGAAGAAGACATAACTGTTCACCTCCACCGCGAGCTCGGGCGCCGCAGTGCGGCAGTGCCGTAAAACACCATTCTCACAGGCATAGCAACCGGTGAGGAATTCTGAGGGGATGACACCGGGTACAAGTACCTCCGCACATCGTTGCCGCTTCTTCTCGAAATATGCCCACGGATCGGGGTCAGTCCACCACGTTGCGTAGACCCGCTCTTCGTCCAGCTTCACCAAACCCCCGGGTGACGGATCAAAACGGGTGGCATCGGCCGCTGCATTCCCATCAGCGATGACTGTGCCTGGTATGTCCAAAATATCCGGGTTGATCCTAATAACTACTATCTGTGCTTGATGGATACGTCGTTTGTACATCATTGGATTGCGTGCGTCGAAGTATACATTCGCATACTCATGCAGCATCAGGCCCTTTGATATACGCTTGCCCTTACGTCGGTTTTGGACGTTCGCATCGGCGATCGAGATGTGGTCGACCATCGTTGCATGTCGATGGCTCAGGATGCCTCGCTCCATGATTGACCTCAGATTGGCGATGGGAGTGATGTAGTGCAGCTCAGTCACCCGACTGCGCTCCATCAATCCTCCAGGTACCCGTAACCCTGCACTGGCCGTATGACATTCCTACGAACCACAGCTCGCTCCGAGGTTCATTGTCGAGGTTCAACACCTTACCCGGAGTGAGCGCCGTGAGCCTCCTGGGGTTACGGGCGGTCGCTGGCTGGATGGTGCCCAGGTACGGCGGTGTTGTGCAGCGGATCGGACCAAGGTCGAGGGTGGCCGCAGCGACCTAGTTGACGTGTGGCGAGTGGTCGGGTGTGGGGACTGGTCATCCGGTCGGGTGTTTGGTCGTCGGGGGCGGCGGGTTTGATCGCCAACTCCAGGGCGGTGCCGTTGAATCGGCGGGTGGGTCGCGGTGGGGTGACGGACAAGACTCGGCGCCTGGTGTGCGTGGCTCTGGGTGCGGTGCTGGCCGCCGGGGCGGTGACGGCGATGAGCGGGCGGGCCTGGGCCGGGCCGGTCACACGCTCGTCCGGCCCGCCGGCCTACCAACTTCTGGATCTGGGTGATCTGGGCGGATCCACCACCCCGTTGGACATGAACGACCGGGACCAGGTGGTCGGTTTCAGCGCCGGACACCCGTTCCTGTGGGACGGCCGAATGAAACGCCTGCCCACGCTCGGCGGCCTGCGTGGCCGGGCCGAGGCCATCAACGAGCAGGGAGTCGTCGCGGGCGCCGCCGCGACCCGTGCCGGGCCGTGGCACGCGAGCCTGTGGCGGGACGGCCGGATCACCGACCTGGGGACTCTGGGTGGTGCCAGCAGCGAGGCGGTGGCACTCAACGGTCACGGCCAGGTCGCCGGCTGGAGCCTGACCACCGACGGTGAGACACATCCGTTCCTCTGGCAGGACGGTGTGATGACCGATCTGGGCCGGTCCGGCGAGCAGTACACCATCGCGGGCATCGACGATCGCGGGGACGTGGTGGGTTCGGCCAGCAGCGGGACCGGGGCGCAGTTCTCGGTCCGGGCGGTGCTCTGGCGGCCCGGGCACGAGGTCGAGTTGGCACCGGGTACCGACAGCCGCGCGGTCGCGGTGAACGGCCCGGGCCAGGTGGTCGTCAACGCCTTCTCCGGCGGTTCCGGGCGGGCGTTCCTGTGGGCGGACGGGACGCTGACCGACCTGGGTACTCTCGGCGGTGCTGACACCGTCGCCGCAGCCATCAACCGGCGCGGCGAGGTCGTCGGGCGTAGCGGTCGGGCCGCGTTCCGGTGGCGGGACGGGGTGATGCGAATGCTGCCCAACCCACCGCACAGATTCGCCTCGGCCGCCCGGATCAACGACGTCGGTCTGGTGATCGGCACGAGCGCCAACTTCATCGACAAGGGGCGGTCGGTCGTGCTGTGGCGGGACGGGGAGGTCATCGAGCTCGGTCCGTTCCCGCCTCAGGGGTTGGTGTTGCTCACCCCGGTGGCGGTCGACAGTCGAGGCCGGGTGCTGGCCGGGTGGGAACAGCTCGAGGACGGAGACTACGGCTACGCACGCGGCTTCCTGTGGACCGAACGACCTCCCGCCGGCACCGCGCCCAACCTCGGGCGCTGAGCACACCGGGGCGACTCACGCCGGGCGGTAGAGGTCCTCGGGAGTGATCAGGAGGACGTCGGAGGCTTGGGCTGCCTGCTCGGCCAGGGCCGGGGTGAAGCCGGCGGTACCGAAGCAGGCGAGCCGGGCGGTCGCCGCCCCGGGCCGCCCCTGTGCGACCAGCAGGGATCGGATGTGGCGCAGCCGGTCCAGGTGGCCGGTGCCCATGGTCTCGCCCCACTTGGCCTCGCCGAGGCAGAGCAGCGGTGCCCGGTTCGCCTCGTCGAAGCCGAAGGCGACCACGTCCAGTTGGTGGGCGGTGTGCTGGGCCGGGTCGTTGACGGTGCCTGACCCCACCCGGTTGGGGTGGTCGCCGAACAGGTCGTCCGGAGCCAGGTGCCGGGTCCAGTACCGGCAGACGCGTTCGAAGTGCGGGTTCAGCACGGTGTCGGCGAACCTGCGCTGGCTGCGCCGCCACAGCGCGCTGGCGTCGCGGGTGTGTTCCAGGTCGGACCAGATCGGGCGCATCACCGCGTGGTAGAAGGTGACCAGCGGCTCGCGGATCCGGAAGTTCGTCCGGTTCTCCCGGAACATGTCTGGCTCCCGGGTGACCAGTCCGCAGTCCTGGAGCACGGTGAGCGGGTGCGCGAGGTCACCGGACCGCCGGCCCAGGTAGGAGGCGATACCGCCCCGGCCGGTGTTGCCCGCGGCGATCGCGGCGAGCACCGAATGGTAGAGCCCGGCGTCCCGCAGGTCCGGCTCGTCGGCGAGCAGGTACCGGGCCTCCCGGAACAGCGGGCTGGTGGGGGAGAGCACCGTCCGGACGACCCAGGCGTCGAAGTCCTCCGGCCCGGCGGGTGTGTTGTCACGGGCGAACTCCCGCCGGTAGGCCGGTGTGCCGCCGACGATCGCGTTGACTTTCAGCGCGGTGACCGGGTCGGCGATTCCCCAGAACTCCGCGGCGAGGCGGTGGTCCAGGGTCGGCACCACCAGTTCGAGCCCGGCTGTTCCCGCCCCGGCGCGCCGTGGGCGGGCCGAGCGTCTGGTCCGCCGGATTCGGGTCCTCGAACGGGTTACTGTCAACCAACCGATGCGGAGGGTCGTCATGGGCGGCAGGGCGCTGGTGTTGGGTGGCGGCGGGGTGACCGGGGTGGCCTGGGAGATGGGCCTGATCGCCGGTCTGGCCGAGGCGGGCGTGACCCTGTCCGACGCGGACCTGGTGGTGGGTACCTCGGCCGGTTCGGTCGTCGGCGCCCAGGTGGCCGGTGGCGTCGACCCGGCCGAGATGTACGCCGGCCAGCTCGCCCCGGCGACCGGGGCGCAACGGACGGAACGGATCAGCCCCCTGCTGCTGGCCAGGTACGCCCTTGCCATGCTCGCCGCCCGCGGCGACCAGCAGCGGTACCTGCGCCGGGTCGGCCGGATCGCCCGGACCGCCCGCACGGTGTCCGAGGCCGAGCGCCGGACCGTGATCGAGGCCCGGTTACCGGTGCGGGACTGGCCGGCCGACCGCCACCTGCGGTTGTGCGCGGTGGACGCCCGCACCGGGGAGTTCACCACGTTCGACCGGGACAGCGGGGTGCCGCTGGTGGACGCGGTCGGGGCGAGCTGCGCGGTGCCCGGGGTGTGGCCGCCGGTGACCGTCAACGGGCGGCAGTGGATCGACGGTGGGATGCGCTCGACGGCCAACGTGGACGTGGCCGCCGGCAGCGAGCGGGTGGTCGTGCTGGCCCCGATCCCCGCAGGGATCGGCCGGAACACCAGCGTGGCCGCACAAATGGGCCGGCTTCCCGCCGGTACCCGGGTGACCGCGGTGTCGCCGGATCGGGCCGCTGCCGCGGCAATCGGCCGCAACGTGCTGGACCCGGCCCGGCGACCCGGCGCGGCCCGGGCCGGGTACGCCCAGGCCGAGGCGGTCGCCGGCGCGGTGGCCGGGGTGTGGACTGGCTGACCCCGCAGCCTTCCGCTCCCGCCAACCGACGTGCCGACCAGCCCGGGAGAGCGACACCTAGTGTCCTGCGCCGGAAGTTCGTTGCTGTATGCGGTGATCCAGGGGGATGCATCGCAAGCCGAGCGCTATCGGCGCCGACGACAACGCAGCGAGGCGCCGCGTGGGCGCCGCAGACAGCAACAGCCAATTTCTGGCGCAGGACACTAGCCGAGCAGTTCGGTGACGGTGACCGGGCGGAGCTTGCGGACCCGCAGCGCGTCGAGGATCTCCGGCAGCGCGCTGACCGTGCCGAGGTGACCGAGGTGCATGCTCACGATCGAACCGTCGCCGACGGCGCGCAGCACGGTACGGGTGATCGCGCCGGGCCCGGGGTCGGTGTAGTCCAGTGAGTCCACGTCGTAGGACAGCACGGTCGGGTACCCGACCCGGCGGGCCGCCGCCCGCACCAGCGGAGTGGAGTTTCGCATCTGCGAGGGCCGGAACCATCGGCCGATCGATCCGGTCAGTTCCCGCAGCCGGGTGGCGCACTGGCTGATCTCGGCGTAGGCGGTGGGCGAGTCCATCTGCGCCATCGCTCCGTGGTGCTCGGTGTGATTGCCCAAATCGTGTCCGCCGTCCAGGACTCGGGCGGCCATGCCGGGCTGCTCGTCCAGCCAGGCGCCCACGGCCAGCACGGTGATCCGGGCCCCGGCCCGTTCCACCTCGGCCAGCAGGGCCCGGGCGATCGCGGCCGGGCCGGCACCGTGGAAGGTCAGCGCCACCGCGTGGGCGGTGCCCGGCCCCCGGGTCACCTCCGGTGGCAGGTGGCGGGGTGCCGGGGTACGGGGCGACCGGCTGGCCGGCCCCGGAGGTGCCACGGTGCCGCCGGCGGGCACCCGGGATCCGGCCGCGGGCGGGGCCGGCGGGCCGGCGGCGCAGCTCGCCGCGGCCACCAGCGTCGCGGTGCCGGCCGCCGACCGGAACAGTCCGCGGCGGGTCAGGGGCACGGGCACCCCCCGACGCTACCCCCGCCCCCCGCACCCGCCCCCTCTGCCGCGCCGATCTTGGTCATGGAGGCGTTATGAGTGCGCTCATAACATCACTTTGACCAAGATCGGCGGTGGGAGGGGCGGGTGTCAGGAGGCTGGTTCGAGGATGTGGGTGTTGTGGTAGCCGAGGTGCTTGAAGACGCGGTTCTGGGCGGACAGCACGCGCAGCGGCCGCCCGTTGGCGGCGAAGAGTTGGCAGACGTGGTTCTGCGGCACGTACACGGTGTCTCCGGCCGAGACCTCCAGGCGCCGGGGCTCGGTGGCGATGCGGGCGTAGTAGCGCTCGGCGATCTCGGCCTGCACCTCCCACTGGAGCGCGTACCCGGAGCCCTCCAGCACGTAGAGCACCTCGTCGGCCATCTTCCAGTACCGGCCGGACCGGCTGCCGGTCGGGATGTCCAGCTCGAACACGTCCACGCTGAAACAGCGGGCGTCCGGCCGCTCCGGGGCCGACATCACCCGGACCCGACCCAGCGGGCTGTCCTGCCAGACGGTGTCCGACGGTGTGATGACCTTCTTACGCTGCTCCACCCCAGGGGTCCAGATGCTCGACCAGTCCTCGCGCGGACCGAACTGTTCGGCGCGCTCGATCGGGCCGCTGCGGCCCTGCTGGACCAGCCCGAGGAACATCCAGGTGCACTTTGCCTTCATGACCAGCGCGACCGCCCGCTCGTCATAGGGGTTGAAGTGCCGGTGCACCGAGTCGGTGTGCACGAACACCAGGTCGTCGGCGGCCCAGTCGTAGCGCTGGCCGTCGTGGATCTCGTATCCGCGGCCCTCCAGGATGTAGAAGGTCGCCTCGTTCTGGTGCCCGTGGCCGTGGTTGCTGGACCTGGGTGGCAGCTCCACGAAATGAACCTGAATCGTCTGGGTCAAGAAGTCGTCGTCGCCCGGGCCGATCCGCCACCAGGTCCGGGACTGGTCGCTGTCACCGGAGTGCGCGACCTTCGCGTCGTCGACCACCACCGAGTCATCCCGCACCCGGGGCGCGTCGAGTTGCCGCTGGCGGAACTCGCCGAGCCCGTAGGTCTGCGAGGTCAGTCCGCGGACGAACACCCGACCCTGCTTGGCCATCTGGTCCTCCACCGTCCTTCGGGGCGGGGGTGGCCGCGTGCACAGCCAGGCGCGACTCCGAGCGCGTGCGACACCCCCGCGAGGGGCTAACGGTCTAACCATTGTAGGGGGTGGTTTGGCAAGGTCAACAGCCGGCCGGGCTCAGTTCGGCCGCCCACCCGGTTCACCGGATCCGCCCGGCCCGCCCGGCTCGCTCGGCCCAGCCGGATCCGACATCCCGGCCAGCGTCCGCTGGGCCACCGCGAACGCTCGGTTGGCCGCTGGTACGCCGGCGTACACCGCCACCATTAGCAGGACCTCGGTGATGTCGTCGGGGGTCAGCCCGTTGCGCAACGCCGCCCGCACGTGCATGGTCAGTTCGGCGTCGTGGTGCAGAGTGGCCAGCATGGCCAGCGTCAGGCAGCTTCGGGTGCGCCGGTCCAGGCCCGGCCGGGACCACACGTCACCCCAGGCGTACCGGGTGATCAGGTCCTGGAAGTCCGCGGTGAACCGGTCGGTACCGGCCACCGCCCGGTCCACGTGCTCGTCGCCGAGAACCTCGCGGCGCACCGACATGCCGCGGTCCCGGCGTTGCCGGTCGTCGGAGTCGGGCACCGTCAGACCCCCCGGTCCGGGCACAGGTGGGTCACCAGCAGGTCAGTGACCTCGGCCGGACGCTCCACGTTGGCCAGGTGCGCGGCGCCGTCCACCACCACCACCCGGGCCCCGTCGATGCCGGCGGCGATCAGTTCGGCGTGGCTCGGCGGCGTGGCCGGGTCGTCTGCGCCGGCCAGCACCAGGGTGGCCGAACGGATGGCGCCGAGCCGGCCGGTCAGGTCCATGTCCCGGATCGCCTCGCAGCAGCCGGCATACCCCTCGGCCGGGGTGTCGGCGCACATCCGCTGGTACCGCGCGTACAGGTCTGGGTTGGCCGCGACGAAGTCCGGCCGGAACCACCGGCTCACCACCGTGTCGGCGATCGAGGCGGTGCCGCCGGCGCGCGCCGCGTCCGCGCGGGCCGTCCAGAACTCCGGCGGCCCGAGCAGCGCCGAGGTGCACAGCAGGGCCATCCGGTCGACCCGGTCAGGAGCCTGGGCGGCCAGTTCCATGCCCACCATTCCGCCCAGCGACAGCCCGGCGTAGCAGAACCGGGCGACGCCCAGGCGGTCGGCCAGCGCCAGCACGTCGCCGGCCAGATCGGCCAGCCGGTACGGCCCGGCCGGCACCGGCGACCCGCCGTGCCCGCGGTGGTCGTAGCGGACCACCCGGAAGAGCCCGGTGAGCCCGGCGAGTTGCGGTTCCCACATCGCCCCGGTGGTGCCCAGCGAACTGCCCAGCAGCAACACCGGCGCGTCGGCCGGACCGTCCACGGTCGCGTGCAGTTCCTCGCTCAACGGTCTCCCTCCTGGCCGCGCCGGGCATGGTGGGCCAGCGCGGCGGTGACGAACGCGTCCGCGCTGCCGAGCCAGCCGGACGGGTCCAGGACGTGGTCGATCCGCTCGGTGGGCATCGCCGCGGCCACCTCGGCGTCGGCGAGCAGGGCGGTGCGCAGCGGCACCCCGCGGCCCACGGCGTCCCGGCAGCACCGGGCCACCACGTCGTGGGCGGCGGACCGGCCCAACACCCCGGCCAGCGCGGTGGCGAGTCGTTCGGTCATCGCGAACCCGCCGGAGGCGTCCAGGTTGCGTCGCATCCGGGCGGTGTCCACCCGCAGCCCGACCAGCAGGTCGGCGGTGTGCGCGACCGCCCCGCCGACCGCGCCGACCAGCTCCGGCAGGGTCTCCCATTCGGCGTGCCAGCCGCCGGCGGCCCGCTGGTGTTCGTGCGTGCCGGCGGAGAACATGGCCGACACCAGGGCCGGGACACGCCGGGCGGCCGAGGCGACCAGCACCGCCCGGACCGGGTTGGCCTTGTGCGGCATGGCCGAGGAGCCGCCCCGGCCGGCGCCGCCCTCGGCGAGTTCAGCGACCTCGGTCTGGGCCAGCCCCACCACGTCCACCGCGATCTTGCCGGCGGCGGCGGCCACCCGGCCCAGCGCCGCGGCCAGGTCGAGCAGCCGCTGCCGGTCGGTGTGCCAGGGCAACACCGGCGCGGCCAGCCCCAGCTCCGTGGCGAAGCCGGCCAGCACGTCTGGTCCGGTCGGTCCCAGCGCGGCCAGCGTGCCGACCGGGCCGCCGAGTTGGGCGGCCAGCCGGTCGCGGGCGACACCCAGCGCCGCCGTGGAGACGTCCAGCCCGTGCAGCCAGCCGGCCGCGACCAGACCGAACGTGGTGGGCGCGGCCTGCTGGCCCAGCGTCCGGCCGACCATCACGGTGTCCCGGTGCGCACCGGCCAGGCCGGCCGCCGCGTCGCCGGCGCGTCCGGCCGCGGCCAGCACCGGGGCCAGCGCCCGCCGGGCCACCAGCGACAGCGCCGTGTCCAGGATGTCCTGACTGGTCGCGCCGTGGTGCACCCACGGCCGAGCCGCCTCCGGCACCGCCCCGCCCAGGTCCCGCACCAGCGGGATCACCGGGTTGCCGCCGGCCGCGCCGCGCGCGCCGATCGACGCGGCGTCGAACCTCGGGCCGGCGCAGGCCGCCTCGATCGCCGCGGCGGCGG
>DASULA010000258.1:0-4692 GCA_036278435.1 Mycobacteriales bacterium | reverse complement strand
ACGCTGGGGAAGTCCAGCCAGATCGACGCGCCGCGCAACTGGTCCGCCCTGGCCACGATGAAACCGTGCTCGTTGGACACGGTCGCTCCCAGCCGCTCCAGCCCGGCCATGTGCAGGTCGAGCGGGCGGGACCCGATGTTGTCGCCGCCGGGCAACGCCACCTTGGCCTGGCCACAGCGTGCCACCAGCGGACCCAGCACGCAGATCGAGGCGCGCAGCCGGCGCACCAGCTCATAGTGGGCCTCCGGACTCGGCCGCTCGGGCACGCCCAGGTGTAGTCGGTCGCCGACCTTGGTGACCTCGCAGCCGAGGCGGCACAGCACCTCGCTCATGAACCTGACGTCCACGATGTCGGGGACCCGGGTCAGCGCCGTGGTGCCCTCGGCGAGCAGCGACGCGGCCATGAGTTTCAGAACGCTGTTCTTGGCGCCGGGCACCGACACCTCGCCGGCCAGCCGTGCGCCTCCTGTAACCCGGAACTGTTGCACGCCGGACATGGTAGGGGGAGTTGGTCCGGCCGGCGCGCGGTGCCGGCCTCGGCCTACAGTGGGGCCATGCCCGTCCACCTCACCCGCATTTACACCCGCGCCGGCGACGACGGCAGCACCGCGCTCGGCGACGGCCGCCGGATCCGCAAGACCGATCCGCGGCTGGCCGCCTACGCCGACGTGGACGAGACCAACTCGGCGATCGGGGTCGCCCTGGCTCTGGGCCTGCTGGCCCAGGACGTGCGCGAGGTGCTGACCCAGGTGCAGAACGACCTGTTCGACGTGGGCAGCGATCTGTGCGTGCCGGTGGTCGAAGACCCGAAGCGGGAGCCGCTGCGGGTCACCGACGACTACGTCGCCCGGCTGGAGGGGTGGTGCGACCAGTTCAACTCCCGGCTGGCGGAGTTGACCAGCTTCGTGCTGCCGGGCGGCACGCCCGGAGCCGCCCTGCTGCACCAGGCCCGCACGGTCGCGCGGCGGGCCGAACGCGGCACCTGGGCGCTGGTCGAGGCCGACCCGGAGGGCACCAGTCCGACGCCGGGGCGTTACCTCAACCGGTTGTCCGACCTGCTGTTCATCCTGGCCCGGGTGGCCAACCCGGACGGCGACGTGCAGTGGCGGCCGGGCGCCGGCCGCACCGACGGGTGAGCCAGCCGCGCTAGCGCCAGATTCGCATACCGATGCCGGTGACCACGAAGGCCAGCGCCGCGATCGCCCACACCACAATGGTCCAGACCTGGTTGCTGTGGGACTCCTCGGCCGCTCGCACCGCGCTCGCCAGCACCATTCCCGCGCCTGTCATCCGTGATCGCCTTCCCTGTCCGCTGTCGCAGTTGTCGCAGTGTCGTTGTCACCGGGTCGAACCCGGGCGGCCGTGGCTGGCAGGTCATCCCGCGGCGTACCCCGGCACGGTGTAGCCGGGCGGTTGGGACTCCAACCAGGACAGAAAACCGGTCACCGCGTCCGCGGCCATCGCGATCTCCACCCGGCGGCCCTCATTCTGACATTCCACCACGACCGCGTTCGCCTGCACCGACCACGCCTCGGCCCCGGTGGGTTCGCGCCGTCCGGTGACCTCCAGGGTGCGCCGGGACAGCACCCGGGTCGGCCGCCAGGTGAACGTGAACGCCCGGTACCACACCAGCTCGTCACCGAGGTACCGACCGATTCCCAACGCCCACCCACGTCCTGGGGCGCCGTCCCGAAGCCGCAGGCTCAGGTCGATCGCGCCGTTACCACGGAGCAGGTAACGCCGTCGGAGCGCCAGCGCCAGCAGGCCGCAGATCCCGAGCAGCAACACCAGGGCGAGGATCTCGATGATGCCCATCGCGTCCCCGCTCCCCTGGAATGCCGCTCGTCCGCCTCAGACCGTCTGGCCGGCGGCCCGCAACCGGGACGTGGCCCGGGCCTCCGCAGCCTTCGCCTCGGGATCGTCGCCGGCGGCGCGGGCCCGGTCCAGGGCGGCGCGGGCCCGGCTGACGTCGATCTCGTCGCTGAGTTCGGCCACCTCGGCGAGCACCGAGACCCCGGCGTTGGTGACCGACAGGAAACCCCCGTGCGCGGCAACCGTGATGTCCTCGTCACCCTCCCGCCGGATCTGCACCACGCCGCCGTCGACGAGTTGGCCGAGCAGCGGGGTGTGGCCGGGCAGCACGCCGAGTTCGCCCTCGGTGGTGCGGGCGATCAGCATGGACACCTCGCCGGACCAGATCATGCGTTCGACCGAGACCAGTTCGACGTGCATAGTCGCCACGTACAGGCTCCTTCGCGACGAGGATATGGCGAGAGTCTAGATGATCCGCTCGGACATCCCGCACTGCCCCGATTCGGCTGCGGATCACCGACCGGAGATCAGAGCTGCGCGGTTCCCGACTCGGCCGCCAGTGTCCGGGCGATCTGGACACCGGCGGACCGGACCTGCTCGTCGGGCAGGTCGGGCAGCAGCACACTCCACATACCCAGGAAGGTGCCGCGCAGTTGCAGCGCGCCATACGGACGGGGGTAGAACCAGATGTGCAGGTGCGCCGAGCCGTCACCCCAGTAGTTCAGGTGCACCCGGCCGATCCCACCGAGCCCGTACACGGCCCGGTCGACCCGGCCGAGCATCGGACCCAGATCCGCGGCGAGGTCCGCGGACAGCTCGCCCACCGTCTGCACGTGTTCCCTGGGACTGAGAATGACCACACCGCGGAACGGACTGGGCGTGTACAGCCACAGCCGCCAACGATCGTCGCTCCACAGGTAGTCGGTGTCCGGCGCGGCACACAGGGGGCAGTCCACTCCCCGTTCCCCCGCCCGGTCCGGTTCGACCTGGGCCGGGTCGTCCAGTGACCGGACCGCCACCGGCAGGGTGAACGGGAAGGTGGTGAGCTTCGACAGGTCCCTGGCCATCACCGGCCCTTGAGCTTGCGGGCGTTGGCCTCGACGTCCTCCAGCCCGCCGCAGAGCAGGAAGGCCTGCTCGGGCAGGTGATCGTAGTCTCCGGCGCAGACCGCCTTGAACGACTCGATGGTCTCCTTGAGCGGTACGAACGAACCCTCCTGGCCGGTGAACTGCTGAGCCACGAACAGGTTCTGGGACAGGAACCGCTCGATCCGGCGAGCCCGGCCGACCAGCACCTTGTCCTCCTCGGACAGTTCGTCGATACCGAGGATGGCGATGATGTCCTGGAGTTCGTTGTACCGCTGGAGGATCCGGCGCACCTCGTTGGCCACGTTGTAGTGCTCCTGGCCGACGTACTGTGGGTCGAGCAGCCGGGACGAGGAGTCCAGCGGGTCCATCGCCGGGTAGATGCCCTTCTCGAAGATCACCCGGGACAGCACGGTCCGGGCGTCCAGGTGCGCGAACGTGGTGTGCGGGGCCGGGTCGGTGATGTCGTCGGCCGGCACGTACACCGCCTGCATCGAGGTGATCGAGTTGCCGCGGGTGGAGGTGATCCGCTCCTGGAGCACGCCCATCTCGTCGGCCAGGGTCGGCTGGTAGCCCACCGCCGAGGGCATCCGACCGAGCAGGGTGGACACCTCCGAGCCGGCCTGGCTGAACCGGAAGATGTTGTCGATGAACAGCAGCACGTCCTGGTTCTGCACGTCCCGGAAGTACTCGGCCATGGTCAGCGCGGACAGCCCGACCCGCAGCCGGGTGCCCGGCGGCTCGTCCATCTGCCCGAACACCAGCGCGGTGGCGGCCAACACACCGGACTCACCCATGTCCAGGAACAGGTCGTTGCCCTCACGGGTGCGCTCGCCGACCCCGGCGAACACCGACACCCCGCCGAAGTTCTGTGCGACCCGGCGGATCATCTCCTGGATCATCACCGTCTTGCCCACGCCCGCGCCGCCGAACAGGCCGATCTTGCCGCCCTGCACGTACGGGGTGAGCAGGTCGATGACCTTGATCCCGGTCTCGAACTTCTCGGTCTTGCCCTCCAACTGGTCGAACGGCGGCGACGGGCGGTGGATCGGCCACCGTTCGGCGATGTCCAGGGTGGACTCGTCCACGTCGAGCGGGTGCCCGAGCACGTTCCACACGTGCCCCTTGGTGACGTTGCCCACCGGCACCGAGATCGCCTCGCCGGTGTCGGTCACCCTGGCACCGCGAACCAGGCCGTCGGTGGGCTGCATGGACACCGCCCGCACCATGCCCTCGCCCAGGTGCAGGGCGACCTCCAGGGTGAGCGTGCTGGTCGCGCCCCCCAGTTCCACGTCCACGTGCAGGGCGTTGAACAGTTCGGGCATGGCGTCGCGGGTGAACTCCACGTCCACCACGGGCCCGATCACCCGGGCGACGCGGCCGGTGGCGTTCCTGGTCTCAGTCTCAGATACGGTCATGAGGCGGCCTCCGAAGTGAGCATCGCAGCGAAGCGAGGAGCGGAACGGCGGAGGCCGCCGGGGTACACGGTCATGAGGCGTCACTTCCTGCTGCGGCCAGCGCGTCGGCGCCGCCGACGATCTCGCTGATCTCCTGGGTGATCTCAGCCTGGCGGACCTGGTTGGCCTCGCGGGAGAGGGCTTTGATGAGTTCCTCGGCGTTGTCGGTCGCCGACTTCATCGCCCGGCGACGGGCCGCCGACTCCGAGGCGGCCGAGTCGAGCAGTGCGGCGAACAGGCGGGTGTTGACGTACTTGGGCAGCAACGCGTCGAGAAGTTCCTCGGGTTCGGGGTCGAACTCGTAGGCCGGCAGGTATCCGGCCGGCGGCGGCTCGGTC
>DASULA010000257.1:0-7379 GCA_036278435.1 Mycobacteriales bacterium | reverse complement strand
ACCGCCTGGTTCCGCACGAGCAACAGACCCGGCCGAAGTGCCAGGACTTTGCTATCGATATGGTTGTCCGCGAGCCGGTGCACCCGATGCAGCCGGAACCGCCCCTCCAGATGCCGTTCGAGCCACTGGACCGCGAGCTCGTGATTCTTGGTCGAGACGTTGACGAGGATGTCCCGACCGAGCCGCAGGCACTGGGCCGCATCGAACATCATCTCGAGACCCACATCGTACGGCGACGGTTGCGGCTCGGTGATCAACTCCGCCGGACCGCCGGGCGACGCCAGCATATACGATTGATCGAATGACATATCGGACATCAGTGGTCGCGGCATCACGGTCCAGCGAGCACCATTCGTGAAGTAAGCACCGAAGACATTGGCCAGAAACTGGTTCTCGTGATAGCGGGACCGGACCATCGGCGGTGTCTCGATGATCTCATCGCCGATAATCAGCGCATTATCCCGGATGTTCAATGGTGGTATGACGCTCGCGCTCCACGCCAGCGTCTGGATCTGCTGGTTGGGTTGCATAGTCATCGGCCGGTGTACCGTCACGCCCAGACTGCGCAGCACGTCGACCAAGCCCTCGACGTCCTCGTTCAGTTCCTCCACGTAGCGCTGTTTGATAGCGTGCCGCTGCCGCGACCCTGCCGGAGTGGCGCCGCCCCCGGTCTGCGAGACTCGCGGGTAGTACATTTTGTCGAAACGATTCTCGTCGTCCGCGAATTGATCATAGAAGAACAGGTTGAACGAGAGTTCTCGTTCGTGCGAAAGATAATTCGCCGCCGACCCGACGATTACTTCGCGCAGTGGCGACCAATCATCGAAGCTGTTGAGCAGCACTGCGTTCTCCCGGGATCGCTATGTCTGCGGGGTCTGAGGCCGACCTTCCCGATGGGAAGCCTCCACGCTACGGCGTTATCGGGCATCTGGCAAGGTCTGTAGTCATTTGTCATCACCAGCCCATCGATGTTGACGTTGAGGCGGGATCTACTTCTCTTGACGCTGCTGGTCGGTCAGCTGACGGACCGGCTGCAAAGCGGTAGACCCGAGCCGTGCGGGCGGCCGGTGAGTGGCTGGAAGCGGCTCGTTGTTGACATGCGAATTGGTCTAGTCCACAGTGGGAGTGCCGCCAGCACTGACCCGCCGGGAACACCCGGTCGGATCGGGCGGCACCGATGCGCGTACCGCCCGAATCATGGTGCGAGGAGGGCACGTGCAACGATCACGGATACTTCCCCGGATCGCCGTGGCCGCGCTGGTCGCCGGCGTGACCGTGGTGGGTGCGAACGGGCCGGCCGGCGCGGCACAGACCGTGCGCGCCACCGCAGTGCTTCCCACCAACTGGTACGGCTCCGCGCCGTATCTGATGCCGTTGGACAACGACCCGCCCGATCCGGTCGCGGTGATGGCCGCCACCGGGCAGAAGGCCGTCCAGCTGGCGTTCATCCTGTCCGGCGGCGGCTGCACACCGGCCTGGGACGGTACCGCGCCGGTGTCCACCGACACCCAGGTGGCCGCGATGGTGGCCGAAATCCGGGCGGCCGGCGGTGACGTCACCGTGTCGGCCGGCGGTGCGGCCGGGACCAAACTCGGTCAGGTCTGCTCGTCGCCGGCCACCACGGCCGCGGCCTACCAGCAGGTCATCGACACCTACGGCCTCCGGGCGATCGACCTGGACCTGGAGGAGCCGGAGATCGAGAACGCCACCGCGATCAACAACGAACTCGCCGCGGCCCAGATCCTGCAGGGCACCAACCCGGGCCTGTACGTGGCGATCACCATGCCGACCCTGGTCACCGGCGCGAACTTCTTCGGCCAGGCCCTGCTCAACGACGCCAGGAGTCTGAGTTTCGTCCCGACCAACTACTCGATCATGCCGTTCGACGGCGGGTTCACCGGCGCGGCCGACCAGATCGCCGCCCTGACAGCGTTCCACACCCAACTGATGGCCACGTTCGGCTGGTCGGCGGCGGTGGCATACCAGCACGAGGGTGTGTCCCTGATGGACGGGCGGTCCGACACCGGCGAGATGTTCGACCAGGCGGCGTTCGGGCAGGTGCTCGACTACGCCACCACCAACGGCATGTCCCGGTATACGTTCTGGTCGCTGAACCGGGACCGGGTGTGTGACCCGCCCAACCCAGGCCGCACGTTCGGCACGTGCAGCAGCGTGCCGCAGGATCCGTGGGACTTCACCCGGTTCACCGTGACCTTCGCCGGAGCCACCCCGCCGCCCCCCACCTCACCGCCGCCGAGCGCGCCGCCGCCGGCCTGTGACGCGCCCGGATGGACCGCCACGGCGGTCTACGTCGGGGGCGACCGGGTCACCTTCGACGGTCACCTGTTCACCGCCAAGTGGTGGACCCAGGGGGAGACGCCCGGTGCCGCCGACGTGTGGGCCGACCAGGGCGCCTGCGACCCGTCCGCCGGCGGCACCGGCGGCGGTCTCACCTGCGCGGCGGCGTGGAGTTCCACGGCCGTGTACGTCGCCGGGGACGAGGCGACGCTGGACGGCCACCTGTTCACCGCGAAGTGGTGGACGCAGGGCGAGACGCCGGGCCTGGCCGCGGTGTGGACCGACAACGGCCCCTGCACCGGTTGATGCCCGCCGCCGGCCGGGCCGGGCGTGGTTCCGCGACCCGGCCGGCCGCGGCTCGGCCGGGTCAGTCCTCCGGTTGCAGCACGAAGTCGTAGCCGGCCACCAGGTGCGGCCGGTCGAGTTGCCCGCCGTCGGGGGTCGGACCGGCCGGACGCTCGACGAACGGGGTCACCAGCACGTCCCTGGTGCCGAACACCACGTCACTGTCCAGGTACTGCGCGCCCTGCTGGAACAGGTGGGTGACCAGCCGGCGGTACCCGGGTTGGTCGACCAGGAAGTGCACGTGCGCGGGCCGGAACGGGCTGATGTCGGTCCTGGCGATCAGATCGCCCACCGGGCCGTCCATCGGGATGGAGTAGCCGCGCGGGGCGATGGTGCGGATGCAGTAGGTGCCGTCGGCGCGGGTCCGGTACTTCGCCCGCAGCCGCGCCTCGTCCACGTCGAGCTGGGACTCGTAGTAGCCGTCGTGGTCGGCCTGCCACACGTCCAGCACCACCTCGGGGATCGGGTTCCCGTCGGTGTCGACGACCCGGCCGGTGACGAACAGCGGCGTGCCGGCGATCCCGCCGGACATGTCATGGCCGAACGGCACGGTCGGTGAGCCGTCGATGTGGAACGGCCCGAGCACGGTCGCCGGCGTCGCGTTCCCGGCGAACCGGTTGTTCAACTGCACGACCAGCATGCTCAGCCCGAGCACGTCCGAGGCGAGGATGAACTCCTGACGCTTGTCGTCGCTGACCGCCCCGGCGGCGGCCAGCCACTCCACCGCGGCCGTCCACTCCGGCTCGGTGAGCGCGACCTCGCGGGCGAACTCGTGCACGTGCCGGACCAGTGCGGTCATGATCTCGGCCAGCCGTGGCGGGTGGGCGGTGGCCCAGCGCCGCGCGGCGAGGTCGGTGATGTTGTCCTCGGTGACGAAAGCCATGTGAGTCTTCCTCGTCCGGATGGATGTGGTCAGCGGGATGACCCAAGTCTGGATGACCCGGCCGCGGCACGTGGTCATGACCGAGGTCCCGCCTGTCTTCGTTCATCCGTTGCGTTCCCCAGCGCGATATCTCTTCGTGGATCCCGCCCTTGCGGTGAACCGCGGTGTCCGCCTGATGCCCGGCAACGTGGCCCCGGACACCATGCGGTCGGCGATGTCTACGGCGTATCGAACTGTCCTTCGGTGGCGCTTGCGACGAAGGTGGTCCAGGCGGCCGGGGTGAAGTGCATCACCGGGCCGTGGCCGTGGCCGGAACATCGAGCCACCAATCGTCTATGTGGAAGGTTTCACCGGTGCGCTGTACCTGGACAAGCCACATGAGATCGACCGCCACGGCACCGCGTTCACCAGCATCTGGGCCGCCGCCCAGATCATGGCGTGGACGTAATCCTCGGTCTGGAGCAGCCCGGGAACCAGGTCGGACTCGTACCAGGCGATCCGGGCGGTGGCCTCCTCCAGCATCCTGGAAACCGTCCACGACCATCGGTCCGGCCGGTCCGGGCAGGGCGGCGGGAACTACCATGCCGGGGTCCCTAACCACTCGCACACCGATCCGGCCGGAGTCCGCCCAGCCCCCGCGTGACCGGCCCGGCCGGTGGTCCATGTCCGGAGGGAGGGAGCGGCGCCCCCTCCGCGGGCGGGCCGGCGTCGCGTGCCCGATGACCACGACCGTTCGTTCCCGGATCAGTGGACGGCCGGATGTCGCCGAACCGGTGGAGCGCCAGCAGTCGACGAACCCAGCCCGATGCCACGACGTGGTGGCCACGGTCGAACTGGGCGACGCGGCCACGTTCCGGCGGGCCTGCGCCGCGGCCCGCGCCGAACAGCCGACCTGGGCCGCGGTGCCGGCGCCGGTCCGGGGCCAGATCCTGGGCCAGGTGGGCCGGTTGGTGGAGGCGAACAAGGAGGCGCTGGCCGCGCTGATCACCCGGGAGATCGGCAAGCCGTACGCCGAGTCGCTCGGCGAGGTGCAGGAGGTGATCGACACCGCCGGGTTCTTCCAGTCCGAGGGCCGACGGCTGTACGGGCAGACCGTGCCCAGCGAGATGCCCGACAAGCAGTTGCTCACCTTCCGCAGACCGGTCGGGGTGGCCGCGGTGGTCACCGCCGGCAACTTCCCGGTAGCCGTGCCGTCGTGGTACCTGGTCCCGGCCCTGGTCTGCGGCAACGCCGTGGTGTGGAAACCGGCCGAGTACGCCGCCGCGACCGCCAGCGCGTTTGTCGACCTGTTCGTCGCCGGTGGCGTGCCCGAGCAGGTGCTGCACCTGGTGTTGTGCGACGGCCCGCAGACCCACGCCGGCCTGTCCGGCGCGCTGGACGACGGCTTGGTGGACAAGGTTGGGTTCACCGGCAACAGCGCGGTCGGCGCGGCCATCGGAGAGCTGTGCGGCCGGCACATCCAGGCGCCCTGCCTGGAACTGGGCGGCAAGAACCCGCTGGTGGTCGCCCCCGACGCCGACCTGGACCTGGCCGTCACCGGCGCGCTGTTCAGCGGGTTCGGCACCGCCGGGCAGCGGTGCACGTCACTGGGCACGCTGATCGTGCACGAGTCGGTGCACGACGACCTGCTGGCCCGACTGACCGCGGCCGTGGCCGGCGCGCCGGTCGGCGACCCGACCGACCCGGACGTGCTCTACGGGCCGATGCTCAACGAACGGTTCCTGCGCGCGTTCCTGGGCTTCGCCGACCTGGTCGGCCCGCACCACACGGTGAGCGGGTCCACCGGCATCGGCCGGATCAGTTCGGCCAACCCGCGCCCGGGGTTCCGCGGGGATCCCGACGCCGGGCTGTTCTGCCATCCGATGATCGTCGACGGGGTCACCGCCGCCGACGCCCTGTACTCCACCGAGACGTTCGGCCCGATCATCGGCGTGGCCACCTACCGCACGTTCGACCAGGCGGTGGCGCTGGCCAACGGTCACGGCTACGGCCTGACCGCGTCGATCTACACCCAGAACCCGGCCGAGGCGTTCCGGTTCGCCGAACGGGTGCGGGCCGGCATGGTCAGCGTGAACAACTCCACCTCCGGCGCCGAGGCGCACCTGCCGTTCGGCGGCAACGGCCGGTCGGGCAACGGCAGCCGGCAGTCCGGCCAGTGGGTGCTGGACCAGTTCACCCGCTGGCAGGCGGTGAACTGGGACTATTCCGGACAACTCCAGAAGGCCCAGATGGACACCGCCTACCGCCCCGGCGACCCCACTTTCCGGCTGGCGTGAGCCCGGGTTGTCCCGGCTGCCCGGTCCCGTTACCTGCTGTAGTGGTAGCGGCAGGCGGCAACCCGTATCTCGTCACCGACAATCCGGTAGATCAGCCGGTGTTCGTCGGTGATCCTGCGGGACCAGTATCCTTGAAAGCCGTGCTTCAACACCTCGGGCTTACCAATGCCCTCGTTGTCGTTGCGGATGATGTCCTTGATCAGGGCATTGATGCGCTTGAGGACTTTCCGATCCTCAACCTGCCACCAGACGTAGTCTTCCCACGCCGCCTCGTCCCAGACGATCTTCATTCAACAAGGTCGTGCACTGTGCCGCCGCCGGACTCCAGCCGGTCGATGGCTGCGATCAGGCGCCGTGCGTTCTCGGGACTGCGCAGCAGGTAGGCGGTCTCCTTGAGAGACTCGTAGTCGTCGAGCGACACCATCACGACGGGCTCGTGGCCGGCCCGAGTGATGACGACTTCCTCACGGTCGTTGACCACGGAATCCAGTGTCTCGGCGTACCTCGCCCGAGACTCAGAGTAACTCATCGTCTTCATGATGCCCCTCTCACGTACAGAATACTGTACGTGCCGCAGCGCCTCAGTGCAACCACACCGTTGTCGGGCCCGGTGTCACCGGGGTTGCGCCGGGATGCCCCGTCGTTCACGGCGGGGAGGAATGGTGTTCGGCAGGAGCATCAGCTAGCCTCATCTCGTCGAGTGATAACCAAGCTTGGCGTGCATGACCGCCCCAGGGCCTGGGGTGGCAGCGCGGGGAGACTTCTAGGGGTTGCCCGAGTCGGTGAACCGCGAACCACCAGTTCGGCCGTGAGGTCGAGACTGGAATCCTCACCCTTCAGGGCGAGGAGGAGGTCAAGGGATGTCCTTGCGGTAGCGCAGTTCGGGGAGCGGGACGCCGCCGGCAGTGTAGAGCTGCTCGATGCCGTCGAATGCGAAGCCGGCCCGTTCGTAGAACCGGCGGGCCCGGGCGTTGTCCCGCAGCACCCACAGGAACACCGGCCCTAACCCGGCCGTGGCCAAATCGTCCAGCGCGTCGTCCATCATCACCCGGCCGACCCCGGTGGACCAGTGGTCCGGGTGGGCATAGATGGCCATCACCTCGCCGGAGTTCTCCGGCACGCCGCCGCCCCGGTACGGCCCGGTGATGGTGAATCCGACGATCACACCGTTCCGCTCGGCGACCCGCAGGCGCAGCGGGTTGGCCGGGTCGGCCAGCGACACGCGGGTGCGCTCGGCCGCGGCCACCGGATCCATCCCGTCCAGCACCTCACCCGGGACGATCCCGTCGTAGGCGACCCGCCAGGAACTCACCCGCACCTCGGCCACCGGGGCGGCATCGTCGAGCACCGCCGGGCGCACCTGGATGGTCACACGGTCTCCGTCTCGCTACTTCGGCCTTCCCGGGCCAACGCCCGCTCCCGGCGGCGCCGGCGCACGTCCAGGGCGACGAGGCCACCGACCACCAGCACCACGACCGGCACCGGCCCCCAGGCCAGGTAGTGTTGCACTGTGCGCAGGGACGCGGCGAACGCGTAACCGAGCAGCACGCAGGTCGAGCCCCAGGCCATCCCACCCA
>DASULA010000256.1:0-13269 GCA_036278435.1 Mycobacteriales bacterium | reverse complement strand
TCGCACGGAGTCACCCGTACGAGTAAGGGGAGTGACCGTCGGTCACTCCCCTTGTCGCGTCACCGACGCAGACCGAGCCGCTCGATCAGCGAACGGTAACGGCTGATGTCGGTCTTCGCGAGGTACTTGAGCAGCCGGCGGCGGCGGCCGACGAGCAGCCGGAGGCCGCGGCGGCTGTGGTGGTCGTGCTCGTGCACCTTCAGGTGCTCGGTCAGGTCGGCGATACGCCGCGACAGCAGCGCCACCTGCACCTCGGGAGACCCCGTGTCGGCAGCAACGGTGGCGTGCTGCTCGATGATCTGCTTCTTCGTCTCGCTGGCGAGCGCCACAGGTCTCCTCAACGTCCCGGTATGTCCCTCGGTCCTCGTCACGAGGGTCCATCTGTCGCCCAGTTGACAGGGCAGTTTACTCGCTGGTTGGTCAATTCCGGTTGATACAGCACCGAGGTTATCAGCCGGATGGCAGAGGCAGCTAATCGCCCCCGGTCCTCGCCTGGACGCGGCTCAGCAACGCCGATTGCCGACCGCCTCAGGCTAGCAGGTCACGGACCTGTGCCACATCAGCGTCAATGGCCGCGACCAACTCCTCAACACTGTCAAACCGGGCCATCGGCCGCAACCGGCGGACGAACTCCACGCCGATCGACTCGCCGTAGATGTCCTTGTCGAAGTCGAGGATGTACGCCTCGATCCGCCGTTCCCTGCCCTCGAACGTCGGGTTCGTCCCGACCGACACCGCGGCCGGGAGGCGATCCGGGCCATATGCCACGTAGCCGGCGTACACCCCGTCCGCCGGCACCGCCACGTGCGCGCCGGTACGGAGGTTCGCGGTGGGGTAACCCAGAGCACGGCCCCGCATGTCGCCGCGCACGACCAGCCCGTCCACCCGGTGCGGACGCCCCAGCGCGCCAGCCGCGGCGGCCACCTCGCCGGCGTCGATACAGGACCGCACGTACGTCGATGAGATCGTCACCCCGCCGTCGGGCAACAGGGGCACCCCCTCGGTGGCGAACCCGAACTTCTCGCCCAACCGACGCAGGGTGCTCACGTCCCCGGCGGCCCGGTGGCCGAACCGGAAGTTCTGCCCGACGACCACCGCGGCAGCGTGCAGCCGCTCCACCAGCACCAGGTGTACGAAGTCCGCGGGCGGCAGCCGGCTGAACTCCAGGGTGAACGGCAACACGCACAACGCGTCCACGCCGAGCACCTCCAGCACTTCCGCCTTGCGGCGCGGCTGGGTAAGCACCAACGGATGCGAACCCGGACGAACCACCTCACTGGGGTGCGGATCAAAGGTCAGTACGACCGACGGCAGCGACATGTCGCGGGCCCGTTCCACGGCCCGGCCGATGATCTTCTGGTGGCCGCGGTGCACCCCGTCGAACACCCCGATGGTCACCACGCACCGGCCCCACCCGAACGGCACCCCGTCCAACCCACGCCATCGCAGCACCACGACCTCCTCGGCACGGTCACACCGCGGCGGTCCCGGCCAGCGCTGGCCGGGACCTATGTGACCCCGGGAAGCCTACGAGCAGGCCGCCACGCACCGACCGACCCACCTGCGGCCACACCGGGGCGCGTGCGACCATCACCGCTGACATGGACCTCCAGGCCGGTACGACCGAACCCCCGATGAAGGTGCCGTCGGGCCTGTTCGCCCTGGTGAACGGTTTCCTGTCCATCGCGCTGATGGCGCTGGCCGCGCTGGTCACCCGGCAACCGCTGGTGTTCCCATCGTTGGGACCCACCGCGTACCTGCTGTTCTCCGCACCGCACGAGGCGGGCTCGTCGCCCCGCAACACGCTGAGCGGCCACTTCATCGGCATCCTCACCGGCTACCTGGCACTGATCGTGTTCGGGCTGCGGCACGCCGGACCGGCCCTCCAGGAGGGGATCACCGCCGAGCGGGTCGGCGCGGCCGCGCTGTCGCTCGGGCTGTGCGCCGGGCTGATGGTGTGGCTGGGGGTGGGCCACCCACCGGCCGGTGCCACCACGCTGATCGTGAGCCTGGGCATCCTCACCACCCCGGAACAGATGGCCATGCTGATGCTCGCGGTGTTCCTGCTGCTGGTGCAGGGCTGGTCGATCAACCGGCTGGCCGGCATCGACTACCCGCTGTGGAAACGGTCAGGCCGGGCGTAGCACGACCAGCGGTCGGGCCGATCCCCGCTCCTCGCGCACCAGTGCGACCACCCGGCCGTCCGGACCGAACACGCCGTAGGTGCCGCCGATTCCGACGGCGGGCAGCTTCCCTCCATGCGCGAGCAGCCGCGCCTGGTCGGCGGTCACATCCCGCCGGACGAACCCGCCGGTCACGGCCCGGTCCAGCGGCACGGAGACCACCCCGGGGTGCCCGGCCCCGGCCCGGCCGGCCAGTTCGGCCTGTTCCTCCAGCTCGGCCAGGGTGACGCAGTCGTCCACCGCGAACGGTCCGACCCGGGTCCGGCGCAACGCGGTCAGGTGCCCGCCCACCCCGAGCGCGGCACCCAGGTCACGGGCCAGCGCCCGCACGTAGGTACCCGAGGTGCACTCCACGACCACGTCCAGGTCGACCAGTCCGGGTTCGTCGCGCCGCAGCGCGAGCAGGTCCAGCCGAGACACCAGGACCCGCCGCGGGGCAAGGTCCACGGCCTGGCCGGCACGGACCCGGGCGTAGGCGCGCCGGCCGTCCACCTTCACCGCGGACACCGCCGAGGGCACCTGGTCGATCTCGCCGGTCAGCGCGGTCAGCCCGGTTCGCACCGTGGCCTCGGTCACGGCCTCGGTCACGGCCTCGGCACTGGCGCCACCGAGCGGCTCACCCTCGCTGTCGTCGGTGATGGTGGCCCAGCCCAGCCGCATGGTGGCCAGGTAGGCCTTGTCGGCCAGGGCCAGGTGACCGAGCAGCTTGGTGGCACGCTCCACCCCGACCACCAGCACGCCGGTGGCCATCGGATCCAGGGTTCCGGCATGTCCGACCCGACGGGTTCCGGCCAGCCGGCGTACCCGGGCAACCACGTCGTGCGAGGTCCAGCCAGTCGGCTTGTCCACCAGCACCAGTCCACTGTCCGCCACGACCGGACATTCTCCATCACCTGGCACCGGCCCGGCGGCGGCCTCACCCGGAGGCCGGCGCGCCCGGGAGTGCCCAGCGCGGGTCACGGGTGCGTCGGAGCATGCCGACCAGCCGAATCAGCACGAACAGGGTGAGACCCGCCCACACCCCGCCCAGGCCCAGGTGCAGGGCGTATGCCAGCAGGGTCGCCGGGAGAAAACCCAAAAGCCCGGCGGCCACGGTGAGGGTCCGCAGGTACCGAACGTCCCCGGCTCCGAGCAGCACCCCGTCCAGGGCGAACACCACCCCGGCCACCGGCTGCATCCCGGCGAACCACGGCCAGGCCAGATGGGCCTGGGCAACCACCGAGGCGTCCGGGGTGAACACGGCGGGCAGCGCCGACCAGCCAGCCAGCAGCGCCAGCCCGAACACCGCCCCGGCCAGCCCGCCGAGTCGGGCCACCGCCCCCGCGGTGGCCCGCGCGCCGGCCTGGTCGCCCGCGCCGAGCGCCGTGCCGACCAGCGCCTGCGCCGCGATGGCGAAGGAGTCCAGCACCAGCGCCAGGAACGTCCACAGTTGCAACGCGATCTGGTGCGCGGCGATCTGCGCGGTTCCCATCCGGGCCGCCACGCCCGCGGCGACCAGGAAACACGCCTGCATACCCAGGGTGCGCGCGACCAGGTCGCGGGCGACCACGAGCTGGGCGCGTACCGTGGCCGCCCGGGGTCGCACTGGCACACCCTCGGCGGCCAGCTCGGTCAGCAGCGCCCGGGTGAACAGCGCCGCGCCGGTCACCTGGGCCACCACGTTGGCCACCGCCGACCCGGTCAACCCCAGCCCGGCCGGGTAGACCAGCAGCGGGCACAGCGCCGCGGAGAGCAGGTTGGCGCCGACCACGTACCGCAGCGGTCGGCGGGTGTCCCGCACGCCGCGCATCCAGCCGTTGCCGGCGACGGTGAGCAGGATGAACGGCGCGCCCAGCACGGCGACCCGCAGCCACCGCTCGGCCGCCCTGGCCACGGCGCCGGAACCGGCGACCAGGTGGGCGGCCGGGTTGGCCAGCAGCTCACCGAGCGCGGCCACGACCAGCCCGAGGGTCACGGCCAGCCAGGACGCGGCCACACCCTCGGCGACAGCGTCGGCGCGGCGGCCGGCGCCGAACAACCGGGCGGCCCGGCCGGTGGTGCCGTAGGCGAGGAAGTTCCCCTGCGCGGCGACCTGGGACAGCAGCACACCACCGACACCCAGCGCGCCCAGCGGCAGCGCGCCGAGGTGGCCGACCACAGCGGTGTCCACCAGAACGTACAGCGGCTCGGCGGCCAGCACGCCCAGCGCCGGCAGGGCCAGCGACACGATCTCCGCCCGGCCCGCCCGCCCCGGGCCGCCGGACCGGCCCGGGGCCGCGTCAGCGGTCATGCCCGGTCAGCCCGGCAGGTGCGGGGCGACGGCCAGGGCCGCGCGCAGTGACCCCACGGTGGCGTCCAGATCCGACTCGGAGGTGAAACCGGCGGCGAACCGGTGCCCGCCACCGCCGAGCCGCACGCACACCGAGCCGACGTCCACCCGGCCCTTGGATCGCACCGACACCGCCCACCGGCCGCCGGGGAGTTCCTTGCACACGCAGGCGACCTCCGCCTCCCGGGTGGTACGGACCACGTCGATCACGCTTTCCACCTGGTCGAACCCGAGCCCCCGCTGGGCCAGGTCGACGCACCGGGTGTGGGTCCACACCAGACCCAACCCGCCCACCGCGCCGGTCTCCAGCCGGGCCCGACCCAGCACGTCACCCAGCATGGGTACCCATCCGAACGGGTGAGTGTCGAACAGTTCGCGGGTGATCAGATCGTGCCGGATGCCGGTGTCCAGCAGCCGGCCGGCCAAGGCGTGCACCTCCGGGGTCGTGCTGGCGTGCCGGAACGACCCGGTGTCGCTGACCAGTCCGGTGTAGAGGCAGGCAGCGATGTCCGGGTCCAGCTCGACGCCGAGCCGGCGGATCAGCTCGGCGACAAGCACCGCGGTGGCCGCCGCGTTCGGATCGACCAGGTGCAGCGTGCCGTACCCGGTGTTGGACGCGTGGTGGTCGATCACCAGCACGTCGTCGGCCTGGCCGACCGGTCCGGCCAGGTCTCCGAGCCGGTCGGCGCTGGCCGAGTCGAAGGTGACCACCAGTTCGGGCACCTTGGGCACCCGCGCAGGGGACATCAGCAGGGCCAGTCCGGGCAGCATCCACAACGGCTCGGGCACCACGAACGGCTCGCTGAACGACGGCACCACCCGCTTGCCCATCCGCACCAGCGCGTGCGCCAGGCCGAGCATGCTGCCCAGCGCGTCCCCGTCCGGGCTCAGGTGGCAGGCCAACACCACCTCGTGCCGCCCACGCAGAGCCCGCACCGCGTCATCCCAGTCCGACGCCGAGGGCGTCACCGGATCACCAACCGGATCACCAACCGGGTCACTCGCCGGCTCACCCGGCGGGTCCCTCCGGTCCCTCACGGTGTCGGCGGGCGGTGGGTTCCGCCAGGGCTCGCCTCACCGCTCCCGCGAGCGGGACCGGTCCAGCCCGTTTCGCCCGTCTCGTTCGCCCCATCAGCCCCATCAGCCCCATCAGCTTCGTCGGTCTCGGGGGTTCGGTACGGCTCGGGATCTCCGGCATAGCTGGCGCCCTCGCGGACGCGATGCAGTTCGGCGTCGGCGTGCCGGGCCCGGTCGATGAGTTCCTCGATCCGCTTGGCCTGCTGTGAGACCGTGTCAGCCACGAACGTGAGGCTCGGGGTGAACCGGACCCCGGTCTGCCGCCCGACCTGGGTGCGCAGCACACCGCGCGCGCTCTCCAGCGCGGCCGCGCTCTGCGCGGAGGTCGCCTCGTCCCCGTAGACGGTGTAGAAGACGGTCGCCTCGCGCAGGTCAGGGGTGACCCGGGCCTCGGTGATGGTCACCATGCCCAGCCGCGGGTCCTTGACCTGCCGCTCCAGCGTGTCCGCCACGATCTCACGGATGCGAACCGCGAGTCGTCGCGCCCGGGCGACGTCTGTCATGCCTGTCTCCTGTTCCGGCACCGGTGGGCGAGCCCCGCACCGCGCGGGACGGCGGCGCGCCCCGTCCCGCGACCGCCCGGGCGAGCGTACGGGTTCACCCGGCGACATCATCCCCGGCGACCATGATCCGCCGGGTGGACAGCAGTTCGAACTCCGGCCGCTCGGCCACCAGCCGCTCGCATGCGTCCAGCACCTCGGTCACGTGACCAGCCTGCCCGGACACGTGGGCCACGGCCACCTGAGCCCGCCGGTGCAGGTCGGTGTCACCGACCTCGGCCACCGACACCGCGAACGTCCGGCGCAGGTCGGCCAGCAGCGGCCTGACCACGCTTCGTTTCTGCTTGAGCGAGCGCACGTCACCGAGCAGCAGGTCGCAGATCAGGGTGCCGGTGAACACATCCGCACCGGTCTGCTGCGACCTGCCAGCCCGTCCGCTATGCCCGTGGCTTCTCACGCATCTCGAAGGTCTCGATGGTGTCGCCCACCTTGATGTCGTTGAACGAACCGAGACCGACACCGCACTCGAAGCCCTCGCGCACCTCTGTCGCGTCCTCCTTGAAGCGCTTCAGCGAGTCCACGGTCAGGTTGTTGGCCACCACGACGCCGTCGCGGATCAACCTGGCCCTGCTGTTGCGGTTCACCGTGCCGGACCGCACGATGCAGCCCGCGACGTTTCCGATACGCGGTACCCGGAAGACCTCGCGGACCTCGGCCGTACCGATCTGGGCCTCCTCGTACTCGGGCTTGAGCATGCCCTTGAGCGCGGCCTCGATCTCGTCGATCGCCTGGTAGATCACCGAGTAGTACCGGATGTCGATGCCCTCGCGGTCGGCCAGTTCGCGCGTCTTGCCCTCCGGCCGCACGTTGAAACCGATCACCACCGCATCGGTGGCCGCGGCCAGGTTGATGTCGTTCTCGGTGATCCCGCCGACACCGCGGTGCACGATCCGCAGGGACACCTCGTCACCGGGCACCTCGATTTTCACCAGGGCGTCCTCAAGCGCCTCCACCGAACCGGAGACGTCGCCCTTGAGGATCAGGTTGAGGGCCTGGATCTTGCCCTCCCCGAGCACCTTGTCCAGGTCCTCCAGGGAGATCCGACGCCGCGACTGGGCCCGCTGGGCGTTGCGCTCGCGTGCCTGCCGCCGCTCGGCGATCTGGCGGGCCACCCGGTCCTCGTCGACGACCAGGAAGGTGTCCCCGGCGTCGGGCACCGAGGTCAGCCCCAGCACCAGCACCGGGCGGGACGGGCCGGCCTCGGCCACCGTGCCGCCGTTCTCGTCGAGCATCCGCCGAACCCGCCCGAACGCGTCGCCGGCCACGATCGGGTCGCCGACGTGCAGCGTGCCGCGCTGCACCAGCACGGTCGCCACCGCACCACGACCCCGGTCCAGGTGCGCCTCGATGGCCACCCCCTGCCCCGTCTGGCTCGGGTTCGCTCGCAGGTCCAGCGAGGCGTCCGCGGTCAGCACGATCGCTTCGAGCAGCTCGTCGATGCCCAGCCGCTGCTTGGCCGAGATGTCGACGAACATCGTGTCGCCGCCGTACTCCTCGGCGACCAGGCCGTACTCGGTGAGCTGCTGGCGGATCTTCGCCGGGTTGGCGCCCTCCTTGTCGATCTTGTTGACGGCGACGACGATCGGCACACCGGCCGCCTGGGCGTGGTTGAGCGCCTCGACGGTCTGTGGCATCACGCCGTCGTCGGCGGCGACGACCAGTACGACGATGTCGGTGAACTCCGCGCCACGGGCACGCATGGCGGTGAACGCCTCGTGGCCCGGGGTGTCGATGAAGGTGATCCGGCGCTCATCGCCCCCGACCTCGGTCATGACCTGGTAGGCGCCGATGTGCTGGGTGATGCCGCCGGCCTCACCCTCGGCCACGTTCGCGTGCCGGACCGCGTCGAGCAGCTTGGTCTTGCCGTGGTCGACGTGACCCATGACGGTGACCACTGGCGGGCGGGCCACCATGTCGGCGTCCTCACCCTCGTCGTCACCGAAGGTGATGTCGAAGGACTCCAGCAGCTCGCGGTCCTCGTCCTCGGGGCTGACCACCTGGATGCGGTAGCCCAGTTCGGCGCCGAGCAGTTCCAGGGTCTCGTCGGGCACCGACTGGGTGGCGGTGACCATCTCGCCGAGATGGAACAGCACCTGCACCAGCGAGCCCGGGTTGGCGTTGATCTTTTCGGCGAAGTCGGTCAGGGAGGCTCCCCGGGGCATCCGAATGGCCTCGCCCCGGCCGCGCGGAACCTGCACGCCCCCAACGCTGGGGGCCTGCATGTTGTCGAACTCCTGGCGACGCTGCTTCTTGCTCTTGCGGCCGCGAACCGGGCCGCGCGAACCGGGGCGGCCGAACGCGCCGGCGGCACCGCCGCGGCCCCGACCGCCACCACCGCGGCCCCGACCGGCGAACCCACCACCGGCGGGTGCGCCGGGACGGAAACCGCCACCGCCGCCACCGCCACCACCGCGGGGACCGCCACCGCCGCCACCACCGCGGGGACCGCCGCCACCACCGCCGGGGCGTCCGCCGCCTGAGGCCGGACGGGCCGGACGTGGCGGCATCATGCCCGGATTGGGACGGGGCGGCATCATGCCCGGATTGGGACGGCCACCGCCGGCCGGTCGCGAACCGGGACGCTGCGGCGGTCCACCGGGGCGCTGCGGCGCCCCACCCGGACGCGGGCCGGAGGAACGGCCCGGGGAGGACGGCGAGACGCCGAACGGGTTGTTACCCGGGCGCGGCCCGGGACGCGGAGGCAGCCCGGGCAGTGGCCCGGGCTTCGGGCCGGCCGGCCCCGGAGTCGACGGCCTGGGACTCGGAGGGCCCGGCCTGCGCGCGGGCGGCGGGACCGAGGGTTGCGGCTGTGCGGCCGGGCGCTCGGTGCCGGGCCTCGGCACGGCCGGCGGCCGGGGCACCGACGGTGTGTCCGGTGTGGATGGTGCCGCGGGTGCCGCGGGTGCTGGGGGCGCCGACTCGGCCGCCCTGGCGGGCGACGGCATGCCGCGCCCCGGACGACCCGGTCTGGGGACGCTCGGTCCACCAACGGCGCCAGCGCCACTGGGACCGGGCCTGGACACGGAGGGCGCACCCCGGCCGGGGGAACCCGCCGTGGGAAATGCCTCCTTCAACTTACGGGCGACGGGTGCCTCCACCGTGGAGGACGCGCTCTTGACGAACTCACCCATCTCCTTGAGCTTGGCCAGAACGACCTTGCTCTCTACTCCGAGCTCCTTCGCGAGCTCGTGTACGCGGGCCTTGCCTGCCACTGGACTCCTCATCTGAGGCCGGCGGGGCGCCCGCTCGACCTCGTCGCTACAGGTGAAACGCACTCATGGCTGGCGCTTCATCGGTTGCTCATCCGCAGTCGCCTGCTTCTTCCGACACGCGCGCGAACGGCCCGCCCGTGCGCTGAGGTCTGCTCTACCGTGCGTGCTTCGCGACGAGATCGCGGACGGCCGTGGCATCGAGCGGACCCGGCACACGCAGTGCCCGCGGGATCGCTCGACGCCGCTCCGCGAGGTCGAGGCAACCAGGATCACGGTGCAGGGATGCGCCGCGGCCTGGCAGTCGTCGACCGGGATCAGGGACGAGAACGCCCTCAACCGCAACGACGCGCAGCAGCTCGGTGACCGGTGAACGCTGGCGACAGCCCACGCACATGCGCACAGGCACGCGCGAAGGCATCGTCGACACCCGCCGGACCACCAACCAGTCTACCCCGCTGCGCTCGTGTCCCGCTCCACCGTGGTTCCTTCCGGCTTGAGGGCATTTCGCGGTGCATCGCTGCGAATGTCGATGCGCCAGCCGGTCAGCCTGGCGGCCAGCCGCGCGTTCTGCCCCTCCCGCCCGATGGCCAGGGAGAGTTGGAAGTCCGGAACGACCACCCGAGCGGCCCGGGCCACCGGGTCGACGACCTCCACGCTGATCACCTGGGCCGGCGACAGCGCCTTGCCCACGAAGGTGGCCGCGTCCTCTGACCAGTCCACGATGTCGATCTTCTCGCCATGCAACTCCGAGACCACGTTGCGTACCCGCGCACCGAGCGGGCCGATGCAGGAGCCCTTGGCATTGACGCCCTGGACGGTCGAACGAACCGCGATCTTGGACCGGTGGCCGGCCTCCCGGGCCACCGCCATGATCTCCACGGTGCCGTCGGCGATCTCCGGCACCTCCAGGGCGAACAGCTTGCGGACCAGGTTCGGGTGGGTACGGCTCAGCGTGATCTGCGGGGCTCGTACCCCTTTGGACACTGACACGACGTAGCACTTGATCCGGTTGCCGTGCTCGTACACCTCTCCGGGCACCTGCTCCGACGGCGGAAGCACCGCCTCGACCTTGCCCAGGTTGACCAGCACCACGCCGCGTTCGGCCCGACCCTCGTGGTGCTGGATCACCCCGGCCACCACGTCGCCCTCGCGCCCGGAGTACTCGCCGAAGGTGATCTCGTTCTCGGCGTCGCGCAGCCGCTGAAGGATCACCTGCTTTGCCGTCATCGCGGCGATTCGACCGAAATCTTGAGGAGTGTCGTCGTACTCCCGCAGTACGGTGCCCTCGTCGTCGACCTCCTGGGCATACACCGTGACCGTGCCGGTCCTGCGGTCGACGTCCACCCGGGCCTGTTGGTGGGCCCCCTCGGTGTGCCGGTAGGCGGTCAGCAGGGCCGACTCGATGGCCGCCAGCACGGTGTCGAAGGAGATCTCCTTCTCACGCTCGATTGCCCGCAGTGCGGCGATGTCGATGTTCACGGCGTGTACTCCTCCTCATCGAGCGCGGTGGGAGCGTCGAGATGGGTGAACTCCACCTGCACCCGACCCTCGCCCAGCACCCCGTGGCGGTACTCCCGCCGCTGGCCGTCCACCACGAGCAGGACCCCTCCGTCGTCCGCCCGCACCACTCGACCCTCGACCGTCTCAGTCTTCCCGGATGGCCCGGTTACCGGCACCCGCACCAGCCGCCCGACGGCCCGGCGCCAGTGCCGCGCCTGAGACAGCGGACGATCCACTCCCGGTGACGTCACCTCAAGAACGTATGAGGCGCGTCCCATGATTCCATCGTCTTCGTCGAGCGCCGCCGACAGTGCCCGGCTCACCTCGGCGATCTCGTCGAGGCTGACACCACGCTCGGCGTCCACGATGACCCGCACCAGGCTGCGGCGCCCGGCCGGGCTGACCGTGACCCCCTCCAGGTCGAACCCGGCTGCCAGCACCACCCGCTCGACCAGAGCGGTGAGTCCCTCGCGATCGGCCGTCCCAGGTGTCATCGGGCCTCCTCGGACCGCTGTTCAGTTGTCGCACCCCGCACTCACCTTCGAGCCTAGCGGCTCGCGAGCCGTGCCACGGTCACGGAACGCGGCGCGGCGGGACACCCGTGCCGCTCCGTATCGAGAGGTGTCACGCAACGTGGCGTGCCAGTACCCCAACTGTGACGCACAAATGCGGCCACATGAGTAAACATGCCTTATGGACCATCGCGAGCGGTTCCTGGGAGCAGTCGCCGGACTCATCGGGGCGGGGGTGGCGCTGGGCGCGGGCGAGCTGGCCGCGGCGGTGATCCGCCCGCAGGCCGCCCCACTGGCCGTGGTGGGTGACGCGGCCATCGACCTGTCGCCGGGCTGGCTCAAGGACTTCGCCATCGCGACCTTCGGCAGCTCGGACAAACCGGTGCTGGTGGCCGGGATCGCGGTGGTGCTGGGCCTGTGCGCGGCCGTCGCCGGGGCATTCGCCGTACACCGGCCGAGGGTTGGTCTGTCGGCCGTGGGTGGGCTCGGCGCACTGGGGTTGGCCGCGGCACTGACCCGACCGGACGTGCGCCCGTTGGACGGCCTGCCGTCGGTGGTGGCCGCCGTGGCCGCGGGGTGGGCGCTGCACCTGCTGCTCTGGCGGCGGCCTGCGGCCAAGCCGGTCCACCAGAACCACCAGAACCACCAGACCCGCTCGGCTCGGACAGCTCGTACGGCCGGGGCCCGCCGGCCGACCGGCACCCGCCGCCAAACCGGTGCGGCGGCACGGGGCGCGAACGGCCGGGCCGATGGGAACGGCCGGGCGGCCGGGGCCCGGCAGCCGGCAGCCGGCGCGCTGGACCGGCGCAGGTTCCTGCGCACCGGTGGCGCGCTGGCCGGCGCCGCCGCGGTGGTCGGGGTCACCGGGCGGGAGGCCCAGGGGGCCCGGTTCGACGTCGAGGACAGCCGCGCGGCGCTGCGGGTTCCCACCCCGGCCGACACGGTTCCGGCACTGCCGGCCGGAAAGCAGCTCAACACGCCCGGTGCGAGCCGGTTCTACACGCCCAACAGCAGCTTCTACCGGGTGGACACCGCGATCGTGCTCCCCCAGTTACGGCCGGAGACCTGGTCGTTGCGGATCCACGGCATGGTGGACCGGCCACTGACCCTGAACTACGACAAGCTGGTGGCGCGCTCGCTGGTGGAGCGGGACGTCACGCTGACCTGCGTGTCCGACGACGTCGGTGGGCCGTACGTGGGCAACGCCCGCTGGATCGGCGCGCACCTGGCCGAGTTGCTGGACGAGGCCGGCATCCAGTCCGGGGCCAACCAACTGGTCAGCCGGTCCGCCGACGGGCTGACGGTCGGCACGCCCACCTCGGTGGTGACCGACGGCCGCGACGCCATGCTCGCGGTGGCGATGAACGGTGACCCGCTGCCAGTCAAGCACGGGTTCCCGGTCCGGATGGTCGTGCCTGGTCTGTTCGGGTACGTCTCAGCGTGCAAGTGGATCGTGGACATCGAGGTGACCACGTTCGACGCGTTCGACGCCTACTGGGTGGAACGCGGATGGGCGCGGAAGGGCCCGATCGTCACCCAGTCCCGGATCGACACGCCCAAGGTGGATGCTTCCCTGACCGCCGGCCCGGTCGCGATCGCCGGCGTTGCCTGGGCCCAGCACCGGGGTATCGAGAAGGTCGAGGTCCAGGTGGACAGCGGTCCGTGGCACACCTGTGTCCTGGGTGGGGTCCCCTCGACCGACACCTGGCGGCAGTGGGCCTACCACTGGAACGCCACCCCGGGGCCGCACCAACTGCGGGTCCGGGCCACCGACGAGACTGGCCAGACGCAACCCCAGCAGCGCACCTCACCGTTCCCGTCGGGAGCCACCGGCTGGCACACCGTGGCGGTGACCGTCACCTGAGGCCTCCGCCGACCTTGGCGGGGACTTGCCGGACGGTTCTGCAAGACTTACCG
>DASULA010000255.1:0-4261 GCA_036278435.1 Mycobacteriales bacterium | reverse complement strand
GGTTTTCGCGAGAAAACGTCGACTGGGGTGGGCTGGAGGGGGGCGGGGATCCGCGCCAAATGTCTCCTTGAGGTTGACAGCGGGTCCAGTCGGTCGGATTCTAATGTTAACGCTCACATTTTGATCGTCCGCATCACGGGGGACGGCGCTGGTCTCCTCGATCCCGCCGCTGCGCCGGGTCAGCACGGCACCCAACCGGAGGAAATCGATGAGAACGAGAAGGAAGCTCGGCCGCCCGATGGCGGCGGCGCTGGCCTCCATGGCCGCGATCGTCGCCAGCGGCGTGGTCGCGTTCGTGTCGCCGACGACGCCCGCGCAGGCCGCGACAGCCCTGCCGTGTGACATCTACGCCGCGGGCGGGACGCCGTGCGTGGCGGCGCACAGCACCACCCGGGCGCTGTTCAGCTCCTACAACGGTCCGCTTTACCAGGTCAGGCGCTCGTCGGACGGCGCCACCCGGGACATCGGCCTGCTGAGCGTGGGTGGATTCGCCAACGCCGCTGCGCAGGATTCGTTCTGTGCCGGCACGACCTGCGTCATCACCACCATCTACGACCAGACCGGGCGGGCTAACAACCTCACCCAGGCGCCCCCGGGCGGGTTCGCCGGGCCGGCCCCGGGCGGATTCGACAACCTCGCCAACGCGACCGCGGCGCCGATCACCGTCGGCGGCCACCGGGCCTACGGCGTCTTCGTGGCTCCCGGCACCGGCTACCGCGACAACAACACCAACGGCATCGCCAGCGGTGACCAGCCGGAGGGGATGTACGCGATCTTCGACGGCACGCACTTCAACGGCGGCTGCTGCTTCGACTACGGCAACGCCGAGCGCAACAGCCGGGACAACGGCAACGGCACCATGGAGGCCATCTACTTCGGGAACATCAAGGTCTGGGGCTTCGGTCCGGGCAACGGGCCCTGGGTCATGGCCGACCTGGAGAACGGCCTGTACTCCGGAGTGAACTTCGGCTTCAACGCCAACGACCCGAGCGTGAACAACCGCTTCCTGACCGCCATCGTCAAGGGCGAGCCGAACCACTGGTCCATCCGGGCCGGCAATGCGCAGTCGGGCGGTCTGTCGACCTTCTACAACGGACCGCGCCCCAACGTCGCCGGCTACAACCCGATGCGTAAGGAGGGGGCCATCATCCTCGGCATCGGCGGCGACAACAGCATTGGTGCCGCCGGCACCTTCTACGAAGGCGTGATGACGTCGGGCTATCCGTCGGACGCCACCGAGAACGCGGTCCAGGCCAACATCACCTCCGTCGGGTACTCGACGTCAAGCGGCGGCCAGCAGAGCGGTGCGCTCGTAGGTGGCCAGTCCGGCCGGTGCATCGATGTTCCGAACGGCATCACCACCAACGGCACCCAGTTGCAACTGTTCGACTGTTTGGGCAACTCCGCCCAGCGCTGGACCTACACCTCGGGCAGGCAGTTGATGGTGCTCGGCAAGTGCCTGGACGCCAGCGGGCGAGGCACCACCAACGGCACCCCGGTGATCATCTGGGACTGTAACGGCCAGACCAACCAGCAGTGGAACCTCAACGCCAACGGCACCATCACCGGCGTGCAGTCCGGGCTGTGCCTGGACGCCACCGGCGCCGTGACGGCGAACGGAACGAAGATCATCATCTGGTCGTGCAACGGCGGCGCGAACCAGCAGTGGAGCCTGCGCGCCTGACCTGAGGCACCATCGGCGGCGGGCGGTCACTCCGCACCGCCCGCCGCCCGCGGGTCTGGCCGCCGCCGTGCTGATCGCCCCACCGACCTTCGTCGCCACGGTGTGACTCGCGCCGATCCGACCGGGTCGGATCGGAGTCTGTGCGGGCACGATGCGGATACCGCGTCACTTGGGGCACGATTTCTCATTTCGGCATATCAGTCAGATACCGGGGCTAGCCTGCCGCGGTGGACAAAGAATTACATTGCGCCGCGGCTGCCCAGCGGTCGAGGGGACGGGATGAGCCCGCACCGGGCGGCCCGTTGGGTGGGAGCACGGCGCGGGTCGCGTCGCTGGCCATACGTGACTGATCCGTCGCAGGAGATCTGAGGTGACCATCTCTGAGGCGGCGGCACAGGGGACTTTCCGATATTCCCCAGTCCAAGGGCGCGCGGAGGCACCGTCCCGGTTGCCGCTGTCCGCGGGCCAGCAACGGGAGTGGTTCCGGCACGAGTGGTCCGGCCCGACCGGTAACGTCGCGGTGGCCGTGCGACTGCGCGGCGAGCTGAGCACAGAGGCGCTGCGCGCGGCGCTGCGGTTTGTCGCCGCCCGGCACGAGGCGCTGCGACTCACCTTCGGCGCCGAGGGCGGCATGCCGTTCCAGGTGCTGGCCCCGCCGGTCCGGCCCGAGCCGGCCGTCGGCGCCATTCCCGGCGTACACCACGCCGACCGGGAGCGGGCCGTGCGCGAGGCGCTCGACGCTGAGTTCAACCTGCGGTTCGACCTGACCGCCGGTCCGCCATGGCGGGTCCGGGTGTTCGAACTGGACTCCGACGACCACGTCCTCGCTTTCACCCTGCACCCCCTGTGCGCGGACCACCACTCGGCCGAACTCGTCCTGGCCGACGTTGCCCGGGCGTACTCGGCCCACCGCGCCGGTCAGCCGCCCCCCGGCGTCCCGCTGACGGTGCACTACCCGGACGTGGTCGTACGGGAGCGGGAGCGGCAGGTTAGCGGCGAGTTCGAGGAGCACCTGCGGCACTGGCAGCGGCGCCTGTCCGGGCTGCCGGTGGTCGAACTGCCGGCCGACCGGCCGCGCCCGGCCGGATGGTCAGGCCGCCGCGGCGTGGTCGACACCGAACTCGCCGGTTCGGCCGACCGCGGACTGACCGGGGCCGCCGAGCGCCGTGGGCTGGCGCCGCTCGCCCTTGTCGTCGCTGGGTTCGCCGCGGTCGTGGCCCGCTACACACGAGCTGACGAGGTCGTCCTGGGCACGTCGTTGCCCGGACGGGCCGGTCCCGGGCTGGAATCGGTGGTCGGTCCGCTGGCCGGCGCCGCCGTGCTGCGCCTGGACGTCACCGGCGACCCGACGTTCGGCGAGCTGGCCGAACAGGCCGGCGCCGCGTTGGAGGAGGCGAGCCGGCACGAGGTCCCGTTCGCCAGCGTGGTGTCCAGGCTGCGCCCGGCGCGGGAACCCAGCCGGCATCCGCTGTTCACCCTGGCGGTGGACCGAGCCGTTCCGGTCACCTCCGCGGAGTTCGCCGGCCTGCGGGCGGAACGCTGCGAGCCGCCCGCCACGCGGCGCGACCTCGACCTGGCACTGGCAGTGGCCGCCGAACCCCGGGCACTGCGGCTGAGGACCGAGTACGCGACCGACCTGTTCGACCGGGACCGCGTCGAGCGGTTCGTCCGGCACCTGTGCCGGATGCTGTCCGTCGCCGCCGACGACGAGTCCCGACCGCTGTCCCGGCTGGGAGTCCTCGACCACCACGAGCGTGCGGACCTGCTGGTCCGGGGCCGGGCGGCCCCGCTCGCCCACCGCACCGAACCACTGCACGCGCTGGTGAGCCGGCAGGCGACGCGCACGCCGCATGGAACCGCCGTGGTCGTCCGGGGCCGGGAACTCAGCTACGCCGAGCTGGAGGCACGGGCCGCGCGGATGGCAGCCGCGCTGCGCCAACGCGGAGTGCGACCAGGGTCGTTGGTCGGTGTCCTGTGTCCACGCGACATCAACCTGATCCCCTGCCTGCTCGGCGTGCTCAGGACCGGGGCCGCCTACGTACCGCTGGACCCGTCCCATCCCGCCGACCGGCTGGCGATGATCGTCGCCGACGCGGGGTTGGCCGCGTTGGTGACCCGGCAACCGCTGCTGGACCGGCTGCCGGCCGGGCTCGGTATGCCGATCCTGCGGCTGGGCCACGACATCGACCTGGACCGGCCGGCCGTATCCCCCGCCGGACCAGACGCCGGAGGCGACGCCGCGGTCGGCCCGGACGCCCTGTGCGAGGTGCTGTTCACGTCGGGTTCCACCGGTCGGCCCAAGGGCGTGGCCACCACCCATCGAAACGTGGTCAGCTTCCTTGACGGGTTGCTGGCCACCGTCCCGGCCGACCGGTTCGCCCGCGTCGCGCTGGGCACCGCGATCTCGTTCGACGCCAGCCTGGTCGAACTGTGGCCGCCGCTGGTCACCGGCGGCACCCTCGTCGTGGTCGACAACCTGCTCCTGGCCTCGTCCACCCCTGGCGAGCTGGAGGGCATCACGATGCTCAACTCGGTGCCTTCGGTACTCACCGCCTACCTCCGGGTGGCGGCGGTGCC
>DASULA010000254.1:0-8397 GCA_036278435.1 Mycobacteriales bacterium | reverse complement strand
CCGCCGACGATCCACGAGATGATGGCGGCCGGTCCGGCCTGCTTGGACGCGTTGAGCGCACCGAACAGCCAGCCGGAGCCGATGATGGATCCGACCCCGGCGAACAACAGGCCAACGAGACCGATATGGCGCCGCAATCGGCCGTCGTCGATCAACGGGATTGATCCGACGTGGTTGACGTTACTCGTCGTTGAGGTCATCGTCCCAGAACTCCCTTTGAATCAGGCCGGGAACATCAATGGAGTCCGAACAACCGGCAAAGCCGAAGAGTGGTAGCGGAAGAAATCAGGAATGATTCAGGCCCGGCACGTGGCAGATCTCGCTGAGCACGGCCCAGCCAGGCCAGGCGGTCGGCTCCGTCCGGTGTTGGCCGGCGGATCTGGGGACGCCGGACGGTGTGTGCACCGGGAGCAACCTGATCCGGTATCCCCCGCAGCGCGGACACACCGCATTGCCTGGGGCTACCGCCCGGACGCCGTCGGCCCGGTAACAGGTGAACTCGTCCCCGCACTGGTCCCGCCAACGGCGTACCTCGTACACCCGCTCCCAGGCGTGACCGCAGCGCCCGCACCGGAAGTCGTAGCTTTCACGAGTGGTCTCGACCTCGGTCATGGCGATCGTCCTCCGACTCCACGGTAGTCCTCATACCACCCGGTAGGGAACCCGAGCGCGCGAACACCACGGCGTCATAGACCACTCTGCGTGACACCCCGGCCTCCCGGGCGACCGCGACCATCGCCTCCCGGCGTGGCTGGCCGGACCGCTCCCGGGCGGCCACACCCGCGGCCAGCGCGGCCGGGTCCGCCGGCACCGGGGCCGGGCGCGGCGCGCCGGCCAGCACCAGCGTCACCTCGCCGCGCACCCCGGTCGCGGCCCAGTCGGCCAGCTCACCCAGGGTGCCCCGGCGCACCTCCTCGTAGGTCTTGGTCATCTCCCGGCAGGCCACCGCCGGCCGGTCCGGGCCGAGCGCCCCGGCGGCGTCGGCCAGCATCGCGGCCAACCGGTGCGGCGCCTCGAACACGACCATTGTGCGCCGTTCGTCCCGCAATGCGGCAAGTGCCGCCCGCCGCTCGGTCGGCCGACGGGGCAGGAACCCCTCGAAGCAGAACCGGTCGCTGGGCAGCCCGGACAGGGCCAGCGCGGTGGTCACCGCCGACGGCCCGGGCCGCGCGCTGACCGGGATGCCGGCACCTGCCGCGGCCGAGACCAGCCGGTACCCCGGGTCGGACACGCTGGGCATTCCCGCGTCAGTCACCAACAGCACGTCCTGACCGGCCTGCAGCAGGCCGAGCAGCTCGGGGGTGCGCGCGGCCTCGTTCGCCTGGTAGTAGGACAGCACCCGACCGGTCACCCGCACCCCCAGCCGGGCGGCCAGCCGGCGCAGCCGGCGGGTGTCCTCCGCGGCGATCACCGGTGCCGCGCCCAGTGCCTCGGCCAGCCGGGGGCTGGCGTCCCGGACGTCGCCCAGCGGCACTCCGGCGAGCACCAGCGTCCCGACCTGCCCCACCGCGTTCACCCCGCAAGCGTAGGTGTTACCCGTTCCGGCCCGAGTACCTGCGCCGGTAACCGGTTGTCGGCGAGATTTCCGGGCGAGAACCCGGCGCCCCCGGGCGGGAGGCCGGGACACTCGGCCGAGCCCGACCGCCACCGGTGTGCACCCACCGGCGGGCATCCGGCCTACTATCGGCGCATGCTTCGGGAGCATCACGCATGTCGGTGACCGCACAGCGACCGATCCTGACAGCCGACCGCGACGACCCGCCCGCGCCGCCGGCCGCGGCCCGGCCACCGGCCGAGCGGCTGCGGTTGCCGATGCCCACCGACACCGCGCTGTCCTGGATCTGCACGCTGGTGGTGACCCTGCTGGCCGCCATGCCGAGGTTTTGGGGCCTGGGTGCGCCGAAGGGCAAGATCTTCGACGAGATCTACTACGCGACCGAGGCGCACGACCTGCTCCAGCACGGCTACGAGGCCAACCCCGGCTACCTGTTCATCGTGCACCCGCCGCTGGGCAAGTGGTTCATCGCGGCCGGGGAGTACGTGTTCGGCTACAACGAGGTCGGCTGGCGGGTGTCCTCGGCCCTGGCCGGCTCCCTGTGCGTGCTGATCCTGATCCGGGTGGTGCGGCGGATGACCCGCTCCACCATGCTCGGCTGCGCGGCCGGGCTGCTGCTGGCCGCCGACGGGCTGTCGTTCGTGCAGAGCCGGGTGGCCCTGCTGGACATCTTCTTGACCCTGCTGGTGCTGGCCGGGTTCGGCTGCCTGGTGGTGGACCGGGACCGGATGCGGGAACGCTTCGCCCGCGCGGTGGCCGTCGGCGGTGACGCCGGCTCGGGCGCCGGGACCGCCTTCGCGACCGGCGGCGATCCGATGGGGTGGCGGTACGGGCCGCGGCCGTGGCGGCTGGCCGGCGGGGTGCTGCTCGGTCTGTCCTGCGCGGTGAAGTGGAGCGGGGTGTACTTCCTGGCGGCGTTCGCCGTGCTGTCGCTGATCTGGGAGGTCCGCGCCCGCCGGGCCGCCGGTGTCCGCCGGCCGTGGGCGGCCACCGCCGGCCGGCGGCTGCCCGGCGCGCTGTTCGCGTTCGGGGTGGCCCCGGTGGCGGCCTACCTGGCCAGTTGGAGCGGCTGGTTCCTCGGCGAGAACTCCTACGACCGGCACTGGGGGGAGACCCACCAGGAGTACTGGTCGTGGCTCGGCGCGCCGCTTCGCGGGCTGATCCACTACCACTGGGAGGCCTACAACTTCCACATCCACCTGACCAGCTTCCACCCGTACAAGTCCACGCCGTGGAGCTGGCTGGTGGACGGCCGACCACTGTCCTATTACTACCCGACCAAACCGGCACCCACCGGCTGTGGTGCCTCGCAGTGCGTCCGGGAGGTGCTGGCGATCGGCACCCCGGCGCTGTGGTGGGCGTTCGTTCCGGCGTTGCTGTGGATGGTCTGGTGGCTGGTGTCCAGGCGGGACTGGCGGGCCGGCGTGGTGCTGACGGCGTTCGTGGCCGGCTGGGCGGTGTGGCTCACCGACCCGCACCGCACCATGTTCCTGTTCTACATGACCCCGCTGGTGCCGTTCCTGGTGATGGGCGTGACGTTCCTGCTCGGCGACGTGCTGGGCCGGGCCGACGCCCCGCCCAACCGGCGGAGCTGGGGGCTGATCGCGGTGTGCGGGTACGTCGCCCTGGTGCTGGTCGACTTCGCCTGGTTGCACCCGCTGCTGGTCGGCAGCCTGCTCAGCTACGACCAGTGGCACGCCCGCATCTGGTTCCCCTCCTGGATCTGACCGGCTGCCGGCCCGGTCCGGGCTCGGCCGGGCCGACCTGGGGCGCCGGCGGTGCCGCGCGGCGACAGTTGTCCGACAGCCACGGCCGAGCCGTCCCCCAGCCGGTACGGTGTGGAGATTGGTGTTTCTTGGTGCGGGCGTGTGACGGTCGGAGGAGGTAGGAAGTGCCGGTCACCGGCCAGCGGGTGGTGCGCCGCGCGCTGGGCCGCAGGCTGACCCGGCTGCGGGCGGCGAACGGGAAGAGCAGGCGCGAGGTCGCCGAGGCCAGGCTGGGGATATCCGAACCCACGCTACACCGGATCGAGACCGGCAAGACGCCGGTGACGGTGGCGAACGTCCGTGCCCTGTGCTGGCTGTACGGAGCCGACCAGAGCATCACCGACGCGCTGGCCGAACTGGCGCTGGGCACCTCCCAGCAGGAGTGGTGGGACGCCAGCCCGGTGATCCCCGACTGGTTCAAGCTCTATGTCGGGCTGGAGGCCAGCGCCAGCCGGATCCACAGTTACGACGGCGAGGTCGTGCCGGGTGAACTACAGACCGAGCAGTACGCCCGGGCGGTGTTCGGTGCCGAGCAGCCAGCCGACGACGAGGCCGCCGACCGGCACGTCAAGCTCCGCCTGCAACGGCAGCGGGCGCTGTTCTCCCGCACCCCGCCCCCGCACCTGGTGACGATCCTGGGTGGGGGCGCCCTGGCCCGGCCGGTGGGTGGCGAGGCGGTGCTCCGGGCCCAGATCGAGCACCTGCGGCAGATCGCGAAGGGCGACAACGTCGAGATCAAGGTGCTGCCCCTGTCGGTCGGCGCGCACGCCGCGATGGCAGGGGCGTTCCGGATCCTGGACTTCGACGACCCCGACGACCCCGACGTGGTGTACCTGGAGTCCCACGTGGGCGCCCTGTACCTGGAGGAACCAGCGGAGGTCGAGGAGTACCGGCGGATCTTCGCGCTGATCCGCGACGAGGCGACAGACATCGAGGAATACCGGTGAACGGCGGCTGGATCGACGCGGCCGGGGCACCCGATCGCAAGTCGGCGACCGCGGCCAGGATGTATGACTACTACCTGGGCGGCATCCACAACTTCCCCGCCGACCAGGAGGCCGCCAGGAGGGTCATCGCGCAGTTTCCGTTCGTGCCGGTGGGAGCGCGGGCCAACCGGGCGTTCCTGCGCCGCGCCGTGCGTCACCTGGCCGACGCCGGCATCCGCCAGTTCCTCGACATCGGCTCGGGCATCCCGACCGAGGGCAACATCCACGAGATCGCCCAGGCGTGCGCGCCCGATGCCCGGGTGGCCTATGTGGACACCGACCCGGTCGCGGTGGCCGAGAGCCTGGAGATCCTCGAAGGCAACGAGCGGGCCGTCGCCATCCGCGCGGACATGCGGCGTCCACAAACGATTCTGGCCCACCCGGACATCCGCGCCCTGCTGGACCTGGACCAGCCGACCGGCCTGCTGCTGGCCGCCGTGCTGCACTTCGTGCCCGACGACACCGACGCCTACGACCTGGTGAGGACCCTGGTCGCCGCGCTCGCACCGGGCAGCTACCTGGTCGTGACGCACGGCGCGGCCGAGCCTTTCGCGTCCGACAGCGAGAAGCTGCGGCTCGCCGATGACGTCTACCGGCAGCAGACCCCGACGCTGGCGAGGCTGCGCAGCCGGTCGGAGGTCGAGCGGTTCTTCGCCGGTGGGGTGGAGTTGGTGGATCCGCGGGTGGCCTGGTTGTCCGAATGGCGGCCCGACCCGGACGACCCGGACGAATGCGCCGACGACCCGTCCCGTAGCTGCGCGTGGGCCGGCGTCGGCAGGATCGGTATCTCCTGACGGGGGCGCCGGCGACCGTCGCACGGCGCCCGGACGGCAGTGCCAGGTGAGCGCCGGACCGGCCCGCGGCCAGGCGGTGCCCGGTACGCGAGCCGGTTCGCCACCCGGATCACGGCCCGATGAATCACCGTGTCCGGGCGTGCGGCTGTCGCCGGCCAGGCGGGTTCAGCCGGCGATGAGCAGGTCGAACTCGCCCTTCTTGGCTCCGTCGAGGAACGAGTCCCACTCCTCGGTGGTGAACCGGACCGTGCCGGCATTGGGGTCCTTACTGTTGCGGACCTCGATCAGGTCGGCGCGGCGACGGGCCTGGACACAACTGCCGCCGTTGCCGGTCGACCTGCTGGACATGATCCAGTTGGTGTCGATGTTCATCGGTATCCCTCCCTGAGTGTGTGGCTCCTGTCGATCGCCCGAAGATCGCGCGTACCCAGCTCCAACCCTGTTGATTTCGTCCAACTCGGTATCCACCCGCGGGTGACGCGGTGTGGCTCGGATATCCCCAGGTGACCTCAGTGACCCCGTGACCTCGGCGCCCCGGTGACCTGGTGGTCTGGTGGCCGGCTCGCCGGGTGCCGCTCGCGCCGGTTGACCGCCGGCCGGAGGCACCGGACCACTCGCCTCCGATCACCGGAGCCCCCCGTACCCCCTTCCGCCGCATACTTCTTTCACGATGAAAGGCAACGCACTCAGGGTAGCTGAAATCGGCTCTCGTGCGAGATGTCGTGGCGATACTTAGTCGCCATGAAATCTTGCACGCGATCCTGCGTTACTGACATGATGGTCAGGGTCACGGTGCGTGGCGGATGCCGCACCCACGCTCTGTCGCCGAGCCGTATCAACCGCTGGTCAGGCACACCCCACAAAGGATGGCCATGGAGATCACCAACCCCACCGGGGTCGGCGCCGGACCGGACGGTCGTACGCTCCCGGCCGAGGCCGAGGTGGTCAGGCTGCGGGCGGAGGTGGCCAGGCTGCGGGCCGAACGGGCGGCCTTATGGTGGGCGACCGGCCACGACGAACTGACCGGCCTACCCAACCGACGTCTGTTCAGCACACTGGCCAGGTCACTGCTCGATCCGGCCACCCGTGCGGCCGTGGTGATCGTGCTGGATCTCAACGGGTTCAAGACGATCAACGACACGTTCGGCCACGCCGTCGGCGACCGGGTCCTGCGCATCGTCGCCGGACGCCTGGCCGCGCGCGCCGGTGACCAGCCGGTGGCCCGACTCGGCGGTGACGAGTTCGCCGCGGTGCTCACCGGCCCCGAGCGCCCGCCGGCCCGGGATTGGTGGTGGCGCCCGATCATCGGCGCGCTCTCCACGGTGATCGCCGAACCGATACCGACCGCCGGCCGCCTGCTGGCGGTGACCGCGTCCATCGGCATCGCTCCGGTTCACACGCCCGCTCCGATCGACGAGTTGCTGCACCGGGCGGACCTGGCGATGTACCGGGCCAAGGCCGCCGGTCGACCCGACGCCCTCTGCCCGAATTCCACCGGCGTCGATGCGGACCGGCTGCCCGCCGGGATCGGTGCGCCCCCGCGGAGCGTCGCCACCGGAGTTGGACGGCTGGACACCGTCGCGTCCCTGGGCGGGTAGAGTTCGAAACGATGTTCCGGCATCGGGAACAATGCCCGGGGGGATGGTCATGACGGCTGCCACGAACCCGGCCCAGCCGGACCGGGACCGGTTGGTGGCCACGGTCGACCGCTACCTGCTGCTGTGCGAGCAGCGGGACCTGGACGCCGCGGGCGAGTGCCTGGCACCCGGCGCGGTGCTGATCTTCCCCGGCGGCGTCCGGTACACCGCACCGACCGGACTCACCGAACTGGTCGCCGACGCGGACCGGCGCTACCGCTGGGTCCGCAAGCACCGGACCCACTACGACGTGTTCCGCGACCAGAACGGTGACGACGTGGTGGTGTCGCGGGGCACCCTGGACGGGGAGAGCCTGAGCGGCCGGCGGTTCGCCGGGGTGCGCTACCAGGACAGGTTCGTCCTCCGGGACGGACTGATCGTCGACCAGCAGGTGTGGAACGACCTGGCGGCCAGCGGGGTGCTCAGCGGCTCCGACCGGCATGATCGCCGGTGAACTGCGGGGGACCGCGCCGACGCCGGTTCAGCCGGTCCCGTCTCCGGTTTCGGTGGGCCCGACCAGGGCCAGCGGACGTACCGGGGAGCCGGTGGCGCCCACCAGTTTCAGCGGGGCGAGCACGAACACGAACTCGCTCACCCCGGCCGCGGCCAGTTCCTCCAGGGCGAGGGTCTCGATGATGTGGATGCCGTGCTCGACCAGCAAGATGCGGTGCGCGGGCAGCAGCCGGTGCCCGGCGCCGGCAGGCAGCCACTCGAACGCGATGGTGTCCGCACCGACCGCCCGCGGCGCCCGTTCGGCCAGCCAGCGGGCGCCGTCGGCGGCCGGACCGGGCACCCCGGTGGTGTGGCCCACGTACTCCGTGCCGGTGTCCCACCGGCGACCCCACCCGGTGCGCAGCAGGATCACGTCGCCCGGTCGCGGCTCGGCCCCACCGTGCCGGACCGCGGCGTCCAGGTCGGCGGGGGTGACCTGGTAGGCCGGTTCGCAGCCGTCAAGCCCGAGGGCGGCCGGAATGTCCAGCAACACCCCGCGGCACACCATCGGCTCGACCGTGTCCACGCCCAGCGCGGAGAACCGGCCGCCGACCTGCGCCGCACCGGCGTCCAGGCCGCCGTGCAGCCGGCCCTGGTGCGACACGTGGCTGAGCGCGTCGATGTGGGTACCCACGTGCCCACCGGTGACGATGATCTCGTTGGCCGCCGAACTGCCGTCCGGGCGGGTCATGTCGCCGTGCCGGCGGACCAGCGCCAGCCGGAACTCCGGGTGGTTCGGCGACTGCGGCATGCCGACGAACAGGGGCCGGCCCAGGTCGAACACCCGTACCCCGCCGGCCAGGGCGTCCAGTAGGCGGTCAGCCGGCATCTTCGTCCTCCCGTGCCATCGCCAGCAGCGCCTGTGCCCGGGCCACCACCGCCGCGTCTACGAACCGGCCGTCCAGCCGCAGCGCTCCGACCCCGCGCCGGCCCGCCTCGGCCGCGGCGGCCACCACCCGCCGGGCCGCGGCCACCTCGTCCGCGGCCGGCGCGAACACCTCGTTGACCACCGGAACCTGGCGCGGGTGCAGTACCGACTTGCCGCTGAACCCCAGGTCGCGGGCGACCAGCGCGTTCCGGCGCAGCCCGTCGGTGTCGTCCAGATCGGTGAACGCCGAGTCGACCGGCGCACCCACCCCGGCCACCCGGCTGGCCAGCACCAGGTGT
>DASULA010000253.1:0-9607 GCA_036278435.1 Mycobacteriales bacterium | reverse complement strand
CACGTGGTCGGCGACCTGTGTGGCGGTGGTGTCGTCGAGCCGGTAGGTCGCATCGGTGATCACCTTGGCCCGGTACAGGTCCACCGTCCCGGTTCGCAGGGCGTGCAGCACGGCGGGGACTCGGGTGGTCATCTCCACCGCTGGGCAACCCGGTTCTCCGCCACCCGCCGAGTCAGACCCAGTTCCACCGCGACCTCATCGGCCACGAACTCCCCAAAGCGACGACCCGGAGTCGGCGGGCGAACCCGGGCCAACTCAGCCAACGCCGTCACCTGGGCCGCGTGCGCCGCTGCCACGATCCGTTCCAACTCCGACAGCACCCGCAACAACGAATCCGAGTCCAAACCCGACGGGTCAAAGCCGGAAAGTAATCCGGCCACCGCAGCGGGGTCGAATCCGGTAACCGGAAACCCGCCATCCGATTCCACACCAACACCGGAATCGGCGTGGCGAGAAATCGAACAGATCGGGGTATCCATGCCACCAATTCTACGTCGATCCCACCGATATTTGATCACCCGCACGAGTGAACCGACAAACGACACAGAGCGGTTCGGGGAAAGGCGAATCATGAATTCTTCACAGTCATTGAGACTTAAGCAGGAGTCGGCTCCTGGCGCTCCAGCGGGCCGCTGACCCGCGGCGATGCCGAGTGACTCAGGGGTCCCGCGTAATGCTCCACGTACCGGGTCGCCGGTGACCTGCTATGGCGACTTCCGCATGACCGCGTACTCCGTTCACTGACCGGTGTCGGACGGCGCCGCCGGTTGCCCGGCGAGTCGGCCAAGCAGTCTCCGCAACGCGTCGTCCCACGGAAACAGGTTGACCATGTCGAACCCGGAGTCTGGCTGCGTGGGGGACACCACCCGTCCATCCATCAGGATTTCCATGCCGTTCTCGCTCAGCCGCCGCAAACTCGCGGAAAAGGCGAAGTGCGCACTGAGCGGCTTGTTGGTGAACGGCACGCAGACAGTTGGCGTGCAGTTTCCGACCGCCTCGCTGACAATGCCCAGAGCGAGGTTGTCGGTGAGTCCCGCGGCCAGTTTGTTGACCGTGTTGAACGTTGCCGGAGCGACCAGGACCGCATCGGCCGGAGGGGCGACCGGTGATGTTCCGGGTAGCCGGTACTCCCACTGCACAGGGTGTCCGGTGAGTTCTGTGAGTCTTGGTACATCGACCCACAGCCGCGCGCTCGGTGTCAGCACGAGATAGGTTTCGAACCCGAGCGAACCCGCCGCCTGTACTCCGGTGGCCAACTCCAGCACGGGTGGCGCCGCACAGGAGACGACGTAGAGAACCGGTTTCCCCTCAGTCACGGTCCGCGCCAATGCGGACGATCAGGTCCTTGAGATCGGGATTCCCGACGACATCATGGCGGCGAAGATCCACGGCCAGCCGCCGGGCGTTGGGCTGCGCCCAGACCTCCTCGGGGGCGACGCGTTCTGCCGCCAGCAAAGTTGCGAGAGCCTTTCGTGGTTTGCCCCACTGTCCGTATCCGCGGGCGACATCAATCAACAAGTGGGCTGATCTCTCTCGTGCGATGATTTGTGACGGTACTATCTTCCGTGCTTCGTCGACCGCGACCCCACCGTCCCCGAGTTCCACCGCGACGGCGACGCGGTAGAGCCGGACACTGGTTGGCCCGAAAGCCGTGTGATGGTAGTTGAAGTCGGCGCCGAGACGCCGCGCGGTCTCATCGGCCAGAGCGAGCAGACGTGCGGCCCGGTCCCTGTTTCCGGCCCGCGCCGCGGCAACCGAGCCCTTCAGCAGCAGGAGACCGTAAATGCTCAGCCGTCCGCGGTCGGCCCGGACCATCGTCGGTTCGAGTGAGGCCGCGGTGGAAACGCAGAGCTGCTCGGCCTCGGCGGCATGGCCCGACTCCCGAAGCGCATAAGACATCACCGCCGCCGTGCCGCCGAGTATGAGGTCGTCCTCGCATACACGCGCCGCGACCATTCCTCTTTCCGACGCGAGCCAGGCCGCCTGCGGATCCCCCAGCTTCGTCAGGGAGTAGGTCAGGACCTGGTACGCCTCCGCGAGAAGCCCCATCGCGTCCAGGTGCGCCTGGCCGTCCAGCGTCCGAGCCGCCCGATGAAGCATGCCGAGCAACCGCGGTGTCTGTTGCGCCAGGTCGGCATAGGCAGAACTCTGGAACGCCGCCCAGGCGCGGTTGACGGCATCCCTGCCGTCCGAAAGTTTCATCGGCGGGAGATCGTCCATGGAATTCAGTTCCAGGTCGAACGAACCTCGGGCCAGCGCGCTGCGGATGTAGTGGACCGGCGACGGCGTGACCGGGTCGCCGGTCAGGCCGTCGGACGGCCCCGATATCACGACGCCGCCGAGCGGGGTGGCCCCCGCGGTGAACCGGTCCGGGTACGGACCGCCATCTTCGGTGACGAGCCGTGCGCTCGGCGGTTCGGGGCCGAGGGCGGGAAGGCCGAGATCCCGCTCGGCCAAGCCGAAGACCTGACTGATGAGGCGCCGGTACGTCCGGTTCGGGATCTTCTCCCCGCGCTCCCACTTCGAGACCATTCCAGCATCGACGCCGACGTGGATCCCGAGCTGTTGCCAGGCCAGGTCGGCGATCGCGTTCGCCACGTCGCTCTGGGTGAGACCCCGCCCGGTCCGTTCGAGCCTGAGCCGGACGTTCGACGGCCGGACCCGGACATCGCGCGGTCCGAGGTTGTACACCTTGCCCATCAGAGCCTCCGCCGGGTGCTCGTTCGCAGCCGCCTGATGGCACGAAGGGTACCGGAGGGGCATCGCTCCGTCACCGGGACCAGAAACGGGACTAGTTCCGGGCCGACCCCGGCGGCAAGACCAGTCGAGGGACCAGATACCGGACCTTCCGTCGCCCACGCTCCCAACCAATAATGATCGTCGGAGCAATTCATTCCCGTTCCCCAGAAGTCCGGTCATGCGCGGTCACCTCTGGCGCGGTTCCGAATGGAGACCTGTTGATCCTGATCCAGTTGTTCGGCACTGCGGCGCCGTGGGTCGCCGCAGCGGTCCTGATGTTCATGGTGATCATTGTCGCAGTTGCCGTCCGGCAGGGGCGGGAGATCTCGGTCTGGCCACCACGTATCGGTTCACGGCCGGCCGACGCTACCAGGGTGCCCGGCTGGGTCCCGACCGGTCTACCCGGGCCGGGCCGCCCGCCGGAACGTGCGGATCGTGAGTACGGCGTTGACCGCGCGCGACGTTTCTACCAGGAGATAGCATCCAGTTACGACCTGCGTAACTCCGGAAACATTGCCTCCACCCACCTCGCGACCGTGGCGCAACTTCAGGCGATTCGCGACCAGCGGCACACGCTTCGAGTACTCGATCTCGGCGGCGGAACGGGGAAGCTGATCGCGGTTCACTTCTTCAACGACGCGCACGTGTCGTGGACCTATGTCGACTTCAGTCCGGCGATGGCCGCACAGTTCCAGCAGAACCTGTCCGGCTACCCGCTCGGCGAGAATTCCGAGATCATCGTCGAGGATTTGGCCCGGGCAGTCTCCAAAATTCGACCCGAGTCCTACGACGTGGTTCTGCTGTCGCTGGTCCTGTCGTCCATGCCCGAACTTCCGAACCTCACCGCCATCGCCCGGGTACTCAGGCCCGACGGCCTGTTGATCATCACTGACATCAATCCCGGTTACACGTATGCCAAACCGCTGTACAAGGTTTCCGTCGACAAGTCACTGGTCGCGCTGCGGACGGCACCGGTCGACCCGTTCGAGGTGATCCGGCGGGCTCAGGCGGCGGGACTGCGCACAACCGGCCAGCGAACCATCGGAACCGGGAGTGTGTACTACTCGTTCATGATGGTCTTCACTCCGGTCGCCGGGCGCGTCGCCGACGGGAAACGCGACGGGAGGAGCCTCGTGCAGAGCTGACGCCGTCCGACCGGAGACCCCGCGGCCGACGACCAGATGGCCCGGAGCGCAGAGTCTGGAGCGCAGGGTCTGGAGCGCAGAGTACGGCTGCGACACGGCGAGGCCAGCCCGCCGGTACCTGCCGGCACCACAGGGGGCAGGGGTGGGCTGCCGGCGTGGTGGCCGGGCATGTAAGGCTCTCGGTATGCCGCGTCACAGCTACCTCTGCGCGCCGCGCTGGGCCGACATGGACCGGTTCGGCCACGTCAACAACACCCAGTTCCTGGCCTACCTGGAGCAGGCGCGGGTGGACCTGTTCTTCCACGGCGCGGGACAGGCGGGCGTGTCGACGATGTCGGAGGGCACGGTTGTGGCCCGTCACGAGATCGACTACCTGCGGCCGGTGCGCTACCAGCACCGGCCGCTGCGGGTTGACCTGTGGTGCAGCAGGATCGCCGGGGCGTCGTTCACGGTCGACTACGAGATCTTCGACGGCGGCGACGACGGTGCCGAGCGGCTGGTTGCCCGGGCACGGTCGCTGCTGGTTCCCTACGACCTGACGGCGGGCCGGCCCCGCCGGCTCACCCCGCAGGAGCGGGAGTTCCTGGAGCGGTACCGACCGGATCCGCTGGCATGACAGGGACCGGCGTACTGCACCTCACCGGACCGACCCACCTCGCGGATCTGGGGACGTTCCTCGGGCGGGCGACCCGGATCGATCCGGGTGGGCTGGTGCGACTGCGGGCCGACCAGCACGGCCGGACCATCGCCGCCTACACTCGGCTGCCCTTCGGCGTGCTGGTCGGCCGGACCGTGCCGGGGACCCTGTCCGGCGTGTCCGGCGCCGTGGACGTCACGGTGGGCGCGGCCGACCTGGCTGCCGGGATCGCCGCCGACCTCGCCGGCGGTGCGACCCGCGGTCTGGCCCTGCCCGGTCGCCGGGATGCGCAGTGGCGCGGATCGCTGCCCCCGGCTGGCGGCTGGCGGCGCCTGGACCTGGTGCCGGTGGCGAGCCTGCGCCGCGTGGTCGCGGCCGGCGTACGGGCCTTCGAGGCCGCCCAGCGCAGGGCCGCCGATCCGCGCGCCGCCCAGGGTGCCGCCAACGCGCTGCTCGACCAGGGCGCACTCACCGTGTCCGACGACCGGGACACCGCGGTCCTGGCGCTGCGGGTGTGCCACGCCGCCTGGCGGATGGGGTTCCTGGGCGAGGACGACGGCGTGGACTGCTCGGTGTCGGTGTCCGGGCGGTGGGCTCGGCTGGCCGCCCCGTTCGGCTCGGCCTACCGCGACCCGGCCGGGGTGTCCCTGCTGGCCCCCTGAGCGGTCGGCGGGTCGTCTGCCGGCTCGGGGGGCAGCAACCACACCGTGGTGTCCGGCGGCAGTTCACCCGCCTCCAGCGGCCCGCTGGACACCAGCACGTCGCCCGGCGGAAGCGGCACCGAACGGTTGCTGGCGTTGAGCGCGCACACCAGCCCGTCGTCGCGCCGAAACGCCAGGCAGTCGTGCGGCGCACCGAACCACTCCACCTGGTAGGAACCGGCCGGGCAGCGGCGGCGCAACTCCAGCGCCGTGCGGTACAGCGACAGCATCGAGTCGGGGTCCTCCAACTGCGTCTCGACGGTGAGGTCCACCCACCCCTCGGGCATCGGCAGCCAGGTGGACATGCCGGTGGTGAAACCGTACGGCGGTTTCTCCCCGGCCCAGGGCATCGGGACGCGCCCGCCGTCCCGACCGCGCTCGGTGTGATCGGAGCGCTCCCAGATCGGGTCCTGTAGTGCCTCGTCGGGGAGGTCGACGTTCGGCAGCCCGAGCTCATCCCCGTTGTAGACGAAGACCGCGCCGGGCAGGGCCAGTTGGAGCAGCACGGCGGCCCGGCCCCGGCGCCGGCCGATTTCTCCGCCGCCGTAGCGGGTGACGTGCCGGACCACGTCGTGGTTCGACAGCACCCAGGTCGGGCTGGCGCCCACGTCGCTGGTGGCGTTGAGCGAGTGCACCACCGCGTGGGTGAACTCCTCGGCGTCCCACGGCGCCTCCACCAGCCGGAAGTTGAACGCCAGGTGCAGCTCGTCGGGCCGCAGGTAGCGGGACAGTCGTTCGTCGTCGAACACCCACACCTCGCCGACCGCCATCCGGTTCGGGTAGCCGTCGAGCACCCTGCGGATCATGCGGTGCACGTCGTGCACCCCGTCGTTGTCGAACCGTGGCGGCCCGTCGCCCTCCAGCAGCGCGCCCTGCGACTCCTCGGCGTCGGGAAGGTCCTCGGGCTTGGCGATACCGTGCGCCACATCCAACCGGAACCCGTCCACGCCGCGGTCCAGCCAGAACCGCATGGTGCGGGCGAAGTCCGCCCGCACCGCGGCGTTGCGCCAGTTCAGGTCCGGCTGCGCGGCGGAGAACAGGTGCAGGTACCACTGCCCGTCCTCGACCCGAGTCCAGGCCGGACCGCCGAAGATCGACGCCCAGTTGTTCGGCGGGGCGGAGCCGTCCTTCCCCCGGCCGTCGCGGAACAGGTAGCGGTCCCGCTCGCCGCTGCCGGGTCCGGCGGTCAGCGCACGCTGGAACCAGGGATGCTGGTCGGAGGAGTGGTTGGGGACCAGGTCGATGATCACCTTCAGGCCGCGCTCGTGCGCTCCCCGCACCAGCTCGCCGAACTCCGCCAGGTCGCCGAACAGCGGGTCGACCCCCCTGGGATCGGCCACGTCGTACCCGTGGTCGGCCATGGGCGACGGGTAGAACGGGGTGATCCACAGTGCGTCGACGCCGAGCATGCCGAGGTAGTCCAACCGCCCGCGGATGCCACTCAGGTCGCCTACCCCGTCGCCGTTTCCGTCGCTGAAGCTCCGGAGGTAGACCTGGTAGAAGACGGCGTCTCGCCACCACTCCGCCTGCTGCGGATCGGTGGGCACGGCGCCGCGTGCCTCAGTGGAGCGATGCACAGTCCTCCTCCGGTCGGGCCCGGTCCACGCGGCGGCTCGGCCACCCGGCAGCCCGCTGTCCGAACCCGGACCGCCCTGGATGTCCGGCGCATACCGCTCGCACCGGGTCACGACGGTCCGGCGGGGTAGATTACCCGCTTGGACCGAGGCCGTGCCGTTGTACGGCGGGTCCAGTCTGGCCCAGGCTCACGCCACCGTTCCAGCCCCTGAGCCCGGATCCGGCCCGAATCCGGGTCACCCGCCGGTCACGGCGACCGCGGTTCACCCGGTCCGGGCAGGTCCACCCGGTTCTGCAGGCTCAGCGCGGCCCGCTCCAGGTAGTCCCACAGCTCGGCCGCATGCTCCGGTTCCAGGTCCAGTGAGTCCAGTGCCTCGCGCATCCGGGCCAGCCAGGCCAGCCGCTCCCGTTCCCCGATCGCGAACGGCGCGTGCCGCAGCCGCAGCCGCGGGTGACCCCGCCGGTCGGAGTAGGTTCGTGGGCCTCCCCAGTACTGCTCCAGGAACATCCGCAGCCGCTCCTCGGCCGAGGCCAGGTCCTGTTCTGGATACAGCGGTCGCAGCACCGGGTCGTCGGCCACTCCGGCGTAGAAGCGGGAGACCAGCAGGTGGAAGGTCCGCGCGCCTCCCACGGCCTCGTAGAAGGTGCGCTCCTCGGGTAGCTCACGGTCCGGCACGCCACGATCCTGCCCTACCCGGCCCGGCGGGTCACCGGCACCCGCCCCAACTGCCCTCCGCCATTGGTGGGTGCGCAACGGGTCGCCGAAGCGCTGGCTGGCGCTGTGACCGCGAACCTCGCCGAGGTTTCCCGGCCGGCCCGAAGATGTGACGGGTCCCGCGAAAACATCGCGAGTAACCGGTTACCGGAGTATGTTCTCATCCGAAACCCGAATGTGGGAACCGGTGGACGTCACCGGTCACCGGTCACCGTGCCGGCGGCGGATCGCCCGCGTCCTCCGGTCCGCGCGCGTCACCCGGAGCTGGCATGACCGAGCCCTGCCTCAGGCCGCGGCCTCGCCCGACGGACCTGTGGCCGAACTGGCCGCGTCGGTCCGGAACGTCGGGTGCGGCCAGATCGTAGCCAGGCCGAACACGACGAGCGTGCCGACCAGGCCGGACAGGCCGATGACCACGGTGGGGGACAGCCGCTCGGCGAGCAGGCCGGCCAGGAACATGGCCAGGCCCAGGCACACGTTCTGGCCGGACACCGCGACTCCCATGGCCCGCCCCCGGTACTCGGTCGGCACCGCCCGCACGAACAGCGGGTTCAGCGGCAGCGCGAAGGAGTTCCCGAACCCCATCAGGGCCAGCAGGGCCAGCACGACCCCGAGCGGCGGGGACCACACGATCGGGATGAGTGCGGAGCAGGCCAGCACCGCCAGGGGCAGGGTCAGCCGGATCCGCAGCGACGGCGCGCACATCCGGACCACTATCACCCCGCCAAGGGCCACCCCCATCGGCGGCACCGCCAGCAACACGCCGCCGACGTTGGGCCCGCCGTTCAGTTCGGCCGACAGCGGGGCGACCAGCCCCTCCACCGAGAAGGAGAACGCCGAGGCCAGCCAGAACAGCAGCAGGTAGGCCCGCAGCCTGCGGCTGCGGAACACGAACGCGGCGCCGCTGGCCGACGCGCGCAGGATCGAACCCAGCCCCATCCCGACCGAGGCGGTCACGGCCGGCCGGTGCTTCACCCCGACGGCGAGCAGCAGCGCGGACAGCACGAACGTCCCCGAGTCGGCCAGTAGCGCCCCGGGTGCGGTCAGCGCGTGGATCGCCGGGCCGCCCAGGGCGAAGCCGAGGACTTGGCAGAGCTGCCCGGTCACGTTGTCCAGCCCGTTGCCCACGACGTAGCGGTCCCCCTCCAGCACGTCGGGCATCATCGCCGCGCGGGCCGAGGAGAACGGCGGGCTGAATATGTTCGCCACGAACAGGATGCCGATCAGCGCGCCCACCGGCACGCCCGGTATCGCCAGGGTGGCGACCAGCACCGCGCGGATGACGTCGCACACGATGGTGACCGTGCGCCGGGGCAGCCGGTCGGCATAGGCGGACAGCAGCGGTCCACCCACCACCCAGGGCACGAAGGACACCGCGAAGGCAGCCGCCGACAGGACGGGCGAACCGGTGCGGTCGAAGACGAGAAAGGTCAGGGCGACCTTGGCGAGTTGGTCGCCCAGTTGGGACAGCGCGTTCGCGGTGAACAGGTGGACGTACTCGTTCACCGCGAAGACATCGCGGTAGGTGGCGGGTCGGTCGTCCACCAATGCTCCTCCCAGCTCCCCGGGCGGCCGGTCGTGTCCGGGACGAGGTCGTCACCTCCGGTCACGGCACTGTCGCCGTCGATCACCGTACGGCCCCGCTGGCTCGGGGTGTCCTCCATATCGCAGAGTGTGAACCGACCCGTGCGGGCGGCCCATACCCCAGGACTCTATCCGGACTCTTTCGCATGCTGTAGGTGGCGTAGCATCGCACCCGCCAGTGATCATGACTCGAAAGTGTTACTCGGCCGTGACCTGGCGGTAGGGGGCGCGCCGCGGCCGGGCGTGACTCGGCGCGGACACCACCGCACTCGTTGAGCCGGCCGGCGCACCCAGGATGGACCACCTCGGTCGGGGGCCTGGTGGTCGAGCGGTGCCGAGTGGTGGTCGAGTCGCGGTGGCCCATGATGGTTCGGCGGGCCGGCCACTCAGGAACTGGTGATGCCCTCGCGGTCCAACCGGTCGTTGACTCGTCGCCGCAGCTCCCGGCCTACCCGCCACTGCTCACCCGGTCTGGTCCTGGCGGTGAGCCGCAACTGCGCGCTGTCGGTAG
>DASULA010000252.1:0-8507 GCA_036278435.1 Mycobacteriales bacterium | reverse complement strand
CAGTGTATGGGCCGTCCGGGTTTGTCCACACCTACCAGAACAGGAGACCGGCGCGGTGAGCAGTGGGATCAGGGTGTACTACCGCCACGAGCACCACGACAACCCGGTGATGGTGCACGCCAGTGCTGAGGTCGACGCGCTCATCGACGCGCTGCTCGCCGAGACCGTGGACAACCGCACCGCGGCGCTCTACCACCAGGACCGGCCCCGCACCGCCGCCGATACCCCCGATCATGAACTGCTCGTCGCGGTCGGCCCGGACAGCGCGACGGGTGCGCTGCGGTACTCCGGCGATGGGGGGAGCTGGTACAGCAGGGGCACCTCAGGTAGGACCGGCGCCGTGCTGTACTACTACGCGGGCAGCGACAACGAGTTCCCCGCCGACGCCGAACTCCCACTCGACGTGGTTCGCGCCACCGTTGCCGAATTTTTCACCAACCAGGGCCGCAGGCCCACCGTGGCCGAATGGCAGCGCGACATTCCGCCTGAATGAAGAATTATTCCTTTACAGCGTCGATGAGGTCGTCGAGGCCGGGGTCTTGAAACTAGACTTGTCAGTGGTCGGCGTAGGGTCTGTAAGACGACACACGTTGTCTTACGGTCCCTCAGGCCGTCGAAGCGTGGTGTTGATTCTTTCGTGTACGTCACGGATGAGTGGGTCGTTGAGGTGTGGTGTTGTTTCGTCGCGTAGTTCGCGTAGGCGGTCGTGTACGCGGGTGGAGTTGAGGTGTTCGGTGAGTTGTAGGGCGGTGTTGGCGGCGTGGTGGGCGCCATCGAGTTCGGTTTGGAGTAGGTGGGTGCGGGCCAGTCCGATGTAGTCGAAGGCTCGGGATCGTACCCGTGACTGGTTGCGTTGGCTGATCGCGGTGTTGATCATGCTCGCGGAGCGGTTGGCGTGGTCGGGTCGGGTTCGGGCGGCGATCTGGTAGCAGATCCCGATGGTGGCGTGGTATTCGCTTTCGTCGAAGAACCGGACCCAGATCGGGTCTTCGTCGGGGTTGGTGTGCGTAAAGGCTTCGTCGGCGTGTCCGGCGGCCCGGTCGAAGTCATCGAGGCGGCCCATGACCGCGTAGGAGCGGGCTTCGAGGGAGTGCAGTATGGCTCGGGTGGTGGCCGTGGCGCTGTGGCGAGCGCCGTACTGGGCGAGTTGTACCAGTTCCAGGGCGTCGTCGGGGCGGTGTAGGTGGTTCATCTGGCGGGCCATGCAGTTGAGGATGTGGGCGCCGAGGTTGCGGTCGCCGGCTTCCTTTGCCGCGTGCAGGGCGAGGGTGAAGTAGTGCTGGGCGACCGCGTGGAGGTTGACATCGAAGCTCATCCACGCGGCCACTCCAGCCAGGTCGGCCACGGCGCGGAACAGCGAGCGGCCGGTGGTGTCGGTGTAGGGGCCGTCGAGGAGTGAGGCGGCCCATTTGAGTTGTCCGACCACGGCGTCGCGGGACAGGCCACCGCCGTGGGTGTTGTCCCAGGTCCGGAACACCTGCGTGGCCTGTTCGATCTGCTGTACTTCGGTCATGCCGACGCGTCCGTGCGGGGCGTCGGTCAGGTTCGGTAGCGGGTCGGGGTGTGCGGTGGCCCAGGGTTGCACCGCGCGGAGGAGTTCCGGTCCGGTGGCAACGGTGGTGTTCTCTGTTTCGAAGTCGGTGCGGTCGAGCATGAGGTCGCTCCTGGCGTACTGGCTGATGCCGTTGACCGTACGGGTAGGCAGCCATGCCAGGTCGAGGATGTCGCGCATGATCGGGGTGTCGCAGCCGGGAAGACCGAGGTCGGTCACGGTCAGGGGGACGCCGAGGCGTTCGGTGAACAGTTCGGTGAGGATCTGCGGTACCGGTGGGCGTGGGTGTTCACCGGTGAGCCAGTGCCGGATTCGGGATGCGTCCGGGGCGACGTTGGGATGGCCGTGGCGTCTGGCCCGTTGGTGGATGAGGGCGGCCAGTTCGGTTTTGGAGAAGCCGGTGCGGTCGAACCAGTGCCGGAGCCGGTGGTTGGGTCCTCGCCTGCGCGGTGGTGTGTTCACCGGACCCCCAGGGCACGACGGATATCTCACCCAGGGTAGGCGCTGTTCGGCGTAGCGTCACCGCACTGTTCGGGTGGCGCCGGAATTCGCCGTGTCGTGCGCCGGGTGTCCGCTTCTGTGTCGCCGGGTGTCGCTTCCGTTCGCCTTCTGCCGTTGGCACGGGCTTGTCGTGTGGGCTGTTCATGCGGGTCCTCGGGGACCGGCGGGCGGCCGATGGTCGGCGCTCACGAGCCGCTGGAGGTGGTGGCCGGGTGTCTGGTGTCGTCATGGTTGTTGCTCCACACCCCGATGACGAGGTGTTGGGCTGTGGCGGTGTGATCGCCAACCACCGGGTGGCCGGGCGGGCGGTGCACCTGGTGTACCTCACCTCGGGGGAACGCGGCAGCCCGCACCACGGCCCCGAGGAGTTGGGGCGGCTGCGGGAGGAGGAGGCCGTCGCCGCGGCAGGCGTGCTCGATGTACCCAAGAGCGAGCTGACGTTCCTACGACTGCCCGACGGTGGCATCGACCCGGCTGATCGTGAGCAGGTCGGTCAGACCGTCCGGCTACTTCGTGACGTCCGCCCGGGGCTGGTGTACCTACCGCATCCGGCTGACGGCAGTTTCGATCACCGGGCCGCCTTCGCGTTGTGCTGGCGGGCGGCGAGGATGGCGGGAAGCCGTAACTACCCCGAGTGGGGCACCGGGCCGCACTGGGTGCCCACCATCCTCGGCTACGAGGTGTGGTCCCCGATCGCCGACCCTCAGTACACAGAGGACATCACCGGGGTGCTGGACCGCAAGCTCCAGGCGCTGTCTCGATATTCGTCCCAGACGTCGGCGACCAAAGGGGCTGGCGTCGCGGACATCGTGGGCGCATCAGCGGCGCACCTGTCCGGGTTCCGCGGCGCGACGGCGACCGGTGGGCACCGCGAGGCGTTCCAGGTACTTCGCCTCGGGCGGGTGATCGTGTGAGGACCCTGGCCGTGCTGAAGGCCCTGTCATGGGCGGGTACCACGGCGGTGGCTGCGCGAGGGGTGACCGGAACCTGGAACGTGGTCTCGTCGCTGACCTGGCTCCACGGCGGCGAACCCGGCAATAGACCGGCACCGGTCTCGGCGGGCAGTCGGCCGGCCGAACGGCGTCCGTACTTCGTGCTGGTGCTGCCGATGTTGCGCGAGCAGACGCTTATCGCCGATGCGGTGTCGCGTTTCGCGGAGTTGGCCGGCACCTGGGCGGACAGTTCGCTCGTGGTGGTCACCACCGAACGGGAACGCGCCGAGCGTGGCCGCACCGAGCAGCGGGCACCGGGCCTGGCCCAGGCGTTGACCGACCGCGCCTCACCCCGGCGAATCATGGGCCGGTTTCTGGGAGTTCTGCCCCGGCAGGGCTTGGAACGGCTCGCGGCCACGGCGGCCGGGCAGCCCTACGAGCAGTGCCTGGCCGCCGTCCGGGCCGCCCTCGGCGATGTGCGGGACACCGACGTGCTGGCCGGCGAGCTGGTGGCCAAGGCGCGAGCCGAGGGCGTTGACGCCTGGCACTACCACTGCCCGCAGCCTGATGCGGCGATGGTGCACCAGGTCAACCACGCCGCCCGAGCCGAGATCGACCGCCTAACCGCGGGCGGTGTCGATCCGGGCCGAATATGGGTGGTGATCTACAACGCCGATTCCCAGCCCGACCCGGCCATCCTGCCGACCGCCGCCGGGACGATCACCCGGCTGGCCGCTGACCCGGGACCGGCCCCGCGGATCCTCCAACAGTCCGCGCTGTTCACCGCCAACCTGCGCCGTATGCACAGCGGACCCGCCGGGATCGTGCTGACCGGGGCGGCGTTGTTGCAGTCACGCTGGACACTGGCCCGAGAGATCCCCCGGTTGCGTCGCCAGGCCAACCAAGCTCGCACCAGGCCGAACCGGGCGGGAAGGTGGCCGTGGTTGGCTCACTGTGTCGGCCACGGGCTGTTCATCAACGCCGACCTGTTCACCGACACGGGCGGGCTGCCCACCGCGTCGATGAACGAAGACCTCGCCACGGGATACCTGGCCTGCGCGGCGGGCATCCCGATCGATCCGGTGCCGCTGCTGGAATGGGCCGACTCCCCGGAAACCGTCACCGGCATGGTCCGGCAGGCCCGCCAGTGGTTCTGGTCCTACACCGAATACCCCCGCTTCGCCGACATGGCCGCCCGAGCGAACCTCGGCCGATCAGGGCAGCGGGTGTGGTTGTCCGCCCAGGGTGTGGCACGGGGAGCGTTGTGGCTTGGCCAGTCACCGGCCACCGCCGCCGTACTGGCCCTGCCTGCCCTGGCCGGGCGCCGTGGCCTCGCCGCGGCTGTCTCAGTGTTGACGGCGTACTACGTCGCGCCGTTCATCCTCATCGCCAGGGAATCTCGCCGTCACGGGTACCCGGTCCACATCGGAGGCCGGGAGCTGGCCGGTGGCCTGGCCGCATGCCTGACCGGCAGCGCCGGGCCGTGGTGGTGCCTGGTCAGCGCTGCCCGCCACGCCCTCACCGGCGCGCACTACTCCCACGACAGGACAGCACGGTGAACCCGATGACCACCACTGATCACACCGAACGGCTAGCCTCGCTGCTCGCCTCGCTGCCCGTGGGGAAGGAATTCACCGACGCGCTGTGCGCGGGGGCGACCCGCGGGCGGGTCTCTGCCGTCGTGGCCACCTACAACCGTTGCCCGTTCGACCCGGCCGGCGGGCGGCTGCGGGACAACCCACTGACCTGGGCACTGGACACGCTGCTCGACCAAGCGGGCCACTCGCTCGCCGAGATCGTCGTCGTTGACGACGGGTCCACCGACCACACCGCCGCGGTCCTCAACCAGATCACTGAGGCGGCCCGGATTCCGATCAGGGTGATCCGCCTTGGTAGGCACGCGGGTTCCGCATCTGCCCGCAATGCTGGGGCCGCCGCAGCGACCGGGCAATGGTTGTTGTTCGGTGACGACGACTGCCTCTACCCGCCGTACTACGCCGCCGGCGCGGCGTATCTGATGCACATGCTCACACGCCGCGATCCGGCGACCGCTGCGGTGATGCTGCCGTTCTACTACCGAGCGCTACGGCCCCGCGAGGTCCTGCCGGCCACACGGATCGGACGCTTGGAACCTGATGTCGCGAGGTTCGCCACCGGCTTCCACGCGATGCCCGCCGGACACCTGGCCGGCACAGCACGTCTGGATGACTACGCGGGGTTGCTCGCGCCCTTGCGGGTGGACCTGATCGGCGGCACCGCCCTGATCGATGCTGCGGCGTTGGACCGTTCCGGAGGGTTCACCGATCTGTCGGCTTGGGCGATGTCCTACTCCGACCACCTGCACCTGGCCGCCGACCTGACCGACACCGGGGGGCACCTGTACCACTGCCCCGACCCGCGCCTGGCCGCGGTGCATCTGAAATTCGGGGCCGCAGGGCGGTTCCCCGTCCACCCCGACGACCTGACTACGCCGCTGCCCACGCTGGGACGGCCGTTCGGCGAGCTGGTCGAGTTGTCTGCGGTCCGGCGAACCGACACCGGGTGCCGGGTCACCGATGAGGACTTCCACGCGGAGATGATCGGCGCGTTCTTCGAGTTCTTTGCCGGGCGCAGCGAGTCCGGGGGTGTGGCCTGGGGAGTGCGGACCTGGCGGGAGTTCGTCGAGACCGGCGAGGCGTACAGCCTGTCAGTTGCCGCCGTGCCCGGCCGGCGACAGCGCGAGGCAGCGTGGCGGAACGGTCTGGCCCGGGGCGCCCGATTCCTCACCACCGCGGCCCGACCCGGGCGCACCCGGGCGCAGGTGGAACGGGTGCTCGCCCAGATCGGCGCGGCGACCCGGACACCGGTGCTCAGTCCGTGGGCGGGGTCGGGCGGGTGAACGCCTCGGTCACCTGCTCGCGGTGTGCGGTCCACCACGCCAGCAGGGCGCTGGAGGAGACGAACAGGTGGTCGCAACTTCGGTCACCGCGTTCGTAGTGCCACGCCAACTGCCAGAAGTCACCCAGCCGTTCCCACCACAACCGGTGCACCGCCACAGCCACCGCCTCGGCGGGCAGCTCGCACCGCCTCCGGTATCCGGCGGCGAACGCGGCCACCCGGCCTAGGTCCAGGCCCCGGTCGTCGCCGTGGCCGAACAACAACGTCGCCGAGCGGGCCAGCTCGCTGGCATACGGCCACACCTTCACCCGATCCCAGTCCACCACCCCGGCCACCCGGCCGGCGTCGAACAGCAGGTTCAGATGATGAAAGTCCCCGTGCACCCACCCGGTCGGACCACACCCGGCTGCCTCGTCCGGGCGCAGCCACGCCCAGCGCTCCAGCAACTCCCGCCGCTCTACCAACCGACGCCGGGCCAGCCGGTCGAACCCGTCAGGGTCTTTGACCTGTTCGATCAAGCCCAGGTAGCGGTCGATCCTCCCTTTCACCGTGGAGGTCTCGATCACCGGTTCCGGTCGGGTGGGCCCTGGGCGTGGGGCGAGGTCGGCCAGCGCGGCGTGCAACTCGGCCAGCAGCCCGCCCACCTCGGCGCACTCGGCCAACGACAGATCAACACCGCGGCGGTGCACCCCATCAGCCCAGCCGTAACACGAATAGATCCGACCGTTGATCCGGGCCAGCGTGCCACCACCGGCGGCCGGCAGCGGAGCGGGCACAGGCAGGCCACGCCCGGCCAAACCCGTGGCCAGCCGATGCTGGAACACCGCCTGCTCGGCATCCACATCAACGACTTGCTTGATCACGAACACCCCCCGTTCGGTCGCCACACGCCAGTTGCGGTTCATCAATCCCTCGGCGATCGGCGTCACCTGACCCACGCCGCCGAGTCTGAAGCTGGCCGCCACCGCGGACAGCACCACCCGCTCGGTCTGGCCGGACGTGTCGTGTCCCGTCGTCCCCCGCGCCACCGACACCTCCGGATCACCGGGCTCACCGACCGGCCCATGAAAGGCCAGACCGTACCGGCCGACCACAACCGACACGCCGGGAGCAGACAATGATCCACCCGAACACCGCCGCCAGCCCGCTGGTCATCGCCCTGGAGGGACCCTGCTACGCCGGCAAGACCACCCTGGCCGCTGCCCTGGCCCGCACTCTGTGCGCCACCGTCGCCCCGGACTACGCGGCTGTCGCACCACTACCCCCGTTCCCACCCCACGGCCACGGCGACGTGCGTGCCGCCCTGTGCCACTTCTTGGGGCTGGAACGACACCGGGCCGCATACGCCCGTGCCGCGGCCCGGCCGATCGTGCTGTGCGACCGAAGTCCCCTCACCCTTATCAGTTATGAGATCGGCATGGCCGCCCTCGGCGTGCCGCACGACCCCGCGCTGGCGGTCGCCATGTTCTCCGCCGCGCTCGATGACGGGACGATCCTCGCCCCCGACGCCTACCTGTACCTCACCGTCACACCGCCGATGGCGGCGGCCCGCCGGGCGGCACGAGGCCCCGTTGCGGACCACCTGAGCGACCTGCGGGTCCAACGTGCCATCAACGCGGCCGACCGGTTCTACCTCGACCAGATCCACCCCTCACGCCGCCTGGTCCTCGACGGCGCCACCCCGCTTCCCAAACTGGTCACCCAGGCCACGGCGTTCATCGCCGACCTGCAACAACACCGTCCCCCGGGCCGCATCCCTGGATGGCACACCCTCCTACCGACGACCACCAGCCCGGTTGCAGCGATTCCGGCCGAGGTCCGATGACCGCCGGAACCTGGCCCGTCCCGGCGATCGCACCCGCACTCGAAGGCCACGTCCGCGCCGCCCTGCACCGCCTGTGCCCCGGCTTCACCCCCACAGCACCGGCGACGCGCACCGAAACCTCACTCCTGCTCACCGGCGAACTCGGCAACCAGCCGGTGATCGCCAAACACCCCATCGACCGCCGCCCGTTCTGGCTCGACCGCAGCCGGCACGAAATCAGCGTCTACACCGCACTATCGACCGCAAGGAACCCGCCCAACCCTGCTCCACGACTGGTCGCCGCCGACCCCACCGAACTACTACTCGTTCTCACCCTGCTACCCGGCACGCCCCTGGGACCCGACCGATACCCGACCACACCACTACCCGCCGGGCGGCTGCACCCACTACTGGACACCCTCGACACCCTGCACCACTGGACCCCACCCGCCGGATTCCCCAGAGACGACGACTACCCCACCCAGCTCACACATCTGATTCCCGACCTGATCTCGCCGGTCGACCACTGTCGGTTCACCGAACTGCACCACGCCATCAGCCCACACGTCGCGCACCAGCCACAACACGGCGACCCGCACCCCGCCAACACACTGGCCACACCCACCGGACTGGCCCTCCTCGACTTCGAGGTCACCGCGACCAGACCACCCGGATACGACCTGGCAATGCTCTGGGTCCTCCTCGGACCCAACCCCGACACCCGGCGTCTCCTCACCACCCGCATCGACCGCGAACCCGCTGCGCACGCGGCATTCTGGCTCGCCGCCACCCTGATCCTCGCCCGCGAAATCACCTCCCACCGCCGACACGCACCCACCCC
>DASULA010000251.1:0-4279 GCA_036278435.1 Mycobacteriales bacterium | reverse complement strand
ACCGCCCCAGGAGCGCCCGGCCGGCCAGGACACCGCCGGTTCGCAGGACCGCAGCGGGGTGCGGTCATCCAGCCCGACCACGATGGTGGAGTGCGTGCCGGCCAGCTCCATCCGGATGTCGTAACCGGCGCCGTTGTAGCGAGAGCCGGTCAGGGTCGCCAGCGTGCCGTCATCCAGCCACAGCAGGCAGGCCGCGGTGTCCACGTCACCGCACTCGCCGAACTCCGGGGCACCCCGGTTGGCCCCGGTGGCGTACACCCGCGCGATTTCACGCCCGGTCAGCCAGCGCAGCGCGTCGAAGTCGTGGATGTGCAGGTCGCGGAATATGCCGCCGGAGCCGGGCAGGTACGACGGGTGTGGCGGTGCCGGATCGGCGCCGACCATCCGGACCGCGTGCAGGGTGCCCACCGCACCCTCGCGCAGCGCCTGGCTGGCGCGCAGGTACCCGGCGTCGAACCGGCGCTGGAACCCCACCTGCAACGGCACTCCGGCGCTGGCCACCCGTTCCAGCGCCGAGCGGGTGCCGGCCACGTCCAGCGCGACCGGCTTCTCACAGAACACCGGCAGCCCGCGGTCGGCGGCCTGGCCGACCAGCGCCCCGTGCGCCGCGGTGGTGGTGGCGATCACGACCGCGTCCAGACTGGCGTCGAGCACGCCGAGCGGGTCGTCGGTCGCGTCCGCGCCGAGCTTGTCCGCCAGGGCGGCGGCCCGGCACGGATCGATGTCGCCCACCACCAGGTGCTCGACCAGCGGATGATCACGCAGCGTCGCCGCGTGGAACGCGCCGATCCGACCGGCACCGAGCAGCCCGAGCCGCATCATGTCCTCCCACCGTGCCCGCCGATCCGAAACGGTCCCCGCCGATCCCGCTGGTCCGGGATCGCCGGCACGGGCACCGGCGATCCCGACCGGACCAGCTGGGCCAGCCAGACCAAGATCAACATACGGCACGGGGAGGCGTCCGGTCGGCCCGATCGGTCGGATTCCGGCTCGGGGTCAGACCACTTCGGACGGCCGGCCGCCGGTGGAGTCCTGGATGCTGGCCAGCGCCGCGTCGCGGGTGGGGTACCGGCTCCGGCCGGCCTCCCATCCGGTGGAGGCCCACCACCGGCAGCCGGCACGGGCGAACAGGCTGCGGCCGATCTCGCCGACGTAGCGCCCGTCGGCGTAGACGAACAGGACGCCGCCGACGCGCACGAGCATCCATTCGATCTCACGGCTCATGGAAACCCGCCACCTTCCTGGGGCCCAGGCCGGGCGTAGGTCCCAGCCCTTGCTTGGTATGAGTGGCAATTCCCCAGGTACGGACAGTCAACAATGTGAAAGATCGCATCGAGGGTATTTCGTCCCGACCGATATGCGTGTTATGTCGGTTGAAATGCCTTCACAATCCCAGCAGGATCCCGCCACACGGGCCGCGTTACCAGGACGATGACCGCCATACCCCGTCAAACGCCGCCAGACACCGTCAGACCCGGCGCCGGGCCAGGTCCGCAGCACCGATCAGACCCGCGTCGGGCCCGAGTTCGGCCAGCCGGATCTCGGCCGCGGGCCGGAATCCCCGCCCGGTCAGCCCACCGGCGAACGCCTCCCGGGCCGGGCCCAGCAGCAGGTCGCCGGCCGCGCACAGCCCACCGCCGATGACCACGCAACTGGGATCCAGTACCGCGGCGAGGTCGGCGATGCCCCGGCCCAGCCAGCGGCCCATCGCGGTGAAGATCTCGACCGCGGACGGGTCGCCCTCCCTGGCGGCGGCCGTCACGTGGTTCCCGGTGAGGTGGGACGCCTCACCGCCGGCCAGTTCCAGCATGCGGTCGGCGGCCACCGGAGACACCTCGGCCAACTCCCGGGCATCCTTGGCCAGCGCGGTGCCGCTGGCGTACATCTCCCAACATCCCCGGTTACCGCAGGCACACCGGCGGCCACCGGAGACCACGCACATGTGCCCCCACTCACAGGCGACCCCGTTGGCTCCCCGGAACAGCGCGCCGGAGACGACCAGGCCGCCGCCGATGCCGGTGCCCAGGGTGATGCAGGCGACCACCCGCTCGGCCCTGGCCGCACCGAACCGGTACTCCGCCCAGGCCGCGGCATTGGCGTCGTTCTCGACCACCACCGGCAACCCGATCCGGTCGGACAGCGCGTCGCGCAGCGGCTCGTTGCGCCAGGCCAGGTGCGGCGAGAACAGCACCGTGGCCCGGTCCGAGGCGATCCATCCGGCCGCACCGATGCCCACCGCGATTACCGGGTGCCGGTCGGCCAGCTCGTTGACCGCGTCGATGATCGCGTCCTCGGTCTCGTCCACGTCGAAGCTGGGGGTCGGGCGCCGCAGCCGATCCAGCACCGTCCCCTGGTCGTCGACGACGCCGGCGGCCACCTTTGTCCCGCCTATGTCCACGCCGATCGCGAATGCCAACCCCGAAACTCCTCGATCGTGTCCGGTTGAACCCGAGAGCGCACGCCCGAGAGCACACGACGGTGGCCCGGCACTCCGGCAGGGTGGAGAGACGATCGGACGCGCACAGATATCCAGATACTCAGACGAACCACAACAAGGCATGCCCAAGCAGCCAGATTCCCGTGAAGATCACCGGACCCGACCTGGGCCATGTCGAATCCGCCCCGCCACCGGACCACGGCCACCGCGGAAACCCGAGTCCGAACGCAGAGTCGAACACTAACGCGGCGACATGGGCGGACACCTCACCCACACGAGTGATCCAGGGCCTCCGGACAGCCCACTGCGGCGCACCCACCGGCGGGCGGATCCACCACCGGCGGACCCGGTCAGCTTTCCACCCGCTTCTTCAACTCCTTGAGCGCTGTGTCCATGATGACCTTCTCGGCCTTGCGTTTGAACATCCCGAGCATCGGAATCCACAGGTCCACGGTGAGGCTGTAGGTCACCGTCGTCGGCGCGCCCGGCACCGACCCTGGCACCAGCGTGTACGAGCCGTGCTGGCTCTTCTGGATCTGGCCGCGGACCAGCCGCCAGCTCACCCCCTGCCCGTCAGGCGCCCAGTCGTACTCCAGCACGTAGTCGTCCCGGACCACACCCGCGTCGATGACGAAGTGCACCTGGCTGGCCCGCCCGTCTGGATCGCCGCGGACCACCTCGCAGGTCTTCACCGACGCGGCCCACTGGGGATAGGCGTCGAAGTCGGCGATCACCGCCATCACGGCCGGCGGTGGCGCGTCGACGACGATCGACTGGGTGGACTGGTCGGCCATGGGCGAAGGCTACCCGTTGGCACCCGGGCCGGGCCGGAACGGCGGCGCCGCCCGGGGCGGGCCGACAGCGGCCGGTCCCGGCCCGCGCGCCCTACCAGCGCAGCACGAACGGGCGGCCCTCACTGCGGAAGTGCCCGACGTTGACGCACTCGGTGCGCCCGATCCGGATCCGGCGCTGCAACGGCTGGTGCACGTGCCCGAACAGCACCAGCCGGGGCTGGGTGTCCCGGATCGCGTCGAGCACCTGCTCGCTGCCGCGCTCGAACCGGCGGGCCACCACGTCGTAGGTCAGCTCCGGCAGTGCCGGCGGGATGTGGCAGCACAGCACGTCCACCGCGCCGACCGCGGCCACCTTGGCCGCGTAGTCGGCGTCGGAAAGCTCGTTGGGCGTGCGCATCGGGCTGCGCAGCCCGCCCCCGACGAACCCGAACGCGCGCCCGCCGATGTCGACCACCTCACCGTCGAGCAGCCGCACCCCGTCGCGCAGGAACTCCGGCAACAGTGCCGGCACGTCGACGTTGCCGAAGGTGAGGAAGGTTGGGGTGGGCATCGCGGCGAGGATCCGCGCGTACTGCTCCCGCGCGGCCTGCCGGATCGCGCCCGGCGCGTCGCGCACCGCCGCCCACAACCCTCGGGCGAACTCGCGGGCGTCGTCGAAGCGCTGCTCGTTGCGCAGCGACACGTACCGGCCCACCGCCTCGGCGCCGAACAGCTCGCCCATGATGCCCCCGCCGTGGTCGGCGTAGTCGACGAACAGCAGCAGGTCCCCCAGGCACACCAGCGCGTCGGCGCCGTCCCGCGCGCCGCGCAGGGCGTCGATCCGCCCGTGTACGTCGGAAACCACGTGAACCCGCATGGCCGCAGCGTAGGTCCCCGCGGCGGCGCGGGTTGCCGGGCCCGGTCAGGCCGGGTCAGACCCCGGCGGGCCCGATCAGGCCCGATCAGGCTCGATCAGGCCTCGTCCCGCACCGCCTCCACCCAGCCGGCCAGGTCCAGCAACCTGGCGTCGGCGCCGGCCGGGCCGACCAACTGGACGCTCACCGGCAGC
>DASULA010000250.1:0-8242 GCA_036278435.1 Mycobacteriales bacterium | reverse complement strand
GCCCGACGTCAACAACTTCCCCGCCTACGACGACGGCGAGCTGATTCTGACCAGCAAGTACATCGACCTGAATGTGTTGTCGATCACGCCGGACACCGTCATCGTGAATGAGGCATGCCCAGAGTTGATTAAGATGCTTGAAACCGCTGGGTACGTCGTGGTGCCGGTGCGGCACCGGCACCGACGGCTGTTCGGCGGCGGTTTCCACTGTTTCACGCTGGACACCGTGCGCGAGGGTTCGGCACCGGAAATATATCTGAGCTAAGAAGGCCATGACTTCCATCTCCCGTGGAAATCCGGTCCGTGCGCTCTGCTCGATGCGATTGACGGCTTCATGATCACGCAAGTACTCGGCGCCGCAGTCTGTCTCGGCATCGTCGCGGCCATATTCGAGCGGTCGTGTACCACGGACGAGATCGCGTCGCGTCGCCGAACTGCCGCGACTGTTCTACCTGGCGCCCTACCGCGGCAACGAGCTGGGCCGGGTGTGCCCGGCCGCGCGGCGGTGCGGGTGGGCGACCGGTGCGGGCCGTCGCGGGCCGTCAGGAGCCCTCGGCGTCGTCCCGCGGACTGGTCAACGCGCGTGTCGACCCCAGCGCGTTGCCCAGCGCCGCGGCGGCCGGCCCTGCGGCCCGGTCGGGCAGATGCGGATCGACGGCCTCCAGGTAGGCCCTGTCGCCCTCGACCAGGTAGCGAACGGTCTGACGGAACGGCTCGGGGCGTGCCACCGTGACCAATGACTCGATGCCCGCCGTGCCGTCCATGCCGGGAGGTGCCGGCGCCCACAGCGAGTACGAGGGATTGCCCCGCACCGCCGCGCGGACGACCTCCTCCAGGTCCGACGCGGACAGGTCGACGAGGCCCGGCAGTTTTTCCTGGACCGCCCGTTGCAGCGAGTTGATCGGAAACTCCGGCCACCCGGCGTGCAGCCCCAGACCCCCGGCGTGGCGGGAGTTCAGCTCCGTGGCCGCGAACCCCGAGCGGGTCAGGATCCCGTCAATACTGAACATGCCCCGGTAGCCGGCGGTCTCGGCGATCGCCTCGCCCACCAGTCGGGTGCAGTGGCGCATCTGTTCGGCCGACTCCGAGTCCGGACGCCACCAGGTGGACGAACCCACCTGGACGAACTCCGACCGCACCCGGTCCTGTAACGTCACGATCTCGATCGGGTCGAACACCGCCACCCCGTCGCGCAGCACCATGGCGAGGACACTGCACGGCACCCCCGGCAGGAACTCGGCGGCACGAATCCGGTCCGTTCTGGTAGCGAACCACTCCAGCGCGGCCTCGCACTGCTCGTCGGAGCGGACCCACCGCAGTCCCCGCGTGACACCGACGAACCCGCGGGTGGCGTCTCCGGCCAGGACGACACCGAACCCGCGGTCCAGGGCACTGACCTGCGCGGCGAAACTGGGGTCGCCCACCGCGGCGACGACATGCGCCGGGGACGGCACACCGACCGCACCCCACAACTGGTCGATCCTGGTCTTGTCCTCGAGCATCGCCCAGGCAGGCCGCCGCCAGCCGTGTACCGGGCGCCCGCGCACCTCCCCCGTACTGGTCATCGGGCTGCCGAGCAGCAGCAGGTCACGGTCGGGGTCGAGCCGGTCCAACCACGCAATGAAGTCCGCGGGCGGATTACCCAACCACGCGTCAAACTCAAGGGTGGACAGGTGCCGGTCCGGGTCGCAGGACCACACCTCAGCGCACTCGAACGACTCCGCGGTCGCCGGCGCAGCACAGCACACCGCGAGTTCCTTCACCCCCAGCATGGCCAGTTCCGCGATGGTTCCCAGCGCGTTCTCGCTGATCCCGTGGGTCAGTATCAGGGCTCGCCGGCCAGACCAGTAGCGACGCAGGGCCGCACCAGCTGCCGCGACCCGCGCGAACGCCGACCCATCCGAATGTCCCACTCCCGGCCGTCCAGTCATGAGTCCTCCAACAACGAAATCAGGTGCGGTGCACCCGTGGATGGAGGGGGAACAAGTGTTGTTCCCAGCGGGTGAGTACCGGGGTCCACCCCCGGGTGCTGGTTGTCGAGGTTGGGGTGCCGGTGGTCTGGTGCATCCTGGTCGAAGTCGGCGAGCGCGCGGAAGCCGTGTTCGCCACCATGATGCATTCCTCCGTACATGGCCCACTCTGCATCAATTCATAGAACCGTCGGTCACGCGCACCAGGACCGAACGTCGCCTCGGCGGCGGCGTTGCCGAACTCGCCCATCGCCACCACACCACTGCGGCGGATTATCCCAACCCCCTACGAGCAGATGATCAATACCAGTTCCCCCGGGGTTGACGGCCTGACCTGGCAGGAACTGATCTGTGATCGTTTGCTGCCGGTGAGTATGGATCTCTCGCGTATGAAATAGTACCATTTCAATCACCCTTAGCGAGGAGTCATGATATGTCCGCTCCACGCCACGGCGTCCGTCCAGGCCCGGCCGCCGCCGTCGTCGCGGTGCTGGCCGCCGCGCTCACGCCGCTGCTGCCGGCGGCACCGGCCGCCGCCTCCCCCGCGCCGGCCGGAGTGTCCTGGCGGGTGGACCTGACCCGCCCGGCGACCCGGGTGAACGTGGACACCGGGCCATCGGGGCTGCGGCTGGTTGACTCGGGCTGGCATCCGGGCGCGATGGTCGGCGGGTACGGCCAGGTGCTGTTCCCGCCCCGGTCGCTGCCCACCCCGGTGGCCGCAGTGACCGCGTACACCACCGCCCGGGTACCGGCCGGCGCCTCTGCGGCCGTCGAGGTACGGGGCGGGCTGCCGGACGGGCGGTGGACCGAGTGGCGGCAGGCGGGCGCGAACGCTCCGGCCGTGTTACCCGTGCCGAGCCGGACCGTACAGGTTCGGGTGGTGTTGACCGCCGGCACCGGCCGGACCGGCCCGACGTTGACCCGGCTCGTCCTGCACGCCGGCGCGGGCGCGGCGGTCGGCGGCGCGGTCAGCCCGGCCGCCGAGGTCGCGTTCACCGTGTTCGCCACCCGCGAGGGCCTGGTCGGCGGCACCACCGCGAACGGGCACACGATCACCTCGCACGACCACTTCGTGGCGCTGCCCAGCGGCCGGGCACTGTCGCCGGCGGGCGCCGGCGACTTCAGCGTGCGGGTGTGTGCGGCGAGCACCGGCCGGTGCGAATACGCCCCGGTGTGGGACATCGGTCCGTGGAACACCCGGGACGACTACTGGAACCCCTCGTCGGTGCGGCAGAACTGGCAGAGCTTGCCGCAGGGCACGCCCGAGGCGCAGGCCGCGTTCTTCGACGGGTTCAACGGCGGGCGCGACCAGTTCGGTCGGACCGTGCTCAACCCGGCCGGCATCGATCTGGCCGACGGGGTGTTCTTCGACGGCCTGGAGCTGGCCGACAACGGGTTCGTCACCGTGGACTACCTGTGGACCGGTAATCCGCCGCTGACCGGCAGCATCGTCACCGCCTCGGGCGGCCCGCTCACCGTCCGGTCCGGGCCACACACCAGCGATGCGGCGGTCGGCCTGGCCGCGGCCCATGCCCGGGTGAACATCTCCTGCCAGGTCTCCGGCGACACCGAGACCGGGCCGCGCGGCACCAGCACACACTGGGACCTGATCGGACCGGGCAACTTCGTGTCCGACGCCTTCGTCAACACCAACGGCGTGCTGGCCCAACCCTGCTGACCTCGGGTGTGGCCGGCGGGGTGGGTGGCGTCGGTCGGCCAGTAGGGTCGCCGCATGGCCGATGCGAGCGTGCGACCCGCCCGAGCCGCCGACGTGGCCGAGATCGCGCGGATCCAGGTCGACACCTGGCGGGTCGGCTACGCCCGGTTGCTGCCCGCCGAGGTACTGGCCTCGGTGGCCGCCGAACAGGCCGAGGGGCGTTGGGCCGCGGCGGTCGCCGCGCCCCCGTCGCCGCGCCACCATGTGTTGCTCGCCTGCGAGGGGCAGGCCGTGGTCGGGTTCGTCGCGTTCGGACCGGTTGATCCGGACGACTCCGATGACGCGGCCGGCGCATTCGCCGGCGAGGACGAGCCGCCGGCCCCGGGCGCGGTCGGGATGGTCCTGATCCTGCTGGTGGAACCGCGGTGGGGCCGGCGCGGTCACGGCAGCCGGCTGCTCACCGCCGCCGTGGACCTCATGCGTGCCGACGGCAGCACGCACGCGCTGGCCTGGGTGCCCGAGGCCGACGCCGCGTCGATCTCGCTGTACGGGTCGGCCGGCTGGGAACCGGACGGCTACGTCCGCGCCCTGGACGCCGACGGCCACCAGTTCCGCGAGATCCGCCTGCACACCCGCCTGGACTGATGGCCGGCCACCGCCGGAGTCAACGCCCCTTTGCCCGGCGAGGGGTCTCGCCGTACCGCTCGCGCTCGCCGAGCAGTGAGTCGGCCCGAAGCTCCTCCAGCATGCTCAGCCGGCGCAACCGGTCGACCAGCAGCTCACGCTGGACCGAGAGTCGGTCCGCGTCCAACTCGCTGGCCGATCGCGAGCGCAGTGACCAGGACCAGAGGACAGACACGGCCGCCGTCAGCACGACGCCACTCGCGCCGAAAAGAAGGACGGTCACCCAGGTCGGTCCTGACGTGGGCAGCGTGGTCACCGCCCCGGCGCCTACGATCACGGCGAGTGCCGAGACGCGGGACATCCACAAGCGCCGTCGGGCACCGGCCCGGAGCCGGTGCTGGCGTTCGGTCACCGCGTCGAGTTCGGCCCGGGTTTCGGCGATCTGGTCGCGGACGGGCTCCCGGATCGCCTCGGCTCTGGTCTCGATCCACTGGTCCAGTTCGGCTCCGACCTCGTCGCCCAGCAGGCCACGCAGGGTGTTCAGCACGGCCAGGGTGTGGTCGTTGCCGTGCTCGGTGTCCAGGGCCAGCGACCGTCGGGCATAGGCGCGGACCACCTGCGCGTCCCAGGGCACCGGACTCAGATACCGGGCGATCTCCAGGAATTCGCTGAACGACGAGACGAAGTCCGGGAGCATCTTGTTCAGCAGGATCCAGGTCCGCGGATAGGCCAGGCTGTCGCCGAATATCGCCTTGAGCCGTTCCACGCCGGCCGCGGACACCGGGTCGTACTCGGTCACGATGACCACCTCGTCGGACACGTCGGGGCGTACCGCCACCTCGGCGTACTCGTCGGTTCCGGCCTGCGCGTCGAGGAACACGTAGTCGTAGGACTGTCCGAACCAGGCGAGCGCGGCCAGCAGCGCCGCGCGGTAGGTCTCCAGTGGCACCGACTCGCTGTTGGTGAACCGGTAGGTGGCCGGGAGCAGGTCGACGTTGTCGGCCACGCCGGTCGGGGTCAACTCGTCTGTACCATCCTCGAACAGCCCTTTGCGGGCTGTTCCACCGGCGACCCCGGTGCGGGTGAGCTCACGCAGGTAGAGCAGGGACAACCCGTTGGTCGCCGCGTCGGTGTCCACCAGCAGCACCCGCTTGCCCAGCGCACCGAGAAACGTCCCGAACGTGGCGGTAAGCAGCGTCTTGCCCGAGCCGCCCTTGGCACTGGCCACGCAAATGACTCGTGCCCTCACCGGACGTCTCCCGCCGGACGGGCATCCGCGCTGTCGGGCGGACCTGGCTGGTCGCCGGCAATCCACTCCCGCGCGGCACTGCGGCTGGCGCCGATGGCCGCCGCGGCGGCCGCTGCCTCCACCTCCGGGGATCCCCCGCCCAGCCGCGCGACCACTTGCAGGAAGGCGTTCGCCCACATGTCCGGCTGATCAGGATTCGACGCGGCAAGGTCGATCAAACCACGCACCATCAACCTGACGTTGGCCAGTCGTAGCTGGTCCGCGTTCAGCCTTTCGACCTGCTTGGCCAGATAGTCGCCATGCCGGCACGGGTCGCTCTGGAACACCAGGTAGACGCTGCGGAACATCATCATCAGGCTGTCGTTCTTCTCGCTCAGCGCATAGAGCAGCCCCTGGATCCGTGTCTCGTACTCGCTCCTGAGTAGCGCCTGACCAGCAGCGACACCCGGGATCGACGCGTCCACGCCGGCGTGGAAACCCGGCAGGTACAACGGCAGAGCCGCGTCGATGTCACGGTAGACAAGCCGTGGCGTCCCGTCGGCGCACATCACCGTGTACGTCTTCCGCCGCCATGCCAATCTCGGTTCCCCCCGGTCTGAAACTCCCCACCCGGGCGCACTGTGTCATACCGACCGACGGCCGATACGGCAATCCGTCAACTCGACGCCACTCACAGTGCACCGCCGGGCCGACTGGGGCACGGCCACTACCACGGCCCGCCCACCCCGCACTCGTTGCGTGTCAGGGCGTCGGAGTTTGTAGCCGCCGGACGACGATACGGGTATGGGTGGGCAACCAGCGGCCGAGAGCGATCCCGGCTCGCGCCTGCTCGCGCTGTACGAGACGGCACTGCCGCAGGTGTACGGCTACCTGCTGACCCGCTGCGGCCGGCCCGCCCTGGCCGAGGACCTGACCGCCGAGACGTTCCTGGCCGCCGTGGACGCGATCCGCGGCGCCGGCACACCGCCGGTGAGCACGGCCTGGCTGATCGGGGTGGCCCGGCACAAGCTGGTCGACCATTGGCGGGCCCGGGCCCGCGAGGAACGCGGCCTGCGTGCGGTGGCCGACCCTTCCACCTGGACCACCCCGGCCGGCCAACCCGCCGGGACCGTCGGCGCCGTCGAGGACCCGTGGGACGTCTACCTGGACGCGCTGCGGGCCCGCGACACGCTGAGCCGGCTCGCCCCGCAACACCGGGCCGCGCTGACCCTGCGCTACCTCGACGACCTGCCCGTCGGGCAGGTCGCCGGGCTGCTCGGCCGCACCGTGCACGCCACCGAGGCGCTGCTGGTCCGCGCCCGGGTGGCGTTCCGGCGTGACTACACAGACCACGGCGGGGAGGGGGACGGCGGTGGCTGACCCGTTCGACGCGCTGCGGGCACCGGCCATCCCGGTCGATCCCGATCCCGCATTCGCTTCCCGGTTGCGCGCCCGGATCGAGCGCGCGCTGACCCTGCCGCGAGGAGTCACCATGTCGCAACTCCCCCAGCCGACCGTTGACATCGCCACCCCGCCGGCCCCGGTCGGCGCCGCGATCCCCTACCTCATCGCGCGAGACGCCCGGCAGGCCCTGGACTGGTACGTCGATGTGCTCGGCGGACAACGGCGCGGCGAGCCGGTCATGATGCCCGACGGACGGCTCGGGCACGCCGAGATCGCGTTCCCGGCCGGCGTGATCTACCTCGCCGACGAGCACCCGGAGATCGGCGTGGCCGCCCCGGTGCGCGACGCCGCGTCGGTGAGCCTGGTGCTCACCGTCCCCGACCTGGACGCGACCGTCTCGGCGGCCGTCGCCGCCGGTGGCCGGCTCACCCGCGCGGCGTACCAGGACCACGGGCACCGCAGCGCCACCGTGGTCGACCCGTTCGGCCACCGCTGGATGCTCCAGACCCCGCTGACGGCCGAGCCGGTGTCGGCCTCCCCCCGACACGGCGACCTCGGCTACGCCTCGGTGTGGGTACCCGACGTCGGGCGGGCAGCGGCCTTCTACCAGTCGGTGCTGGGCTGGACCTACGCGCCCGAGAACCGCCCGGACGGGCGGCGGGTCACCGGGACCACCCCGTCACTGGGCCTCCACGGAGGGCATCCGCGCAACACCCTGTTCTGCGCCTGGGCGGTGAACGACATTGCCGACGCGGTGACCCGGATCCGGGCGGCCGGGGGGCAGGCCACCGAGCCGGAGGCCACGCCGCACGGGCTGCTGGCCGAGTGCACCGACGACCAGGGCACCGCGTTCGCCGTGTACCAGCCCCCGGGCGGGGTGGACACCGGACCGGGGCCGGCCCCGAACGGCACCCGCCAGGGCGACCTGGCCTACCTCACCCTGGAGCTGGTGGACGCCGCCCGGGCCCGCGGGTTCTATGGAACCGTGCTGGGCTGGCGATTCGACCCGGGCACCGTCGAGGACGGCTGGCAGGTGGTCGACACCGTTCCGATGACCGGGCTGAGGGGCGGCCAGCCGCGGACCACCGGGGTGCCCATGTGGCTGGTCGACGACATCGCCGCGGCGGTGCGGCGGGTCCGCCAGGCCGGCGGCACCGCCACCGAGCCACGGCGCGAGCCGTACGGCATGGCCGCCGACTGCGCCGACGACCAGGGCACTCGCTTCTACCTCGGCCAACTCCCACGCTGACCGCACCCGACACGGGCCGGTCACCACGGCTCGGTGGCACCTCGAAGGATCCGCTCCAGTTCGGAGATCAGATCCAGCCTGCCGGAGGCCACCTGGATGACGAGGGCGTA